>NZ_JAOTQT010000005.1:0-444092 GCF_025685725.1 Burkholderia sp. BKH01 | reverse complement strand
TGGAGGTCGACAGCGACGACACCGAGCTGTTGGTCGAGCTCAGGCCGGTCGACAGGGAACCGATGCCGGTCGAGGTCGACGTCGACAACGAGGTGATCGAGCTGTTAGCGGACGACAAACCCGTCGACGTCGAAGTGGACAGCGACGTAATCGAGCTGTTAGCCGACGACAGACCGGTCGACGTCGAAGTCGACAGCGAGGTGATCGAGCTGTTGGTCGAGCTCAGGCCGGTCGACAGCGAGCTGATGCCGGTCGAGGTCGAAGTGGAAAGCGACGTAATCGAGCTATTGGCCGACGACAGACCCGTCGACGTTGAAGTCGACAGGCTCGTGATGCTCGACGTCGTCGTGCTCGCAACCGCAAAGAGCTGACTGCCGTTGATCGCGTCGGTGCTGGTTGCGCTGACGAGGCCCGCCGCGACGTTCTGGATGCGGCGTTCCGCGTTCGGCTGGCCGACGCTGACGACACCGCCTGCCGAGCCGGCGCCGGCGTAGTTGCCGAATGTCTGGCCGCCGATCGTCGTGTTGCTCACCGTGGTGGTGCCGCCGGTCGTCGCCGACAGTGCACTGGTCGTCACGGAGCTGCTACCGAGGGCGACCGAGTTCGCGACGT
This sequence comes from Burkholderia sp. BKH01, assembly GCF_025685725.1. NCBI lineage: Bacteria > Pseudomonadati > Pseudomonadota > Betaproteobacteria > Burkholderiales > Burkholderiaceae > Burkholderia > Burkholderia sp. BKH01. The sequence goes on along the minus strand of NZ_JAOTQT010000005.1, from coordinate 443,480 downwards.
TCGCAGTCGAGCCGACACCGATGGCGATGGCGTTCGAGACCGAAGCATTGGCGTTTTGCGCGAACGCGACCGAGCCGGCGCCCGACGCGGTTGCATTCGAGCCGAAGGCCGTCGCATAGGAATTCGACGCCACGGCTGCGGCGCCGACGGCGACTGCGCCGGCGGATCCGCTGGCTGTCGAGCCGTTGCCGAGGGCCAGCGCGTCCGTGCCGGTCGCGCGCGTGTTGGCGGCGAAGCTGCCGACGTTACCAAGCGCGATCGCACCGGTGCCGGTCGCGGTCGCGGAGTTGCCGATGGCGACCGCACCGTTCGTGCCCGTGGCCGTCGCCGAGCTGCCGATCGCAACGGAGCTGTTGAGCGCCGTGCTGCTATTGCCCAGCGCGACGGAGCCCGTGCCGCTTGCCGAGTTGGTGTTGCCAAGCGCGAGGGCGCCGGAGCCGTTCGACGTATTGTTCGCACCGATCGCGAGCGCACCCGTGCCGGTTGCGCTGTTCGGATCGCCGATCGCGACCGCGCCGTCGCCGTTCGCCGTCTGGCCGCGACCAATTGCAACCGCACCGCCGGCCGCCGTGCCGCTATTGGCCGTCGTACCGCTCGAGCCGATCGCCACGTTCTGGCCCGTCGCGCCGGACACGACGCCGTCGCCTTGCGCGATGCCGTAGGCGCCATTGACGGTTGCGCCGCGGCCGACTGCGATACCTGACGTGGCGGTCGACGCGACGGATGACTGCCCGCCGATCGCGATGCTGTCCGACGCGGCCGACTGCGCACCCTTCGTTGCGTTGCTGCCGATTGCGATCGAGCCTGCGCCCGACGCGATGGTCGAGTTTGCCTGCGACAGCGGCGTCGTGCCGTTGCCGCCCGCACCGCCGATCGCGACCGAGTTCAACGCGTTCGCCGTCGAGCCGAAGCCGAGCGCGGTGGCGCCAGCGCCGCTCGCGGTGGTTTCGAGGCCGGCGGCGACGCCCCACAGGCCGGCTGACGACAGCATGCCGGTGGCGACGGCGCCGTTCCCGGTCGCTTGCGCGAACGAACCGTAAACCGTGACGCCGGTCCAGCCGTTGCCGTTGGAGTTACAGCCGGCAACGACCGAATACGTGCCGGAGCCGTCCCCTGCCTGGTTCGCCGTGCCGCCCGGGTTGACTCGGCCGACTACGCTGCTGCTTCCCGTAAAGCAGGTCTGCTGTGTATTGAGCGTGTTGGCCTCGGCGAGCCCCGGCAGGCCGATCGCCAGTGCTGCGACTGCGGCGACCACGACGGCCGACTTGTTCGGCTTGCCCCGTGCCGAATCGATTTCCGATGCCGCGACCCAGGCGCCAAGCGCTTCGTTCCAGATCGAGCGGTATGTGCGGTTCATGTCCTACTACCTCCAAATGTGCACGCCACACACCGGTCTCTTTTGTTAGAGGAATACTCCGTGCGCTCGCGCGAATCTCAAAAATTGATGGGCGGAGTTTATTGGAGGTGGATTTTATTAATTGATAAATAGTGATAAATGGAGGGCTTAGAAAGTTAAAAGATGGTCAATGCATCGTGTTTTGATGTATTGAATTGGAGTGAATGTGAAAGATGTAAGAATGTTGCTTGAAGGGCTTGAATCTTTCGCGGCATCACTATAAATTTGTATAAAAATCAAATAGTTATGTATGTTTTGTGCGGTAGGTAACGCAAGGAATTGGCGTATAAGTAAGACAAATGAAATGGCAAACGTTTGCGCGCAAGATCATTCTTTCGTTTTTGTAATGTTAGATGGTGCGCAGATTGATAATGTATTGAATGTCTTGTTGTCTTGTTAAGTTGTAATTTTATTGGGGGATTGGCTTTTGTTTTGTTGATCGTGTATGAATCAATTTAATCTGAAGTGGCAAGTATCGGTCTGTGCCGATTTGCGCATCTCGGCCGGCAGGGCTGCCCGTGCGGCGGGCGTTCCGGGGCGGCTAGCTCGTCGAATTTGTAAAAAATTGCTACGAGAATTGCTACAAAGCGACAGATAGGATTCTTGGCATTCGACTATCGGATTTGTCTTATTGACGATATCGGTGATGCCGGTATAAGAGCGAAATTTGGAGGCGTGCCGGACAGCCGCGGAGACGGCCCCGCAGCGTGCCCCACGTGGCGCCGCCAGGGGTGTGTCAAAGACCCCGCTGGTCAGCGCCCTCACGCCGTGGGCGCGCCGAATCGTCGGAGGAAAAAAGGCCGGAGAAGATGTATCGGGCGCGCCACATTCGGTCCACGGATGTGAGCCGGAGCGGTTGCTCACCCCATGCAACGAACTGGCGTCGAGCAGGAGGGGCGGCGATTCGTCCGGTGTGCGACGCAAGCGTTCCGGATCGAATCGGCCGCGGCGACGATCAACTGCGCTGCGGGGACGCACGGCACTGTGCACGAAGGCTCGCCGGTCCGCATGACCTGCGGCCCGGCCCCTCGAGCTTACTTCTTGAGAAACCGCAGCGCGAACCGCGCCATCCGCGGCACGAACATCGGGCGCAGCAGGCGTTTGTCGTAACCGGCCATCCGCCGGTCGTTCTCGACGAGACACAGCTCGATCAGCTCGCGCGGGTTCAGCGCCTCGCCGATGTCGGCGGTGCCGGTCGCCGGGAAGTTCGCGTCACGCGCGGCGCCGTCGGCATCGATGCCGCGCGCGATGCCGATGCGGTCGCGGATCAGGCGCACCCACACGGCCGCGACGCGCGCGAAGAACCACGGCCGGCGCCACCACGGGATCGTGCGCCGGTACCACGCATACCAGTTCGCGAAGAACAGGATGTGGCGGCCTTCTTCCTGGATCACGGGCTCGAAGGTATCGACGAGTTCGGGCGGGAAAAAACCGGAGCGCTGCGCGGAGCGGAACAGGCCGAACGCGAAGAAGCTGTCGATGCATTCGCTGAAGCCCGTCATCATCCACGACCACTCGGGGTCCTTCGGCGCCGGGTAGGCCGGCTCGGGCGCGAGCCGGATGCCGTAGGCCTCGACGAGCTTCGACAGTACGACCTTGTGACGCGCTTCCTCGCCGCCGTCCATCTCGAGCGCGCGGCGCAACAGCGGATCGTCGATCGTCTCTGCGTACGTCGCCACGCGAATCGACGCGCGGCCTTCGGTTTGCACCGCGATGTCCCAGATCGGCAGCGACGTGAGCCGCCCGAGTTCGTCGGGCTTGAGCGCCGGCCAGTCGATCACGGCCGGTTTGTATGGGTTGTGTGTGTCGAGCAGCATGCGACAGAACATCTGCTTGTGCGCATCGGAACCGATCCTGACCGGACCTTGACTCTCGAAGGTCCAGTTGCGCATCGCGTGATCTGCGGCTGCGTGCTCTTCCTGCAGCGTGTCAGTCATGGCTATTGTTATGCGATTACGGGCCGAAAGATTTTTGCATAGCTTCCGTAAACGCGTATTTTCGAGCGGCCATGCGCACGCCGGCCAGGCGTGCGTCACGCGTGCGTGTCGACCCAGAGGCGGCCCCAGCGGGACGCATAGGCGAGCGCGTGCTCCTCCTCGAAGAAGAAATCGATCGCGTCGAACGAAACGGAGCGCGGCGTCGAGCCGCCGCTCGCCTTCTCGATCGTCAGGTTGGCAGCGAACAGCCCGTTCGGCAACCGGGCGGCAGCGGGGGCGACTTCATAGCCCTTGTAGCGGATCGTACGGGTCATGGCGTGCGCGGAGAATGTTCGGACTTTCAGCGTACGAAAACCCGCCGGCCGCGTGAACCAATCTTTCGGCCAATGCAAATCACGCGGCGGGCCGAATCGTTATAGAGGGGGTATGCCGGGGAAGGGTATTCGACGCGAAGCGTCGGCGCGGCCTGCGCGTCGCGCGGTGTCGGCGCGCGCAGCACATCGCCGCGCGTCCGAAGACGCGCCGCCCGCGCACGGCGAACCTCGTCGGCCGGGCGCGGGCGGCGGAGTGAAGGGGATTACTGGTTGGCGACCTTCAGCACGGGTGCGAGTGCGTCGACCGATGCCGCGTGCGTGGTCGCGCGATGCGACGCGAATGCGAGTGCGAACTCGGCGGCTTGCGCGCCGACCGTCTCGAGCTGGGCTACGACCTTCGGATCCGAGCAACTGTCGGCGCTTTCGAAGCGCGTTTCGAGCGTGTTGACGGTCGCGCCGAACGGCGTCGGCCAGCCGCGCAGCGCATGGACGATCGAACGCAGCGATGTCAGCACGGTGCCGGCTGCCTGCCAGCCGTAGGCGGTGACGATCAGGCCGACCGCGCGGCCGTCGAGATAGGGGCGATCGTCCGCGCGCAGTTCCTCGAGCGTGTCGAGCGCGTTCTTCACGAGGCCGGAGACGCCGCCGTGATAGCCGGGCGTCGCGATGATGATCGCGTCGGCCTGGCGCACGGCGTCGATCAGTTCGCGCTGCGCGTCGGTCAGCGTTTTGTGTTCGGGTGCGTAGTGCGGCAGCGTATGCAGGAACGGGCCGTCGAACAGGCGCGTGCGTGCGCCGGCGGCCTGCGCGCCGCGCAGCGCGAACGACAGCGCGCGTTCGGTCGACGACGCTGCTCGGGTGGTACCGCCGATGCCGACGACGAACGGGCGGCGGTGTTGATCGAATGCAGTCAAGGGGCGCTCCTCGGGGATGGCTTGCCCGGCTAAGCACAGGCTTAAAACCAGATGGTAACGACCCCGTCGCCACTCTGAAAACGACTTTTCGTTCTATCGATATGCCGCGCGGCGGGGGCAATCGTGTGCGCGGCCGCGCAGATCGATAGCAGAAATGCTTGGTTGGGACGGTGCGCCACGGTCGATAAGATGGGCCCGTCTCCTCCATGATGTCTCTACTGACATGGGTTGGCCCCGCCGCGCGGATGCAGGCGGGGCTTTTTTTCGTCCCGGTCAGCAAAAGGGGCGCCATGCCGGCAGACGTCGCCGGTTACTCGAATACCGGCCGGAAGAAGCTGCGTTCGTAGCTGACGATGCAGCGCGTTTCCTCCGCATAGCGGAACGCAGCCTGGCACGCCGGATCATCCTTCGAGCGTTCGCGGTAGTGCTCGTACTCGGCGAGGCTCGGGAACGAGAACATCGCGAGCGCGATGTCGTTCGCGCCTTCGGACGGCAGGAAATAGCCGTGATGCGTGCCGCCGAACTTTTCGACGAGCGGAATCCACATCTTGCCGTAGGTTTCGAACTGGTCGAGCTTGTACGGATCGATGACGTAGCGGAGGAAGCAGGTGACCATGAGCGCTCGCGGTGCGGTGAGGGAACAGCGAGTCTGGATCGCGTCGCCGCAGGTGTCAACGGAGCGCGTGCGGGGCGTCGATACCGTCGCGGGATTCGTTGCTTGCGCGAACAACGATCGGTGCACTTTCATGCGTTCGCAACGACGTTGGCAGAGCGGCGTCACGTACCGCCGCGACCGATTTTCCCGGACGCATTTCCCCAAACTTTTACGACATTTTTTCTTGCGACGCCCACCGGCGCGCTCATAGACTTCGGGCATCCCAACCACGGAGCACTGCGATGTCGAACCCCCGGAACGCGATTGCCGAACGTCTCCCTGCCGCGCCGCCTCCCGTGTGCGCCGACCGGGTGGTCGTACGGCGTTTCGATCCGGCAGTCGACAGCTATGCGCAACTCACGCCGATGCTGCATCGCGCGTTCGCGCGGCTCGGCGCGATGGGGCTCAACTGCACGTGCGTCGATCAGGACGAGGACGTCACGCGCCGCCGCGCGGAAGCGGGCGAGTGCTACGTCGCCGTGTGTGGCGGGCGCGTGATCGGCACGGCCACGCTGTATGGGGCGGATCCGTCTTCGGCCTGCTCGCTGTACCGGCGGGAAGGCGTCGCGAGCGTGCGCCAGGTGGCCGTGGATCCCGATTGCCAAAGCCGCGGGATCGGCGCATTGCTGCTGTCGTTCGCAGAGCAGTGGGCCGCGTTGCGCGGCTATACGCTGCTCGCGCTGGATACGCCGCATCCCGCTTCGCATCTGCTGGCGTTCTACGGCGCGCAGGGTTTCGAGGTCGTCGATGTGATGCGCTTCGCCGGCAAGCGCTACGACAGCGCGATCCTGTGCAAGCGGCCCGTCGCGCACGTCGCGCACGTCGTGCGCCGCGTGTCGCCGGCGTCGCGGCTGGCCGCGCGCGTGGCGGCCGTGCGCCGTCTGGCGTATGCATTGCCGGCGCGCGTCGTGGCAGTGGCACGGCGCGACCTGCGCGTGCGCCGTGGCGCGGGATGGGCGGCACGACGCGCGGCCGGCGCCGCGAGCTGCCGTTCGTCGCCGTGGCGGCCGCGTCAGCACGGGCGCTACACGTTCGGCTGAGCGTCGCGCACCGGCTTTTTCCTGGTTTTACCGCGTAAACGTCGCGTGAGCGGAGTGTGGCGCTTCCGCTCGAGTACGGCCCATGAGACCCCCCCGCCGCGCGCGGCGAAACGGATGTTTACGCGCTTTTTATGCGTTGCCCGGATCCTTTGCTGCGATCTTCACGCGAACCTTCATAAGATGGTTTACGTGGAAACGGATGCTGCGCGACCGTGCGTGCGACGGCGTCGGCCCGCGAAGATCGATGCCGAACGCCGCCACGACGGCGCGCCGGCGAAAGGAACCCGCCATGTCTCTCGCACCCTTGACAGGTCAGCGCCCCGAGCATCAAAGCCATGCGCGCACGGCCGTGCGCTCGATGTTCGATCCCGCGCTCGTGCGCCCGGCTATCGCCGATTCGTTCCGGAAACTCACGCCGCGCACGCAATTCCGCAACCCGGTGATGTTCTGCGTGTACGTCGGCAGCATCCTGACCACGATCCTGTGGATCGCCGCGCTGTTCGGCCAGGCCGAGGCGCCCGCAGGCTTCATCGTCGCGATCGCGTTGTGGCTGTGGTTCACCGTGCTGTTCGCGAACTTCGCGGAAGCGCTCGCCGAAGGGCGCTCGAAGGCGCAGGCCGCATCGCTGCGTAGTGCGAAACACAACGTGGTCGCGAAAAAACTCGCGGCGCCGCATGCGAAGGCCAACGTCGAGGTGATGGCGTCGACCGACCTGCGCAAGGGTGATGTCGTGCTGATCGAAGCCGGCGACACGATTCCGGCCGACGGCGACGTGATCGAAGGCGTCGCGTCGGTCGACGAATCGGCGATCACCGGCGAATCCGCGCCGGTGATCCGCGAATCGGGCGGCGACTTCTCGTCGGTGACGGGCGGCACGCGCGTGCTGTCCGACTGGATCGTCGTGCGGGTTGCCGTCAATCCGGGCGAGGCGTTCCTCGACCGGATGATCGCGATGGTCGAAGGCGCGAAGCGAAAGAAGACGCCGAACGAAATCGCGCTGACGATCCTGCTGGTGGCCTTGACGATCGTGATGTTGCTCGCGACCGCGACGCTGCTGCCGTTCTCGACGTTCGCGGTCGAAGCGATGAAGTCCGGCCACGTGGTGACGATCACCGCGCTCGTCGCGCTGCTCGTGTGCCTGATCCCGACGACGATCGGCGGGCTGTTGTCCGCGATCGGCGTGGCGGGGATGAGCCGGATGATGCAGGCAAACGTGATCGCGACGTCGGGCCGCGCGGTGGAGGCGGCCGGCGACGTCGACGTGCTGCTGCTCGACAAGACCGGCACGATCACGCTCGGCAACCGCCAGGCATCGACGTTCGTGCCCGCGCCGGGCGTGACCGAGGAAGCGCTGGCCGATGCCGCGCAACTGTCGTCGCTCGCCGACGAAACGCCGGAAGGCCGCAGCATCGTCGTGCTCGCGAAGGAGCGCTTCAATCTGCGCGAGCGCGACATGCAGGCGCTGCACGCGGTCTTTCTATCGTTCAGCGCGCAGACGCGGATGAGCGGCGTCGATCTCTTCCCGGCCGGGACTTCGTCCGGGGCGCCCGCCCGCGAGATCCGCAAGGGCGCGGCCGACGCGATCGCGCACTACGTCGAGTCCCACGGCGGCCGCGTCACGCGCGAGATCGAAGCGGCCGTGACCGACATCGCGCGCCGCGGCAGCACGCCGCTTGCGGTCGCGGAGCGACGCGACGGCGTCGCGCGCATGCTTGGCGTGATCGAGCTGAAGGACATCGTGAAGGGCGGCATCAAGGAGCGCTTCGCGGAACTGCGCAAGATGGGCATCAAGACGGTGATGGTGACGGGCGACAACCGGCTGACGGCCGCGGCGATCGCGGCGGAAGCGGGCGTCGACGATTTCCTCGCGGAAGCGACGCCGGAAACCAAGCTCACGACGATTCGCGAGCATCAGGCGGCGGGGCGCCTCGTCGCGATGACGGGCGACGGCACGAACGACGCGCCGGCGCTCGCGCAGGCCGACGTGGCGGTCGCGATGAACACGGGCACGCAGGCCGCGAAGGAAGCGGGCAACATGGTCGACCTCGATTCGAACCCGACGAAGCTGATCGAGATCGTCGAGATCGGCAAGCAGATGCTGATGACGCGCGGTTCGCTGACGACGTTCTCGATCGCGAACGACATCGCGAAGTACTTCGCGATCATCCCGGCCGCGTTCGCGACGACGTACCCGCAACTGCGCGTGCTCGACGTGATGCACCTCGCGTCGCCGGCGTCGGCGATCCTGTCGGCGGTGATCTTCAACGCGCTGATCATCGTTGCGCTGATCCCGCTCGCGCTGAAGGGCGTGCGCTATCGTCCGCTCGGCGCGGCGCCGCTGCTGCGCAGGAACCTGCTGGTCTACGGTTTCGGCGGCGTGCTGCTGCCGTTCCCGTTCATCAAGCTGATCGACATGGCGCTCGTCGCATTCGGATGGGCATGAACATGGACGCGCACGGTGCCGGCCGCGAACGTACGCATGGCACCGCGGACAGAGGTGCTGCCGCATGAGCGAACCGACCGTCGTCATCGCGATCGTCGACGAAGACAGGTTGATCCGGCATTTCGTCCGTGTCGCGCTGAAGGCCGAACACATGCACGTCTGCGAGGCCGCGACCGGTGTCGCGGGCGTGGCGGCCGTCGCCGCGCGCCGTCCCGACCTGATCGTCGCGGAGACGAACCTGTGCGACCTCGGTGGCACCGAACTGATCCGTGCGCTGCGCGCATGTTCGGACGTGCCGCTGATCGTGCTGTCGGCGCTGAGTGCGGAAGGCGACAAGGTCGCCGCGCTCGACGCGGGCGCGGACGACTACCTGACCAAGCCCTTCGGTGCCGCCGAGCTGATCGCGCGGATTCGTGCGCACCTGCGGCGGCAGGCCGGCGGCGGGCGCCTCGATACGGTGCGCGTGCACTTCGGCGACGTGACCGTCGATCTCGGCGATCGTCAGGTGTTGCGCGACGGTGCACGTGTGCATCTGAGTCCGATCGAATACCGGTTGCTGGCCGTGCTGGCGCATCACGCGGGGCGGCTGCTTACGCACGACCGTCTGCTGAGCGAGGTGTGGGGCGCGGCGCACGGCAAGGATGCGCATTACCTGCGCGTGTATGTCGGCCACTTGCGGCGCAAGCTGGAGTGCGATCCGCGGCGGCCCGAGTACATCGTGACGGAAATGGGTGTCGGCTACCGGCTCGCCGGCGCCGCGTAGCGCCGCGCGCTCAGGGGTTAGCGGCCGTCCGCAGTTCGTCGGCCGCCGCGCCGTTCGAACGGCGCAACTGCGCATCGAATTGCTGCACACGCAGTACGACGCGTTGCGCATAGCGCTTCGTGCCGCCGTTGTAGCGCACGAGCGCGGTTTCGACGTCGCCGTCCGCATCGTCGAGGTAGCCGCGGAAGATGGCCGCACCGATCCGCACGTTGGTCGCGGGATCGGACAGGTCCTTCACATGCGCGACGAGGTCGCGATGCGCGGCCGGCAACACCTGCATCAGCCCCCGTGCGCCGACGACACTGACCGCGTGGCGATCGAAGCCCGATTCGACCGCGATGATCGCGAGCAGCAGCGCCGGTGCGAGCCCGTAGCGATCCGATTCGGTCTGCACCGCATGGGCGATCGTGCGCGCATCGGCATACGCAACGTGAAAGCGGTTGCGCAGCGTCGTGACGATTGAGTCGAGGGTCGGCGGGAGCGACTTATCGGGTGTGCTGGCGGCGGTGGCCGGTGCCGCCGGCGTGTCGTCAGCCTGCGCGGGGAGCGCGGCCGACAGCGACAGCACGATCGGGCAAAGGAGCAGCAGCCGCTTCAGCGGCAGGGCCGGGCGCGTGCGCGGCACCGGCTGGTCATGCGATGGATAGGTTTCCTGCATGTCGTCGCATCGTGGTTCCGATGCGACGACTGTACGCAGTTACGCGTTGCGGCCGTCGAAAGAAACAGGTGTGCCGGATAAACGCTGCATAAAGACACGCGGCGGGCGCGTCGCGTCACTCGTCGCGGTTGCGCGACTCGCCGCCGCCTTTCGCGAGACGCCAGGCAATCGTACCGAGCACGCCGACCGCGACGACCAGCGCGCCCCACAGCACGTAGCGGCGCGTTGCGTCCGTATCGGCAGCCGCCGCCGGCGCGACAGCCGAAACCGGCAGCGCCGTGCCGACGCGCGCGGGCCGGACTTCGGGCGCCATGCCGACCAGCAGCGCGTCGCGGCTCACGGCCGACGACACGAGCGACGTGTCGCCGACACCGAGCGTAAACGGCGGCGTGCCGCGTGCGACGAAGGTCAGCGCGGCCGGATGCCAGCCGATCACGACGGCCGGCTGGCCGGCACCGAATCCGCCGTTGCGCATGTCGACGACGATCCGCCACGCACGATCCGTATTCGCGGCGAACTCGAGCGGCGGATTGCGCTGTTCGCCGGCCTTGCCCTGCAGCCGGAACAGCACGGCGCCCGCGACGTCGCGCCACGGCGCCTGCGCGTCGGCGCGGCTTTGCAGCGTCGCGCGCGCGACGGTGTTCGGTTGCGGCAGGTCGATGCGCACGCGGTCGATCGGATACGCGCCGTCGGTGTCGAACAGATACTCGCCGGGCGCGCTGCCGACCCGTACGCGCGCGGCGTCGCGCCATTGGCGCGGCACGGATGCGGTGTCCGTCCCGCGCGCGTCGCGCGGATGCGTCTCGACGTCGATCGATGCGATCGCGGGCGCGCCGTCGAGCCAGTCAAGCCGCAGGTAGCGCGGCGCCGCGCCTTCGAGCGCGATGCGTTCCTGCACCAGCATGTCGTCGCCGCGGCCGACCTTCAGCAGCTGCGTGCTGCCGAGCGAGCGCCAATTGCGCAGATCGTCGCTGGCGTCGACGGCGACGCGCCCCTGGTAGCTGTCGTCGCCCACGTGCACGAGCAGCGCGTCGATGTCGCCGTTCGCACGAGACAGGTCGACGAGATCCGCGCCGCGCTTTGCCGGCGACGGCGTGGCGACGGCCGCGCGCAGCGAGCCGTCCGGGCCGACCGTCACGCCGAGCGGCGCATTGCCGTTATCGGCGCGCGCCGGCGGCAGCGGGAACCAGTGCACCGGCGTGCGCGAGGTCCGCGCGGCGGGCGCGGCCGCCGCGGGTGCGTCGAGCGAATACGGAACCGGCTCGCCCGCGCCGTTGAAGACGCGCACGTCGCCGAGATCGTCGCGCCGGCTGGCCGCATACACGGGCTGCGGCACGGTGAGCTGGTAATACGCGGCGTTGCCGTCGAGGTCGAGCGAGAAGCGCTGCGCGACGCGCCCGGCGCCCGGCGTGCCGTCGGCGGCCGCGAACGACGCGAGCAGGCTCAGTCCGAGCAGGGCGGCGAGTCGCTTCATTGCGGGTCGTCCTGGTGGGCCGCGGCCTTCGGCGGCAGCGGTGAGAAATAGCCGATCAACAGCAGCAGCACGCCGATGCCGATGAACGACACGATCCGCTCGATGCCGGTCACGTGCGACAGGTCGAACAGGAACAGCTTGACGACCGTGAGCGCGAGCAGCGCGGCGCCGACGAACCACAGCGGACGCAGCCCGCGGCGCGTGGCCCAGATCGTTGTCGCGAGCGCGCAGACCGTCCAGTACACGGACACCGACGCCTGTACGAGCGTCGATTCCGCCATCGCGCCGAACTCGTACGGCACGCCGGCCCAGTGATGCAGCGCGCGCAGCAGGATCGCGTTCAGCCACAGGAACACGGTCGCACCGGCCGCACTCGTCAGTTCGACGCGATATGTGTCGAACGACCAGCCGAGCTTGCGCGCACGCACGAACCACGTCGCGGCGAGTGCATAGACGACCGCGAGCACGAGATCGAGCGGGTTGAAGAGCGGCACGCGCGCCCAGCTTCCGCCGTCCTGCGTGAAGTTCGCGTAGAAGGTCCACACCCACATCACGACGATCAGCGGCAGCGACGCGAGTGCACACACGCGGGCGATGCCGTCACGGCGCGTCAGCCACATGCCGGCGAACGCGAACAGGCTCCAGCCGACCATGAACACCTGCTGGATGCCGAACGACGACAGCACGGTGTCGATGTCGTAGGCCATGTGGAAGCGCTGATGCAGCGTGCGCAGCATCAGCGCGTTGAACCACAGGAATACGGTTGCGATCGCAACATAGTCGACCGTGCGCGGATGCCACGCGATGCCGAGCGTCTTCAGGCGGCGCAGCCACGCGGCGAACGCGACGAAGGCCAGGAACTGCGCGATGTCGAGCGGATTGAGCAGCGGCAGCCAGAAGAGCGGCGATGCGTCGCCGTCGCTTGTCGCGCTGGCAATGCTCCACAGCCACAGCAGCGCGGCGAGCGGCGCCGCGCCCCATACCTGGTAAGCGCGCGGGAACGCCGCGACGGGCCAGCGCAGGCGCGAGCCGGGGCCCGATACGAGCAGGAGCAGCGCACCGAAACCGTAGGCCCACGCGCTCCAGCTCCACGCGCCTTCGGGCACGAATGCGCGCAGGCGCCAGAAGCCTTCGAGCGACAGCAGCCCGCACAGGGTCCAGAACATCAGCGTATGCAGCGGCGCGATCACGCCTGCGGCGATGGATTGGCCGACGCCGGGTGCCGCATCCCGCGCGGCATCGGCGCTCGTCGCACCGCGTGACTGGCGCCACAGCAGCGCAAGACCCGCGCCGACGGCGACGGGCCACGCGAACGCGCCGAGGCCCGACAGCGGCGCTTCGTACGCATCGAATGCGCGCAACGCGAGCAGCGCGAGCACCGGCGTCAGCGCGAGCGCAGGCCATTCGGCGAGCGGCCATGCCAGCCGGCGGCGCGCGACGTGCGCGAGCCACGCGGTGCCGGCCGCGAACAGCGCGGTTGCGTCGACGACGAAGCGGTCGGCATGCAGGTCGACGTGACGGCTCGCGTAGACGAGGATCTCGTGCAGCCCGCCGCTCACCCACCACAGCAGCCCCCACGCCGCGGCCGCTGCGCCGATCTCGGGCATCCACGCGTGCCACGCGCGCGCTTCGCCGCGCCCGTGCAGCCACCAGCCGGTGAACAGGCCGGCGAGCGCGATCAGCAGCATCGCGATATACGGGCTGTTGAGCACGGGCAGCGCGGTTGCGTCGGCCGGCCCGAGCAGGCTCGTGAAGAACGCGCCGGCCGCGGCGACCTGCATCAGCAGGCCGAAGCCGAACGGCAGCAGGCGCTTCTGGCGCACCGCGAGCCACACGATGGCCGCGCCTTCGATCGCCCAGGCGGCGCTCGTCGTCGGGCCCGAGAACGCGAGCGGCACGGCCAGCGTCGCGAAGATCACCGCGAGCGCGAGCATCGCCTCGAACAGCAGCGCGAGGCGGTCGCGGCGCCGCGCGAGCCATGCGGCGACCGCGACGTAGAACGCCGACAGCGCGACGGCGCTCCACGCGAGCCCGAACGGCATGCCCTTCACGAGCGACGCCTGCAGCGCGGTCGCGACGATCGGCGTGCCGAACACGAGCGTGCCGTCCACGTAGTGCCGCAGCGCCAGCTCGCGTTTCACCGCATACAGCAGCGCGATGCCGACATACATCAGGAAGAACAGGACAAGGAACGGCTCGGTGCTCGCGAACAGCGCGGGGCGATAGGCCGTCACGCCCCACGCCGAGCCGATCGTGAACGTGAATACGAAGCCGAGCAGGTTCAGCGGGCGCCATGCCTTGAACCACGCGATCGCGAAGATGCCCGCGTTCAGCAGCGCGTAGTAGCTGAACAGCGCGACATGGTTGCCCTGGCCGGTCGACAGCAGCACCGGCGCGAGAAAGCCGCCCGCGCTGCCCATGAACGCGAGCGGCAGCGCGTTCTGCTTCACCGCGAGGAACGCGCTCAGCGCGCAGACCGCGACCATCAGCGGGAACGCGGCGCCGACCGGCAGCAGCGCATAAAGCTTGGTCGCGGCGAAGATCGTCAGGTACAGGATGCCGACGCCGCCGCCTTGCAGCACGAGGCCGTACGCGGCGCGGCGCGCGCGCACGCGCCAGCCGATCGCGAGTAGCGCGGCCGCAGCGAGCGCGGTGCCCGCGAGGCGGAATTCGATCGGCAGCATGTTGTTGTCGGCCGCGTACTTGAGCAGGAACGCGACACCGAAGAACAGCACGACGATCCCGACGCGCACGACCGTGTTGCCGCCGAGCAGCCAGTCGCGCGCGGCGCTGAATGCACGTTCGGCGATGCCGGGTTCGCGCGGCGCGGGCGGGGTGGCGCGAGCGGGTGCGGCCGGTGCGTTCGTCGTCTCATTCGTCGTCGCGTTGGCGGCGGCGGGAACGGCGGCGCGCGCTGCGGTTGCGGGCGCCGCGCCAGGAGCCGGCACCGATGCGGAGGCAGGTGTGCCCGCGCGCGCGGCGGCTGCGGTGGCGGGTTGCGCAGGTATCGTCGGTGGCGTTGCCGAAGCAAGGGGCGACAGCGGAGCGGGCGGGGCGTCGGCCGCAGTGGGCGAAGGCGTTTGCGCGGCGATGCCGGCGCCGGCCGCACCGGCCTTCGCGCCGGCGAGCTGGGCGCGCAGCGAATCGAGTTCGCGCGTGAGCGTTTCAACGGTTGCTTCGAGGCGCGCGACGCGATCGGCGAGCGGCGCCGGCGTGGGTGGCGGCGTCGCGAACGTGTCGGGCGCGGCGCTGTTGTTCTTGAGCGTGTGTTGCCGCAGCGCATGACCGATGCAGAACCCGACGGCGGCGCCGAGCAGCGAGCCGTTCGCGGCCGAGAAATCCCCGATCAATGCGGCGATGCCGCCCACGATGAAGCCGATTACGGCGAATGCCCAGTTCAACGCCTTACTCCCTCTCTCGTATCGTTATCGTCCTTCGCTCGCGGCTCGCACCGGATCGAGGCGGGTTCAGCACGGCCGGCAGGCGAACCGGCAAGTGCGCGCCGTTGGCGGATCGTCGCGCGCAAGGCGCGCGGCAACGGCGCGATCGGCGTGTTTGCCGGCAATGTATCACAGCGAGCATGCGGGATTTTCTGGGTTGCGGACGGGCCCCGATGCGTGCGTGATCTCCGGTAATGACGACCGCGCGGCACGTGTTTTTCTGTACGGTCATGCTTTTTGCGGGTGGCCGAAAGGCACGGCGAGACGGCCGCTGGGATGCATTGATCTGACGACAGTCGCGACGCCGGCTGATCGGACGTGAAATTGTCGCAAAACGACGTGCGCCCGCTGCGAGTTGGCGCAAAAAACCAAGCGATTCGCGCCGCGCTGCTGCGCACAAGGCCGGCGTGCGATGCCCGTCGTTATTGGGCGCGCGCGTATTGCGCCGCCGCAATCGGGTGTCGCCGCGTGCCGTGGCCCGCCTGGCGGGGCTGAAGGCCGTGTCGTATTTGCGCAAGCGTTTGTCGTAATTCGTCGGCAGGTCGGGGTTTTTTCTAGCAACTATGTAGGCACGCTATGACTCGCGTGAGTCCCCGCTACACGAGGAGAAGGTTTCGATGGATGCCCCCAAGGTTGTAGTCGAAGGTCTGTGCAAGGTATTTGGAAGTAACCCGCAGCAGGCGCTCGACATGCTCGCCGCCGGTGCGACGAAGGATGACGTGCTCAAGCGCACCGGCCAGGTCGTCGGCGTGCACAACGTCTCCTTCGATGTGCAGGAAGGCGAAATTTTCGTGCTGATGGGCCTGTCCGGCTCCGGCAAATCCACGCTGATCCGCCTCGTGAACCGGCTCGTCGACCCGAGCGCGGGCAAGGTGATGATCGACGGGCTCGACGTCGCGTCGGCGCGCCGCTCGGCGCTCACCGCGCTGCGCCGCAAGGACATGAGCATGGTGTTCCAGTCGTTCGCGCTGATGCCGCATCGCAGCGTGGTGTCGAACGCCGCGTTCGGCCTCGAGGTCGCGGGCATCGGCAAGAAGGAACGCGAACGGCGCGCGATGGAGGTGCTCGAGCAGGTTGGCCTCGCGCCGTTTTCGCACAAGCTGCCGTCCGAGCTGTCGGGCGGCATGCAGCAACGCGTCGGCCTCGCACGCGCGCTTGCCGTGAACCCGTCGCTGATGATCATGGACGAGGCGTTCTCCGCGCTCGACCCGCTGAAGCGCAGGGAAATGCAGGACGTGCTGCTGCAGCTCCAGAAGGAACAGCGCCGCACGATCATGTTCGTGTCGCACGATCTCGAGGAAGCACTGCGCATCGGCAACCGCATCGCGATCATGGAAGGTGGCCGGCTCGTGCAGGTCGGTACGCCGCAGGACATCATCGCGAACCCGGCCGACGACTACGTGCGCGCGTTCTTCGACGGCATCGACACGAGCCGCTACCTCACTGCGGGCGACCTGATGCAGACGGGGGCCGTGCCGACCATGTCGAAGTGCGATGCCGCGAACGTCGCGGCGACGCTGAACGGCAGTGCCGAATACGCGTTCGTGCTCGACGCCCAACGCAAGATCCGCGGCTTCGTCACGCGCGATGCGATCGGTCAGGACACGCCGTCCGTGCGGCCGATCGAGAGCATCCGGCTCGATGCGTCGCTCGAACATGTCGTCGCGCGCGTGGTCGCGAGCCCGAATGCACTGCCCGTCGTCGACGACAACGGCTGCTACTGCGGCTCGGTCGATCGTGCGCTCATCCTGAAGGCCATCACGCGTTCGCGAGGTTCCCATGTCTGAAATGATTCCGCTCGGTACCTGGGTCGACCAGTCCGTTCATTACCTGCTCGACCACGACGCGAAGACGTTCGACGCGATCGGTCAAGCGATCGAGGGCCTCGCGGCATTCGTCGAACACAGCCTGCAGGCGATCCCGATGTGGCTGATGATGGCGATCTTCATCGGCGTCGGGCTGTGGCGGGTGGGCTGGCGTTTCGCGCTGTTCACCACCGCGTCGCTGCTCCTGATCTTCGCGACGGGCTTCTGGGATCAGACGGTCATCACGCTCGGCCTCACGCTGTCGTCGACGATCATCAGCCTCGTGCTCGGCATCCCGCTCGGTATCTGGGCTGCGAAGAGCAAGTGGGTCGCCGCGACCGTGCGTCCGATCCTCGACCTGATGCAGACGATGCCGGCGTTCGTCTACCTGATTCCGGCCGCGATGCTGTTCGGTCTCGGCCGCGTGCCGGGGATCCTGTCGACGGTGATCTTCGCGATGCCGCCTGCCGTGCGCCTGACGAGCCTCGGTATCCGCCACGTGAACCGCGAGATCGTCGAAGCCGGCCAGGCATTCGGCTGCACGCCGTGGCAACTGCTGTACAAGGTGCAGTTCCCGAACGCGCTGCCGTCGATCATGCAGGGCGTGAACCAGACGATCATGATGGCGCTGTCGATGGTGATCATCGCGTCGATGGTCGGCGCGGGTGGCCTCGGCAACGACGTTCTCGCGAGTATCCAGCGCCTCGACATCGGCCTCGGTTTCGAAAGCGGTCTGTCGGTCGTGCTGCTCGCGATCATTCTCGACCGCATTACCGAGAGCTTCGGCCGCGCGCCGGGCACCGTCAAGGCGCCGCTGTTCTCGGGCCTCAAGCAGCTCTTTCGTGTGAAGACCGCACCCGTACAGGCCTGACCGACTGGCGGCCGGCCGGACTTCCGGCCGCCTTCCCTGAATCGATAGCGGCTTTCGCGGCATTTGCCGCGGAGCTGGCCCCCTGCAACCTCCTCGCCAGGAGACCGATGTGACGTCCGCCGTCGCTGTTGCGCCCGCCGCCTGCGTTTCACCGGTTTCGTCCCTCGCCCATTTCGGCTTCCTGACGCTGCCGAACTTCTCGATGATCGCGTTTTCGAGCGCCGTCGAAGTGCTTCGGATGGCGAACTACGTCGGGCGCGCCGATCACTACAAGTGGTCGATCTACTCGCTCGACGGCGCCCCCGCGCATGCCAGCAACGGCATTGCGGTGCGGCCCACGCAGGCGCTCGACTACACGAACCTGCCCGACGTGATGATCGTGTGCGGCGGCATCCGCATTCGCGACGTGGTCGACGAAGGCGCGCGCGATACGCTCGCGGCGCTCGCCGAACGCGGGCTGCCGCTCGGCGGCATCTGCACGGGCGCGTACGCGCTGATGTCGAGCGGGCTGCTCGACGGCTATCGCTGCACCGTGCACTGGGAGAACCTGTCCGCGCTGCATTCCGAGTTTCCGCAGGTCGGCTTCGCCGACGAGCTGTTCGTCGTCGACCGCGACCGGCTGACCTGCACGGGCGGCACCGCGCCGCTCGACCTGATGCTGAACCTCGTCGGCATGCGGTTCGGCCAGCAGCTTGCCGCGCAGGTGTCGGAGCAGTTCATCCTGGAGCGCATCCGCAGCTCGACCGATACGCAGCCGATCCCTGTCGATGCGCGCGTCGGCTTCTCGCGCGCCGAGCTGATCGAGGTGGTGCGGCTGATGGAGGCGAACATCGAGGAGCCGCTGTCGCTGGAGGAGCTCGCGCGGCTCGTGCGGCTGTCGCAGCGGCATCTGCAGCGGATGTTCAAGGTGTACCTGAACGTGTCGCCGACCCACTATTACCTGACGATGCGCCTGAAACGCGCGCGCGACCTGCTGCGCACGACCGACGCATCGATCGCGCGCGTGACGACGGTCTGCGGGTTTCATTCGCCGTGTCATTTCAGCAAGGCGTACCGCGCGCAGTTCGGCCATGCGCCGAGCTACGAGCGCAGGTTGCCGGGGCGCTGACCGTCAAGAATCATCCAGTCGCGACGTTGCCGGGATCGCGGCGCGCGGCTTCAACAAACGATCCCGCATTCATGCAAACGACATCACTTTGAGGAGAAGAAAGATGAAGCGCCTATTGATCGCAGCGGTGTGCGGGATCGGGATAACCGCGCCGATGTCGGCCGTTTATGCGGCCGATCCGCCCGTGTGCAAGAACGTGCGCTTCGCGGATGTCGGCTGGTCCGACATCGCGGCGACCACGGGCCTCGCATCGACGATGCTGCAGGGGCTCGGCTACAGCCCGACGAAGACGATCGCATCGGTGCCGATCACGTTCGCGGGGATCAAGAGCAAGCAGATCGACGTGTTCCTCGGCTACTGGTCGCCGACGATGGACCCGATCATCCAGCCGTTCACGAAGGCCGGCTCGATCAAGGTGCTCTCGACGCCGAACCTGACCGGCGCGAAATACACGCTCGCGGTGCCCGACTACGTGTACCAGGGCGGCCTGAAGTCGTTCGCGGACATCCAGAAGTACGCGGACAAGCTGAACGGCAAGATCTACGGGATCGAGCCGGGCAACGACGGCAACCTGCTGATCAAGAAGATGATCGACGGCAACCAGTTCGGCCTCGGCAAGTTCAAGATGGTCGAGTCGAGCGAGGCCGGGATGCTGGTCGAGGTGAACCGCGCGATCCGCGACAAGCAGTGGATCGTGTTTCTCGGCTGGGAACCGCATCCGATGAACGTGCAGATGAAGATCGACTACCTGAGCGGCGGCGACGACGTGTTCGGCCCGAACTACGGAGAAGCGAAGGTGCTGACGGCAACGCCGCCCGACTATTCGCAGCGCTGCCCGAACGTCGCGAAGTTCGTGTCGAACCTGCAGTTCACGACGACGATCGAGAACCACGTGATGGTGCCGATCATGAACAAGGTCGAACCGAACAAGGCGGCGGCCGAGTGGCTGAAGGCGAACCCGCAGGCGCTCGACAAGTGGCTGGCCGGCGTGACGACCCTCGACGGGAAGCCGGGTCTGCCGGCGGTGAAGGCTTATCTCGGCGTGCATTGAGAGGGTTATTCAGGCTTCAGCCACTTTTGTTTGAGGTTTGACGCTGGTCGCATGCCCCCGAACGACAGGGTAGATACCCGGTGTTCGGGGGCGATCCTCAGGCTCGTCCGGCGCGTGTCAACGAGTTTTTCGCAGCCGGTCGAATACCGGACTTTCGGCATAGCTGACTGCCGGAGGTCGACCCGGGCAGTGTCCCGTGCGAACGATTAAAGAAATTGAGATAAAGAAATATAATAACAATTAGTTATGCGAATTTCGAATTCGTATGATTGAAAGTCCCTTTCGGATCGCGCATTTTGGTGTTGATCATTCGCGCCAATCTCACGAAGGGGAATCAGGATGCCGCACGAGCAGAAATCACCCACTCATTTGTCTGCCGCCATCGGCACGCGTACCGAGAGAGGCAAGGGGAACGCCCGAACCAGCAGCGGGCTGACGGTTGCCGGGCCTGCAGTCGCCTGCGCGAGCAACGTCGTTGCTTACGAAGATGGCAGGGCGGCTGCTATTGCGGACGGCTCGGCAGCCTGGATCGTCGGTGGCTTTGACTTGGCCGATTACGGCGATTTCAAACGGCTCGCGTCTGTCGGCATCGAACTCGATAGCGGTGATGTCGTCGTCGACGTCCCGGAGCGAGAAAGGCTGGCGTCGGGTAGCTGGCTCAGGGTGGTGAAGCAACCGGGCGCTATGCGCCGACGCGAGGTCGCATGATCCGCTACTTTCTCGCACAAGGGGATCGCGGTGGCAGCGCGACGATCATCGAAGGGCTGCCGACTGTCACCTGTTCCAATCCGCCGCCGCGAGTGCATATCGCGACACTCTATATGAAGACCTATTGCTCGGCTTGCGAGCAGGAAGGGTATGTCGCGCCGGAAGGTCCACGTTTGCCTGGCACAGCGACGAATGGCCAGCCATGGGCGCTGAGCGGCGATATCAATGTTTGCGGGTGCAATCCGCCGCCGGTTTTTTATGCCGAGCGGGGGATGCGCATGATCGTCAGTGATCAGCAGGTCGGAGTGTCGGTGGGGCTGGGTCGAAATCATGCTCATTCGACTTCGGCAACTAACGACGAACATGACGAACAGTATGTTTTGTGCGATGAGCAAAGTGGTCGACCGCTTGCGCGTGTTCGATACCGCATACATACGACATCAGGCCAGATCTTCAGTGGTGTCACGGATTTCGAAGGAAACACTCAACGTGTAACGACACGTCGCGCCGAGAAACTTAGGCTTGAGGTAGTGGAGAACAATAACGATGCCTTGTAACGAATATGTTTGCGTCCACGATTCGGCGGTGACGAATACTACGCAAGGTTCGAAGCTTAAAGTTCTACTGACGCTCAACGGCCCACCCATCTGCCCGACCATGACCGACGCAGAATTCAGAAACCTGGTGATGCAACTTCGCGACGAAGGGGCAGACCTCGTGGAGGAGCGGCTCAAAAGGCTGGCAGAGTGGTCGCAGAACGAACGTAGGCGTGTGTGGACGTGGTTCGGCGCGAATGACGACGAGATTCGTCTTCGCCTTATCACCGGACTGACTGCTACTCTTGCAGTCATGCGGTCACTAGGCCCTGCGAATTTTCTGAGGGCTCATCCTGATCTTGATCGATCTCTTGGATGCTTGCCTACCAACAAGAATGTCGGGACTGTTGCGCACGTATGTGGTCCCGACACGGCAACGCACACGATAAGCATCCACGAGGAATTTTGTACGATTCGTGATCGAAGTCGGGCAGCCACCTCGAAGTTGTCGACGATCATCCACGAGTGCACTCATTTCAAGGATACGTTTGGAGCAGGCGATCCAAAATATGGAATCACGCGATTTCTCCCGAAGTGGGGGCAAGATAACCCGGAGATGGCAATTAAAAATGCGGACAGTATTGCGGCATACGTTGTATGGCTTGATTAAAGGTGTGATTTTCCTGTGTGTGTCAGCAAATTCGTTTGCTTGTGATGGATCCGAGAATTTGCCGGGACAGAATTATGACCTTATGTTTGAGAATAATTCTGCGTCGGTGAGCGCGGAGCAAGCGGAGAAGCTGAGAGGCTGGGTATCGGATATGTTGTCAAGATTTCCGATTCGCGAAGGAGTAGCAGTGAGCGGCGTAGCCGAGCCTACAGAAACCGATCCTGAGGAATTGTCTACCAGACGTGCCGAAGCCGCTCATCGTCTGTTGCGGCATTTCGGGCTAAAACAGGAGCGCTATGCTGTTCATAGTTATGTCTATAAACGCCTGAGTATTCGAGACAGTGAAAATGCGAAGCGGGCTGAGATAACGTTGCTTCCTGGCTGCCCCGGAAACTGTTGTGCCGATATGTAAGGCACCTCGTGAAGTGAGGCGGCGTCAGGACATATCCCGGCCGCCGTCATGCAATGACGGACGTCCGACTCACAACCCCTTCGTCGCCGCCGGCACGTCGAACACGCGATCGAACGCCCACTGGAACACGAACGCGTAGCAGAAGAAGAACGCGAACAGCCCGATATCGACGACGAACGCGTCGAACCACGAGATGTCGAGCCACCACGACACGACGGGCACGAGCATGAAGATCAGCCCGCCTTCGAATCCGGTGGCGTGCAGGATGCGTCGCCCGAGCGTTCGCGCCGGCTGCCGGCGCGACGCTTCCCAACGCTCGAACAGCGCGTTGAAGATCATGTTCCACAGCAGCGCGATCGCCGACATCGTTGCCGACAGCGCGCCCGAATAGACGAGGTTCTGCTTGAAGATCGCCGCGATCGCGGGCGAGATGCAGGAGATGGCGATCGCTTCGTAGAGCACCGCCTGCGTGATTCTGCGCGGTAGGCCTTGCACGTGGTTTCTCCGGTTCGACGGCAACCGCCGCGGCACCGTGCCGCGACGTCCCGCAAGGCTATTCGCGTTGCACGCCTGCTTCAATTCACCTAATCTCACCCCGATTGAATCGAATTCAACCCGGCCGCATCCGGCCCGCGAGGCTCCGTGTTCTCGAAAATTCCCCTGACCGCATTGCGTGTATTCGAGTCGTCGGCGCGGCTCGGCACGTTCAAGGCCGCCGCGGACGAGCTGTCCGTGACGCCGGCCGCCGTGTCGCACCAGATCAAGTCGCTCGAAAGCCGGCTCGGCGTGCTGCTGTTCGAGCGCGGCGCGAGCGGCGTGCGGCTCACGGCGGAGGGCGAGCGGCTGTTTCGCGCGAGTCACGATGCATTGCTTGCGCTGAGCCGCGGGCTCGATGCGGTGCGGCCCGAAGCGGCCGACGAGCGGACGCTCGTGCTGACGACTACGCCCGCGTTCGCCTCGATGTGGCTGATTCCGCGCCTCGGTCGGTTTCGCCGCGTCGATCCGCAATTGAACATCAAGGTCGAAACCGGCAACGCGCTCGCCGATCTCGAACGCGACGCGCGAATCGATCTCGCGATCCGCGCGACGTCGCGCACGTTTCCGGCGCTGCACGAGATCGCGCTGATCGACGAGTATTTCGGCGCGTATGCGGCTGCCGGGTTCGATGCGCATCGTTCGGACGAGCCTCTCGATTTGATCGAGACCGTGTGGGATACGCCGCTGCCGGTGTCGATCGACTGGGCGTCGTGGTGTCGCGCGGCCAGTCGCGACGCGTGGCTCGAACGCGCTGTGTTCCGGCATTACGACGACGAGCAATACGCGTTGCAGGCAGTGTTGCTCGGGCAGGGCGTCGCGTTGTTGAGTTCGGTGCTGGTGGCCGAGCACGTCGAGCGCGGTGCGCTGATGCCGATCGAGCCGTCGGTGCGGCTCGACGGCGCACGCTTCGTCGCACTGTGCCGGCCCGGGCGGGAACGCGAGCCGCAGGTCAGGCGGTTTCTCGACTGGCTCGAAGCGGAAATCGCGCACACGCGTGCGGCGGTGGCGCGGATCGCGCCGGGCGAGCGCCGCGTCGATGCGCCTATCGACGTACCTGTCGACGCGCGCTCCGGCGAGTGACCGGGAATCCGGACGTATCGGGCTTCGGTTGCGTGCCGCCCTCCGTCACCCGAACCTGACGCAATACACCGGCGGCAAATGCGCCGACACCATCTGCCAGTTTTCACCGCCGTCGCCGGAGGTCCATAACCCGCCGGTGGTCGATGCCATCGCGAGGCGCGTGCCGGAATCGTCCACCGCGAGCCCGTGCCGGTACACGAGGTCGTACGCGGGCGCGGCCGGCAACCCGTTCGACAGACTCTCGAAACTGCGGCCGCCGTCACGTGTGCGCGTGACGACGAACCGGCCGTTCACCGGAATCCGGCAGGCATCCTTCACGGCCGGCACGAACCACGCCGTGTCCGGTTCGTCCGGATGCACGGCGACCGCGAAGCCGAAGCTCGAGGGCTGCGCCTCGATGCGCCGCCAGTGCTCGGCGCCGTCGGTCGAACGGAAGATCGCGCAGTGATGCTGCGTCCACAGCACGTCCGGGTTGGCCGTGCACTGCACGACGCGGTGCGGGTCCTGCACGTTCGGCTCGCCGCGCCGCTCGGGCGGCATGTAGTCGGCTTCCATGCCGTCGGCGGTCACGCGCCAGGTCGCGCCGCCGTCGACGGTCTGCCAGACGCCGCCGCACGAGATGCCGACCGTCACGTGCCGGCTGTCGCGCGGATCGACCATCACCGAATGGATGCCCGGCGCGTCGTACCCGCCGCCGCCCCATTCGGCGCGTTCCGGGCGATCCCACAGCGGGCGGTTGAGCACCCACGAGTCGCCGTAATCGTCGGAGCGGAACAGCCCGCCGGGTATCGTGCCGGCCCACAGTACGCCCGGCTCGTCGGTGCCGCCGGCTTCGAGCGACCAGATCTGCTGAAGCGTCCAGGGCGGCTGCGGCGGGGCGGGGGGCTCGTCGTCCGCGTCGCCCGTGCCCGCTGGTGCGCCAGACCCGGCGGGCGATTCGTCGGCAGGCTGCGGCGGATAAACGGGGACTGCGCATTCTTCCCAGTCGGTCGCGCCCGCTCGCCTGCGGTGCAGCTTTACGCCGAAATGACCGAGGTTGAGTGCGGCGTACTGCGTTCCGTCGCGTGGATCGGCGAGTACCATGCTGACCGGTTCGCCGACGAAATGCGGTTCGCCGAGCGTCCAGCCGCCGTTCTTGTCGGAATGAAGAACGAACAGGCCCTTGCGGGTGGCGACAAGCAATCGGTCGTTCATGTCGAGTGTCTCCTGTCGACCCGCGTCGGCGCTTCGGCGCTTGTCCCGGGTTCCGTACATTGTTCACTGGCGGGTACGACCCTCAGCCGCCCGACAACGCCTGCACGACATATACGCGGCTCGCGTCGCCGAGCGCATCCGACAGATGTTCGCGGTCGCGTATCGGCCGGCCGTCGATAAACACGGCGAGATGCTTTCGCAGCGCGCCCTGGTCGTCGACGATGTAGCCGCGCAGTCGCGGCTGCTCGCTGAAGACGGTTTCGAACGCTTCGCCGACCGAACGCGCATCGACGTCGCGTTCGGGCGTTTCGATATGCCGCTGAATCGACGCGGCGAAGAAGAGATGAGCCATGGCGAGTAACCGGAAGCGAGCCGTGCGGGGCGTGGGCGGCATCGTCGATTCTGTAGTGTAGGCGATCCGTTTCGCGGATTGCGGCATTGCGGTGCAGCAAACGGCGGTGCGTATCGATACGTGTCGGCACGTCTGCGCTTACGCGTACTTGTCGCCGACCGTGCTGCGGATCGGATGCGTATCGTAGACGATGATCATGCGCTCGATGCGCGCGTCGTCGTCGAATTCGAACACGTCGACGCACTCGAATTGCACCGCGGAGCCGTCCTTCAGCGCCCAGTCGTAGACGAAATAGCCGGTGGCCCGACGTGCGCCGGTCGCGCTGACGCAGATGTCGATCGGCGTGATGCGGCTCGGTCCGGATGCCGCCGCGACCTTGTCGAAGAAGGGCCGCGGCGCCATCCAGCCGAGAAACGGCGAGAATATCCGCGCATCGGGCGTGAACAGCGCACAGATCGCGGCGACATCGCCGCGTTCGAGCGTTTTCAGGTAGGTATCGACCTGCCGCGTGTATAGTGCGTCGGACGACGAGACCATGGTATTTCTCCGCTGATTGTCGAGAGCCATCTGCGACCGCGAGTGCGATCGGCTCAACCACGATAGCGATGCAGCGATGACCGAACAAACGAAAAATCCGCAACCCGGGTATGCAGCCCGCGCATATCCGCTGGCGGACCTCACGCGTGCGCTGCCGCCGCTGACCGCGTTCCAGGCCTTTGTCGCCGCCGCCGAACTCGGCAGCTTCAACCGGGCAGCCGAGCATTTGTGCCGGACCCAGGGCGCCGTGAGCCGGCAGGTGCAACAACTGGAAGCGCACTACCGATGTGCGTTGTTCGTGCGCCGTCCGTCGGGGTTGACGCTGACCATGGAGGGCGGCGCGTTGCTCACGGTAGCCGTCGACGTACTCACGCAACTCGCGCGGCACGCGCACGCCCATGCGCACGGCAGGTCGACCCTCACGGTGCGTTTGCCTTCCACGTTCGCGATTCGCTGGCTGTTGCCGCGGCTTTCGGCGCTCAATCATGCGTTGCCGCGGACCGAGCTGCGTATACACACGTCGGCGGACGACACGCCCGATTTCGCCGGCGCCGATTTCGATGCAATCGTCGTGCGCGGCACCGGAAGCTGGGCGGGAATGGCGGCGATTCCGCTGTTCGACGAGTGCCTCACGCCGATGTGCACGCGCGAGACCGGTGCATCGCTGAAGTCGATCGCCGATCTCGCGCACGTGACGCTGCTGCATCCCGCGCGCAATCGCGACGAATGGCGATGCTGGCTGGATGCCGTCGGCGCGACGCGGATCGACCCGGGCACCGGCCTCGTATTCGATACGCTCGAGCTGACATTGACGGCGGCTGCCCAGGCGCACGGCGTCGCGATCGGCGATCCGCGCATGGCGGCGGATCGGCTGGAAGCCGGAACGCTGGTCGCACCGTTTCCCGATGTGGTGCGCAACGGTCTCGGCTATTACCTCGTCTATCCGGTGCAGCGCGCCGCGCAACCCGCGATTCAAGCGCTCGCAGAGGTTCTGACGCGTCTCGCACGTGAGGGTTGATTGCGATCGTGCGGTTCGCTAAACCGGAATCGACCGCCCCCGCACCCGAATCCCGAGCCGCACGACCCCGATCACCGCATTCGACAGCCACGTGAGCAAGCGCGGCATCCCGCGCCGGCGGATATCGAGCAGCAGCACGATCCGCACTTCATCGCTGTCGTTCCACGCCTCGTGCACGAACGTGTCGTCCCACAGCAGGAAGCGGCCCTCGTCGAGTCGGTATTCGCGGCCATCCACTTTCAGCACGGCGGCCGGCGCGCCGTCCGCGCGCTTCGGCATCGACAGCACGAGATAGCCGCGCAGGATGCCGCGAAACGGCCCGCGATGCGGCGGAATGTGCTTGCCCGGCGCGAGGAACGACAACGATGCGGACAGCACGTCCGGCGACGCCGCGACGACCGACGCGACGGTCGGGCAGCGCGACAGGTTGCGCGGGAACGGCTGGCCGTACGCCTGCATGATGAACATCCGCCAGTCGCGCGCATCGTTGGCCGAGATGTCGTACTGCTCACGCATGATCTCGTGGAAGCGCGGGATGCGCGGCATGTCGCGCGCTACCGCAAGCGCTTCCGCGCGGATGGCAGGCCATGCGCGCACGAAACGCTCGGCATCCGGGAACGCGGCCGTATCGAGCACCGCGCCGCCGTCGATATGGCGGTCGTACAGCGTGCGGAGCAGGCCGGCTGCATAGTCGTAAGCGGCGGACATGGTCGATCGATGGGCGATCCGTATGAGGTGGCGTCAGTCTGCCCGAAGCGCGACGGGCGCTGCGTTACGTCAGGTTACGCCGGCTGACGAAAGAATGACAGTTCGATGACCGGCCGACGCAAGCGGCCCGGAAAGCAGGAAAACACAAACGGCCCGAGCCGCAACGCGCGGGAATAAACGAACCCCCTCCGTCGTCATACGGGTGTAGCACATCGTCTCGTTGACTTCTTGAGGAGTGGAACATGAACAAGCATTGGCTGGTGGCTGCCACCGTGGCGGCAATTTCTCTCGCGGGTGTCGCGACGCAAGCATCGGCACAGGCGCTCACGCGAGCACAGGTGAGGCAGGAACTGATCGACGCCGAAAACAACGGGCTGCGCTTCGTGACCGATACGTCGTATCCGGACGTGAGCCCGCTCTTCCAGCGGCAGGCGGAACAGATGCCGCAGCGTCAGTCCAGCACGGCGGTCGGCAGCGATCCGGCCGTTTCATCCGAAGCCGGCAAGCCGGCGGCGATGTCGCCGCGCCAGCGCCCGGCCGCGTGCGTCGGCCCCGCGAGCTTCTGCACGATCTATTTCGGAAGCTGATTCGACCGCCTGCGTTCGCAGGTCAGGTATTCACAACGGTTGATCTATATGGAACATTGAAGGAGTTCATGATGAAAACATATATCGCAGTACTGACTATGATCGGGGCGATCGTCGGTCAGTCGGCCTTTGCGCAATCGGCCGAACCGCTGACGCGCGCGCAGGTTCGCGACGAGCTGATGCGCCTGGAAGCGGCCGGGTACGACCCGGCGAAGGGAGACGACGGCGAGTATCCGGCGGACATCCAGGCCGCGGAAGCGAAGCTCGCCGAGCAGGATCGGGCCAGGAAAGCGGCCGCCACCACGCATGCGCCGGCCCCCGGTATGCCGGCTCAGATCAGCAACTAGGTGTCGATATGTACGCGTGTAGCTTGTGGCCGTCGTGTTCGCGGTACGGCAATCCGCGTGCCGTGCGCGCCGCTCGACGTGGCCGAAGGGCGTCGGCAGCAATGCCGCTCATCGCACGCCGCTTCGCGCGGCGTCGCGATCATCTCGCCAACCGGTCCCGATGGGTGGCCAGGTCGATCGCAAGATGAACAGGAATGCAGACGACTGGGCGAGCCGGAGCGCCCCGGTTCATGTCGGCAATGGGATGGTGCGCCGAAACAGGGGCGAGGCGATCACCACGGCATCATGCGCTGAACGATCTGATCGCGCAGCACGAAGCGGTGCGCCAGCGCGGCTGCCACGTGCAGGCAAATGCCGGCGAACAGCACCCATGCGAGGATGCCGTGCACGTCGCCCATCGCGTGACCGAATCCGGAGCCGGCCGCCGACAGCGCCGGCAACGGGATGACACCGACCAGCGTCACGGCCCATGCGCGCGACGATGCGTTGATCCAGCCGAGCAGCGGCACCGCGACCAGCAGTGCGTAGAGCGCGAAATGCGTTACGCCGGACAGCGCGCGCGTCGCGGGCGACAGGTCGCTCGCCGGCGGGCGATGCGTCGCGCGCCACAGCACGCGGCAAGCCATCGCTGCGAGCAACGCGGTACCCACGATCAAGTGCGCGGCGATCAGGCCGATCGGTTGCGTATCGCGATGCACGTCGGGCATCGTCCAGCCGATCGCGTACTGCGCGACGACCAGCGCCACGATCAGCCAGTGAAGAAAGCGTGCAACTGCGTCATATCGGGTGGGCGTGGGCATGAAAACTCCTGACGAATGGCGGGAATCATAGATATCGGCGAATTCTACGGGCGAATCCTTAACGAAACGTTAAGCACCCGGCATCGCGTGCGATCGATCGTCGTGTTCGTCCGCCGGCGCAGTGCGCGGCATCGATCCGGTCGTGTTCGCCGACGGCAGCGCGACGACGACGCCGAGACCCAGGCCGCCGATGCCAGGCTCGAACTGCACGGTGCCGCCGAAGTATTGCGCGATTCGTGTGACGATTGACAGCCCGAGCCCGCTGCCGGGCGATTGTGTGCCGCTGCCGCGATAGAAGCGATCGCCGAGCCGTTCGTGCTCGCCGGGAGCGACGCCTGGCCCGTCGTCGCGCACGACGATGCGTTGCAGCGTGCCATCGTCGTGCACGCCGAGTTCGATGCGGCCACCGCGGCGGCCGTACTTGACGGCGTTGTCGACGAGATTGTCGAGCAGGATGCCGATCAGGATCGGATCGGCCTCGATCGCGCGTTCGGATGTGTCGCCGGTCACGATCTCGATTGCCTTGTCCGCTGCCTTTCCCAGATGGCGATCGACCGCGGCGTCGACGAGTTCGCGGACGACGACGGCGCGCGTCGGTATGCGTTCGTATTCGTCGAGCCGCGCGAGCAGCAGCAACTGTTCGGCGAGGCGCGCACTGCGGTCGACGCCTTGCACGACGCGCTGCATCGCAAGCTGCTGGCGCGCCGGATCGTCGGTCGCGATCGCCACCTGGGCCTGAACCTTGATCGCGGCCAGCGGCGTCTTGAGTTCGTGCGCCGCGTCGGACGTGAATGCGCGCTCGCGCACGATCGATTGCCGCAGCCTCGCCAGCAGGCGGTCGATCGCGTCGACCAGCGTGCGCACTTCCTCCGGCACGGTGGCGATGCCGAGCGGTTCGAGCGATCGTGCATCGCGCGCGCCGATCAGCGTCGACAGCGTCTTCAACGGCGCGAGACTGCGCCCGATCAGATACCAGAGGAGGAGCGCCAGCACCGGGAGCGCGACGATCAGCGGCAAGACGATGCCGCGTGCGATGCCGGTCGCCAGGTCGCTGCGCGTGTTGAGCGTTTCCATCACGCGTATCCAACGCCCCGACGCGTTGTCGCGCAGCGTGTGCGTGCGCCATTGCGCGCCGCCGATGACGATCGTCCGCGGGGCGCCGCGCGGTTCGCGTGCATCGGGCAGGCCGGCGGCGTCGGCCGGCAGGTTCGATGCGATGACGTGGTCCTGCGCGTCGCGCACCTCGAACAGCATGTCGCGCGGCAGGCGATCGCCGTCGTTGTCGGGGCCCGCTCTCGATTCGCCGAGCGCGAGTTCGACGCGCGCGTCGGGCGGAAAGCGGGCGAGGCGGGCGAGTTCGGCCGGCGAGAGACCGACGAGCAGCGACGCGTACTCGGCGAGGCGCGCGTCCTCCCATTCGCCGATCTCGCGCGTGGCGTGCCGGAAGCTGCCGAACACGGCGACGATCCACACGACGATGACGCAGCCGAGCGCCATCGCCGACACGCGGCGGCGTATCGAGCGCGAGATCATGGCGGGTCGACGACGTAGCCGATGCCGCGGACGGTGCGGATCAATTCCGCGCCGAGCTTCTTGCGCAGGTTCGAAATATGGACCTCGATCGCATTGCTTTCGATGCCTTCCTGCCAGCCATACAGGCCGTCTTCGAGGCGCGCGCGCGATTGGGGCGTGCCCGGGTGGCTGACGAGCTGAACCAGGATGGTCCATTCGCGCGCGGTGAGCGCGACGCGCGACGCATCGCGTGTCACCGTGTGGGTGGTCAGGTCGATCGTGATGTCGCGCCATACGATCTCGTCGCCCGCGCGGCCCTGCGAGCGGCGCACGAGCGCGCGACAGCGGGCGAGCACCTCGGACAGTTCGAACGGTTTCGCGAGATAGTCGTCCGCGCCGTCGTCGAGGCCGCGCACGCGGTCGGCCACGGTGCCGCGCGCGGTCAGCACCAGTACCGGCACCGTATCGCCCGCATCGCGCAACGCCCGCAGCAGTTCCGTTCCCGATATGCCGGGCAGGCCGAGATCGAGCACGACGAGCGCGAAGCGCGTCGTCGCGAGGGCCGCGGCGGCGGCGTGTCCGTCGCGCAGCCAGTCGACGTGATAGCCGGCTTGGCTCAGGCTGACCTCGAGGCCGCTGCCGATCAGATCGTCGTCTTCAACAAGGAGGAGTCGCATGGTCGATTCGCGTGCAGGTGTCTGCGATTGTACGAGCCCGACTGTGCGTGCCAGGCAACCGATTGTAGTTGAGCGATCTCAAACATCGCCCGATTCTGAAGAACGCTTAAGGTTTGCCGCCGGCATTCCCGCTACTATCGGCCACGACATTTCTCCCCCTGACCCCGACCCGGGTTTGCCGCGTCCGGCACGGACCGAACGCACCGGCCCACGAATCCGCGACCCTTCAGTTTGATTTCAGATCGATCCGGGTCGTCCGCACGGAGGTTCATTCTTCATGGCACCCTCGACGATCGAGCGATGGCGCGCCCACCTGCTGATCGCCGCGCTGGCCGGCATGTTCATTCAGTGTTTCGTGCTGGTTTCACTGCTTGCATTGCGCATACCCGAAGCGTTTTTCACAACGATGACATTTCGCGTCTGGACCGTCGTCGCGGTCGCGACCGCGATCCTTTCGGCCCGCAAGCTTGCCGATGCGGCGTTCAGGGCCGCAGTCGCGTGCGGATACGTGCGCGTGACCGGAATCGATCGCCGCACGGTAGTTGTGTCATCTGATTGCGCGTATCGTCGGTGGGTCGTCCTTCACATCCGGCTCAACGGGAATCGATACGGCAGCGTGCACGGGTGAGCCCGCGTGCGCGGCCGGTTGCGGTCGTACGGGTCACCACTGGGGAGAAGCATGGTTTTGCTGCATGTGCTGCACGCGCTGGCCGGGGCATTGTCGATCGTCTGCGGGCTGGGCGCGTTGCTGGGGATTGCGTACACGGTCACGGCCAGCGTGCTGGTCGGCAGGTTCTTTTCCCGGCCGGCGGCGGAGCCGCGCGATTTCCCGGGCGTCACGGTCGCGAAGCCGCTGCACGGCGACGAATGGGATCTCGTACAGCATCTCGAAAGCTACTTCGTGCAGAATTATCCGGGGCCGGTACAGCACCTGTTCGGCGTGCACGATGCGGGCGACGCGGCGCTCGCGGCCGTCGAGACGCTGCGTGCGCGCTATCCGGACGCGAACATCAAGGTCGTCGCCGATGCGCGGCTGTACGGGCCGAACCGCAAGATCGCGAATCTCGTCAACATGCTCGAACATGCGGAGCATTCGGTGCTCTGTCTCGCCGACAGCGACGTGCTGGTCGAGCGCGATTATCTGCGTGCGGTTGTCGGCGCGCTGCAGCAGCCGGAAGTTGGTATCGTGACGAGCGTGTATCGCGGTGTCGCGTCGCCGGGCTTCTGGCCCGGTGTCGCCGTCGCGATGACGAATTACCATTTCCTGCCCGGCGTGATTACCGGGCTTTTCATCGGGCGTGCACGGCCATGCTTTGGACAGACGATTGCGATCACGCGCGCGACGCTCGAACGCATCGGCGGGCTCGCGCGTTTCGCGCATCACCTGGCCGAGGATCACGCGCTCGGCGAAGCGGTGCGGCAAGTGGGCGCGCAGGTCGTCATTCCGCCGTTCGTCGTCGGGCATGCCTGTGTCGAAGAGACGTTCGCCAAGCTGTACGCGCACGAATTGCGCTGGAGTTGCACGATCCGCGCGGCGGACCGGCTCGGCCACGCCGGCTCGGTGCTGATGCACCCGGTGCCGCTCGCGCTGCTGGCCGTGCTGTTCTCCGGCGGTACGCTCGCCGCCTGCTGGCTGACGGTCGCGGCGCTCGCCGCGCGGGCGCTGCTGATGCTGAAAGCGAGCCGGGCGACCGGCGCCGGCCTGCGCGGCGCCCTCTGGCTGCCGTTCGTCGATCTCCTGCAGTTCCTGGTCTTCGTGTCGAGCTTCTTCTCGTCGCACGTCGTCTGGCGCGGCACGCGCTTTCGCGTCGACCGGGAAGGCTTGCTGTCGCCGGCGGGTGAATCATGACGACGGACACGAATACTGCCAACGCCGACGCGGACCGCGTGTCCGCGCGTCACGACGCGCGGCTCCGGTATGCGGCGCGCGCGGCGGCGCTGGCCGGGCTGGCGCTCGCGGTGTGGCTGATCTGGCGCGAGCATCCGCTGGAAATCCTGCATCGGTTGCGGATCGCCGGCGCAGGGCTGCTCGTCGCCGCGCTGGCCCACATCCTGCCGATGCTCGCGAATGCGTGGGACTGGCGAATGCTGATCCGCGGCCCGCGCCGCCCGTCGTTCGTGGCGATGCTGAAGCTCGTGTGGATCCGCGAATCGATCAACGGGCTGTTGCCGGTCGCGCGGATCGGCGGCGAGATCGTGTCGTTCGGGCTGCTGCGGCAGGCGGGCGTGCGGCCGGCGACCGTCGTGGCCAGCCTCGTCGCCGACATGCAGCTCACGCTGATCAGTCAGTTGATATTCGCGCTGATCGCGATCGGTTATGTGCTCGAACACGTGTCGTCCGACGCCGCGCAGGTGGCCGCGCACCTCGCCATCGGCATGGCGGCGCTGGTACCGGTGTTGCTGCTGTTCGCGCTGGTGCAGCATGCGCGGCCGTTCGAGCGCGCGATGCGCGTGATCAACCGGGTCACGAGCGGCAAGGTGGTTGCGCTGGTCGGCGAATCGGCACGCACCGATCAGTCGATCCGGATGATCTGGAGAAAGACCGGCATCGTCGTGCGCTATCTGGGGATCTGGCAGACGCTGCAGTTTGCGGGTTATGCGCTGGAAATCTGGCTCGCGCTTTACTTCCTCGGCGCCGATCCGACCTTTGCGCAGGCGCTCGCGATCGAGGCACTGATCCAGCTCGTGAGCAGCATCGCGTTCATGATGCCGGGCGGTTTGGGCGTGCAGGAGGGCGGGTTCGTGCTGATCGGCGGGCTGCTCGGGTTCGACGCGCCGACCTGTCTCGCGCTGGCCGGCGCCCGCCGCGTGCGCGATCTGCTGTTCTATCTGCCGGGCTTGCTGGCATGGCAGTGGGCGGTCGGTTCCGCGAGCCGGCAGGGCGGCGCGAAGCGCGCGTCGCTCGGCATCGGGGAATCCGCCAGGCCGCGCTGACGCGGCCCGACGACGCTGCGTGCGTGCCGGAGCGGGCACGCATGTGCCGACGCGGCGCGTGAATCAGCGCCGTTCGTCGGCGATATGGCTGCGGATCACGTCCGCGAACGACGTGTCGCCCTTCAACCCGAGCGCTTCCGCGCGCGTCGTGTCCCAGCGGCCCGGCCAACTGCCGACGATCTTCTCGACCCGCTCGTCGGGCGCATGGCGGATCAGTTTCACGACTTCGTCTCCCGCGACTTCGCGCAGCGCTTCGATCATCTCGTCGACCGACACCGACAGGCCGGGCAGGTTGATCACGCGCTTGTTGCCGAGCTTCGCGCTGTCGATCTCGCAGCCCGCGACGAGCGCTTCGATCGCACCGCGCGGCGACAGCAGCCACAGCCGCGTCGAACCCGGCACCGGGCACACGCTTTCCTCGCCGTTCAGCGGCTCGCGGATGATGCCGCTCGCGAACGACGAAGCAGCCGCGTTCGGGCGGCCGGGCCGCACGCTGATGGTCGGCAGCCGCAGCACGCGGCCGTCGACGAAGCCGCGCCGCGCGTAGTCGCACAGCAGCAGTTCGGCGATCGCCTTCTCGGCGCCGTACGACGATTGCGGGTTCAGCGCGGTGTCGTCCTGCACGACGTCGGGCAGCGCGCCGCCGTAGACCGCGACGGAGCTCGTGAACACGACGCGCGGCTGGTGCCCGCGTGCGCGGCACACTTCGAGCAGCGTGCGCGATGCGTCGAGGTTGATCCGCATGCCGAGATCGAAATCGGCTTCGGCCTGCCCGCTGACGATCGCCGCGAGGTGGAAGATCGCGCCGGTCTGCGTGTCGATCGCGCTTTCGAGCACCGCGCGATCGGCGATGTCGCCGACGATCGCCGTCACGCGCGCATCGCCGAAATCGCTGCCCTTGACGACGTCGAGCAGCACCAGCTCGTCGATCTTGCTGGTCCGCCCGTCGGGGCCGCTCAGTTCGCCGCGTTCGAGCAGCTTGCGCGCGAGACGCTGGCCGAGAAAGCCGGCGCCGCCGGTGATCAGTACTTTCATGTTCCTTATCCTTGTGGGAATACTGGATTACAGGTACGGTCAGGGCCTATTCCCGCCAATAACGGGCTTGCGAACGTGCCTTTCCGGCTGTAGTGCAAGAAGCGTGTCGCGCGGTTTGGCGAGCCAAACAAGCGACGCGCGACGCCGCAATACGGCCGGAAAGGCACGTTCCCCTGACTAAAAAAATCATTCGTGGGGCTGGCCGCCAGAAGGGCCGATCGCTGCGTCATGCTCCTTGCGAATACGTCGAGTATTCGCTTCGTCGCAATCCTTGCGCTCGGCCCTTCTGGCGGCCAGCGCAAGCCCGTTATTGGCGGGAATAGGCCCTAAGCCAGCCGAGGCCGGCCGACGTGCCGGCCTTCGGGCGGTATTCGCAGCCGATCCAGCCGTCGTAGCCGAGCGCGTCGATCAGCTCGAACAGGTACGGGTAGTTGAGTTCGCCGAGATCCGGCTCGTGGCGCTCGGGCACGCCCGCGATCTGGATGTGGCCGATGCCCGCGAAATCGCGCTTGAGCTTCATCGCGAGATCGCCTTCGACGATCTGGCAGTGGTAGCAGTCGAACTGCACCTTCAGGTTCGGCGCGCCGACTTCCGCGCAGATCGCGTGCGCGTCGTCCTGGCGGCTCAGGAAATAGCCGGGCATGTCGCGCTGGTTGATCGGCTCGATCAGGATCGTGACGCCGCGCGCGGCGGCGGCCTGCGCCGCATGCCGCAGGTTCGACAGGTAGGTGTCGCGATGGCGTGCGCGGTCGGCGCCCGGCGCGACCATGCCGGCCATCACGTGCAGCTTCTTGTTGCCGAGCACGCGCGCATAGTCGAGCGCCTGGTCGATGCCGCGGCGGAATTCGTCCTCGCGGCCCGGCAGCGACGCGATGCCGCGTTCGCCCGCGGTCCAATCGCCCGGCGGCGCGTTGAACAGCGCCTGTTCGAGGTTGTGCGAGTCGAGGCGCGCGCGGATGTCCTCGGCGGCGAAGTCGTACGGGAACAGGTACTCGACGGCCTTGAAGCCGTCGTAGGCGGCAGCGGCGAAGCGTTCGAGGAACGCGTGCTCGTTGTACATCATCGAGAGGTTGGCGGCGAAGCGTGGCATGGCAGCGGGTCCTGTGAATGAATGGGGCGGGGCGTACCGCGCCCCGCGTCGAAAGGCGGCTCAGCGGCTCGGCAACTCAGCGGTTCACGAGTTTCGCTGGCGTGAGCCACACGGCGATCGCGCCGATCACGAGCATCGCCGCCAGCACGTACATGCCGGACGACGTGCTGTGCGTGGCGTCCTTCAGGTAGCCGATCACGTACGGGCTCGCGAAACCGGCGAGGTTGCCGACCGAGTTGATGATCGCGATCCCGGCCGCGGCCGCGGAGCCCGCGAGGAACGCGGTCGGCAGCGACCAGAACAGCGGTGCGCAGGTCAGCACGCCGCCCGCCGCGAGCGACAGGAACACGATCGACACCACCGTATTGTGCGAGTACGACGCGGCGACCGCAAACCCGACCGCGCCCATCAGCGCGGGCACGATCAGGTGCCAGCGGCGTTCGCGGCGCTTGTCCGCGCTGTGGCCGAACAGGTTCATCACGACGATCGCGACGACGAACGGGATCGCGGACAGCAGGCCGATCTGGAGCGTATCGGTGATGCCGGTCGATTTCACGAGCGTCGGCATCCAGAACGTGAGGCCGTACTGGCCCGTGACGAACGCGAAGTAGATCAGCGACATCCACCACATGCGCGGGTCCGAGAACACGGCTTTCAGCGAATGGCCGTGCTGCTGCTGCTCCTGCGGCTGCGCGGCGATTTCGTCCTCGAGGAGCTGCTTCTCGCGCTCGTCGAGCCACTTCGCGCCGCGGATGCTGTTGTCGAGATACAGGATCGTCGCGATGCCGATGAGCACGGCCGGCACGGCTTCGATCATGAACATCCATTGCCAGCCGTGGAAACCCGAGCCGCCGTGGAAGCGCTCCATGATCCAGCCCGACAGCGGATTGCCGAAGATGCCCGATACGGGAATCGCGGACATGAACACCGCGATGATCTTCGCGCGGCGGTGCGACGGGAACCAGTACGTGAGGTACAGGATCACGCCGGGGTAGAAGCCGGCTTCCGCGAGGCCGAGCAGGAAGCGCAGCACGTAGAACTGCGTCGGCGTCTTCACGAACGCGAACAGCGCGGACAGCAGGCCCCACGTGATCATGATCCGCGCGATCCAGATGCGCGCGCCGAGGCGGTGCATCAGCAGGTTGCTCGGCAGTTCGAACAGAAAGTAGCCGAGGAAGAAGATGCCCGCGCCGAGCCCGAACACGGTTTCGCTGAACGCGAGATCCTGCGACATCTGCAGCTTCGCGAAGCCGACGTTCACGCGGTCGAGATACGCGACCACGTAGCAGAGCATCAGGAACGGCACGATGCGCCAGAACACTTTCTTGTAGGTGCGGTCGAGTTCCGCGGAATGAGCGGGCGCGGCGGGCGAGCGGCTTGCGGCCGCGTCGAGAGCAGTCATCGTCGTGTCTCCAGGGATGTCGTGTGCCGGCGGCGCGTACGCCGCCGGATCGTTTGTGTGTGCTGACGGAAAGCCCGCGCACACGGCGGGCATGGGAATCGGTGCGTGATCGGTACGTGGTGCGCGCCGCGTTACCAGCGCGCGCCGAAGGTCTGGCGCAGTTCGTCGAGCGCCGCGTCGGAAAGCGGCTCGGGCTTCGGGTTCGTCATCAGCCACAGCCTTGCGGTTTCCTCGAGCTCCTCGAGCGCATACGACGCGTGCGACACCGACGGCCCCCACATCACGGGGCCGAGGCGGTCGAGCAGCACGCCCCGCACCTGGCCAGCGAGCGCCGCGACTTCGGCCGCGACGGCCGGGTCGCCGGGGCGGCGGTAACGGATCAGCGGAATGTGGCCGACCTTCATCACGTAGTAGGGCGTGATCGGCGGCAGCACGTCGGTGTCGCGCCACACGCCCGCGAGCGTCAACGCGACGAGGTGCGTCGAATGCGTGTGGACGACGCCGTTCGCTTCCGCGTTGCGCGCGTAGATGCCGCGATGCAGCGCGAGCGTCTTCGACGGCTTGCCGCCCGATACGGGCTGGCCGTCCAGGCCTACTTTCGCGATGTCGTTCGGGTCGAGCCGGCCGAGGCACGCGTCGGTCGGCGTGATCAGCCAGCCGTCGGGCAGGCGCGCGCTGATGTTGCCGGCGCTGCCGACCGCGTGGCCGCGTGCGTACAGGCTCGCGCCGACGACGCAGATCTCTTCGCGCAGTTTCGCTTCGTCGCTCATCATGCGGCTCCGTCCAGCGCGCGCAGCGCCTTGTCGAAAAAGTCCGTCGTGCCGAAGTTGCCGGATTTCAGCGCGAGGCCGAGCGGCTGCGCATCGATGGTGGCCGTGGCGGGCACGCCCGGATCGATCTGCGCGCCGATCTGCAGCGATTTCACGTCGAGCGCCTGCACGACCGCGCCGGACGTCTCGCCGCCGGCGACGACGAACTTGCGCACGCCGAGTTCGCGCAGGCCCCGCGCGATCGCCGCGAGCGTGCTTTCGACGAGATGGCCGGCCGCCTCGACGCCGAGCGCCTGCTGCACGGCCTTCACTTCGTCGGGCGTGGCGGTCGCGTAGATCAGCACCGGCTGCGGCAGGTGCGCGCGCGCGAAGGCGAGCGCTTCAGCGACGACGGGCTCGCCGCGCGACGCCGCGAGCGGATCGATGCGGAAGCTCGGCCGCGTCGCGCGCCATGCGGCGACCTGCGCGTTGGTTGCTTTCGACGCACTGCCGGCGAGCACGGCCGACAGCCCGTCGATGCGCGGCAGCGACGCCGCGTTGTCGCGGTCGGGCAGTTGCTCCGCGCGGCGGAAATTCGCGGGCAGGCCGAGCGCGATGCCCGAGCCGCCGGTGACGAGCGGCAGGCCCGCGCAGGCTTCGCCGAGCACGTAGAGATCGCGGTCGGACAGCGCGTCGGCGATCGCGAAGCGCGCGCCTTCCGCGCGCAACTGGTCGATCCGCGCACGCACCGCGGCCGCGCCCAGCGCGATCGTGTCGTAGCGGATCAGGCCGACCGGCGATTTCGTCTGCCGCTGCAGCACGCGCACCAGGTTCGCGTCCTTCATCGGCGTGAGCGGATGGTTTTCCATGCCCGACTCGTTCAGCAGCACGTCGCCGACGAACAGGAGGCCGCGATAGATCGTGCGGCCGTTCTCGGGGAATGCCGGGCACGCGATCGTGAAGCCGCCGCCGGCCGCATCGAGCAGCGCGTCGGCCACCGGCCCGATGTTGCCCGCGTCGGTCGAATCGAAGGTCGAGCAGTACTTGAAGAAAAACTGCCGGCAGCCTTGCGCGCGCAGCCATTCGTACGCGGCGAGCGATTGCGCGACGGCATCGGCCGCGGGGATCGTGCGCGACTTCAGCGCGACGACGATCGCGTCGGCGTCGAGCGTTGCATTGCCGGCGGGCACGCCGATCGTCTGCACGGTGCGCATGCCGCTCTTGACGAGCATGTTCGCGAGATCGGTCGCGCCGGTGAAATCGTCGGCGATGCAGCCGAGCAGGGGACGGGAAGCGGAAGCGGTCATGGCGGGAACGTCGTACGAATCAGCGGGCGGGCGGCAGCGTGATGCCGGGGAAGGTCTTGATCACGGCGGAATCGTCCTCGCCGCCGTGGCCGGCGCTCGACGCGCTCATGAACATCTGGTGCGCGGTGGCCGACAGCGGCAGCGGGAACTTGCTGCGGCGCGCGGTATCGAGCACGAGGCCGAGATCCTTCACGAAGATGTCGACGGCCGACAGCGGCGTGTAGTCGCCGTTCAGGATGTGCGGCACGCGGTTCTCGAACATCCACGAGTTACCGGCGCTGTGCGTGATCACGTCGTACAGCGCGTCGGCATCGACGCCTTCGCGCAGGCCCAGCGCCATCGCCTCGGCGGCCGCCGCGATGTGCACGCCCGCCAGCAACTGGTTGATGATCTTCACCTTCGAGCCGATGCCGTGCGCGTCGCCGAGGCGATAGACCTTGCCGGCGATCGCGGCGAGTACGTCCTCGCAGCCCGCGTACGCGGCGGCCGGGCCGGACGTCATCATCGTCATCTCGCCCGATGCCGCGCGCGCGGCGCCGCCCGACACGGGCGCATCGAGCATCTGCAGGCCGGCGGCCTCGATGCGGGCACCGAGCGCGACCGCGAATTCGGGCGCGACGGTCGCGCTCGCGATCACGACGCCGCCCGGCTTCATCGCCGCGACCGCGCCGTGCTCGCCGAACAGCACGGTTTCCGTTTGTGCGGCATTGACGACGAGCGTGACGACGACGTCGCACTGCGCGCCGAGTTCGGCCGGCGTCGCGCAGGCAATGCCGCCTTCCGCGGCAAATGCCTGCAGCACGGTGTCGCGCACATCGCATGCGTGCACGCGCAAACCTGCGCGCAGCAGCGAGCGGGCGACGCCGAGGCCCATCGCGCCGAGGCCGATGACTCCAACATTTCGTGACATGGTCAACCTTGATCGATTCGGGAGAGGTTCGGGACAACGGCGGCGCCTGGCTCGGCAGGCGCCGCCGGCTTCAGCAGATGCCGGCTTTCGCGAGACGGCGGGCGGCGTTGTACATGTGCGTGCGCGCCGCGTTGCGCGCCGCCATCGGGTCGCGCGCGCGGATCGCGTCGGCGATCGCCGCGTGTTCCTCGCGCACCTGGCGCGAGAAATCCTCGCGCGTCGCTTCGTTGCTGCGCGTGACTTTCACGCCGGCTTCGAGGTACTGGTTCAGGAACTGCAGCGTCTTCAGGAAATACGGGTTGCCGGTGACGGCGGCTATCGTGCGGTGGAACGCGACGTCTTCCGCGACGCCGTCGCGACCTTCTGCGACTGCAGCGTCGATCTTGCGCAGCGCGTCGTCGATGTCGGCCATGTCGTCGGCGGAGTGGTGCAGCGCGGCTTCGGCCGCGACTTCAGCCTCGATCGCGCGGCGCACCGCGAGCAGGTGCGGCAGCGAGCTCGCCTCGACGGCTTCCGCGTAATCGATCCGCAGCGGCCGGATCGCGCCGTGCTGGTTCACGTACACGCCGCTGCCCTGGCGCGGCTCGACCACGCCTTCGTTCTTCAGCCGCGAGATCGCCTCGCGGATCACGGTGCGGCTCACGCCGAATTCCTGCGCGAGCACGGCTTCGGTCGGCAGCTTGCCGGTGGCCGAGAAACTGCCGACTTCGATCTGCTTGAGCAGTTGCTGCGCGACGTGATCGCTCATCGCGCGGGCGGGAATTTTCTCGAACATGGCGCTCTGGTTTGTAAGGTGATGTGGTCATCATACAAATTTGAGCGAAGTGAAGCATCCGGGATAACCCTCGATTTACGGTGTGCAACGTCGGTCAAATTGATTGAAACCGGTTCCAAAAGAATGGAAACCGGCGCGATTGCGTGCCGCTCTACGGTCGGTCAGGGAGGGGCCGGGTGCCCGTGGCCGTCAGTCGGCGACGTCCTCGACGGGGTCGGTCGTCGCATCCGGCGCCACGATGGCTTCCACCGCTTCGCCGCCGCGCTCGCGATACGCCGCCGGCGGCACGCCGAACTGCTTGCGAAATTCGCGCCCGAGGTGCGACGCATCGGCGAACCCGCAGCTCGACGCGATATCGGCCACCGTGCGGTCCGAGCTCGTCAGCAGCCACGCGGCCGTGCGCAGCCGCACCTGCTTCGCGAACACCTGCGGGCTCTTGCCGGTCTCGGCCTTGAACAGCCGCTCGAGCTGCCGCGTCGACAGGTCGAGCTTGCACGCGAGTTCCTCGAGCGGCAGCGTGCGCCCGACATGCTGTTCCATCAGGAGAATCGCGCGCTTGACCTTCGGATGCGTCGCGGGTTCGAGCCCCGGCGGATGCGGCTGCGGCGCGTTGCCCTTCTGCATCTCGCCGACGAGCAGGATGCGCAGCGCCTTCTGCACGGTCGCGTGGTCGAAATGGCGCAGCAGGATCGCGGCGGCGACGTCGATCGACGCGCGGCCGCCCGAGCAGGTGATCCGGCGCCGGTCGATCACGAACAGCCGGTCGGCGATCAGCAGGTCGGGATCGGCGGACGGGAAGCGTTCGATGAAATCCCAGTAGTGGAACCAGCTCACGCAGGTGCGGTAGCCGTCGAGCACGCCGGCGCGCATCAGCGTGAACACGCCGGTGCAGATCCCGACGACCGTCGCGCCGCCGGCCGCCGCGCGGCGGACGAAGTCGAGCGTTTCGGGGCCGGCTTGCGGCCCCGAATGCAGCAGCCCGCCGACCACGACCACATAGTCGAACGGCTCGGCCGCGTCGAACGTCTCCCACGGCGTGATCTGGATCCCGCAGCTCGCGCGCACCGGCGCGAGAGTCTCGCCGATCACGCTCCACGCGCAGCGCACGGGCTTGCTGTAGTCGCCGTCGTCGGCCGACAGCCGCAGCATGTCGACGAAGCCCGAGAACGCCGTCAGCGTGAAGTTCGGCAGCAGCACGATGCCGAAGCGGATG
Source organism: Burkholderia sp. BKH01 (assembly GCF_025685725.1). Classification (NCBI taxonomy): domain Bacteria; kingdom Pseudomonadati; phylum Pseudomonadota; class Betaproteobacteria; order Burkholderiales; family Burkholderiaceae; genus Burkholderia; species Burkholderia sp. BKH01. The sequence goes on along the minus strand of NZ_JAOTQT010000005.1, from coordinate 400,521 downwards.
CGCCGCGGTGCGGGTTCTGCAAGGGGGGAAGCGGGTACGTCGGGTGTCATCGCGGCCAATCTCGTCACGCCGGGCAGGCGGTCTCACTCGTTTCACTCTGGTTGCGGGTACGGCTGCCGGGGCGGCGCGGATGTAGCCAGCGTCGCCGATCGGCTTCGGCCGGACTTGTGGTTTTCCGTCGCGAACCATCGCCAAACCGTACTTTTGCACCGGCCGGCGCGGCGCTTGGCGGCGCTATCCCACGCCGATGCCGTTTTTGTTCTATCGGCCAATTTTACGCTTTGATGTACTGGTGCCCAACGTCATTCCACGCATGTCATCCAGAGGAAGCCAGATGAACGTCAGCGCGTTCGACCTGTTCAAGATCGGCATCGGCCCGTCCAGTTCGCATACGGTCGGCCCGATGATCGCCGCGTGCCGCTTCGCGTCGCACGTGGAGGACGCGAACCTGCTCGGCTTCGTGCGCCGCGTGCGGGTCGAGCTGTACGGCTCGCTCGGCGCGACCGGCAAGGGCCACGGCACCGACAAGGCCGTGCTGCTCGGCCTCGAGGGCCACCTGCCCGACACGATCGATCCCGACCTGATCGAGCCGCGGCTCGCCGCGATCCGCGCGGAGAAGTCGCTGTCGCTGCTCGGCAAGCAGACGGTCCGCTTCGAGGAAAAGGAGCACATCGGCTTCTTTCGCAAGCTGATGAGCGGCACGAGCATCGTGCACCCGAACGGGATGCGCTTCCAGGCATTCGACGAACACGGCCAGTTGCTGGTCGAGAAAGAGTATTACTCGGTCGGCGGCGGCTTCGTCGTGAACCGCGACGGCGATCGCGTGAACGGCGTGCGCGCGGCGGTCGAGGTGCCCTATCCGTTCCGCACCGGCGACGACCTGATGCGCCAGTGCCGCGAACACGGGCTGTCGATCGCCGAGCTGATGCTGCGCAACGAAAGCGCGCTGCGCCCCGCCGACGAAGTGCGCGCCGGGCTGCTCGCGATCTGGCGCACGATGGCCGCATGCGTCGAGCGCGGCTGCAAGGTCGAAGGCGAGCTGCCGGGCCCGATGCGCGTGAAGCGCCGCGCGGCCGAGATGAACGGCAACCTGCGTGCGCGTTCGGAAGAGTCGCTGCGCGACCCGCTATCGATGCTCGACTGGGTCAACCTGTACGCGATGGCCGTCAACGAGGAAAACGCGGCGGGCGGGCGCGTCGTCACCGCGCCGACCAACGGCGCGGCCGGCGTGATTCCCGCGGTGCTGCACTACTACGTGAAGTTCGTGCCGGGCTCGAACGAAGCGGGCATCGTCGAATTCCTGCTGACGGCCGCGGCGATCGGGATCATCTACAAGGAAACCGCGTCGATCTCCGGCGCGGAAGTCGGTTGCCAGGGCGAAGTGGGCGTCGCGTGCTCGATGGCCGCGGCCGCGCTTGCCGCCGTGATGGGCGGCACGCCGGACCAGGTCGAGAACGCCGCCGAGATCGGCATGGAGCACAACCTCGGCATGACCTGCGATCCAGTCGGCGGGCTCGTGCAGATCCCGTGCATCGAGCGCAACGCGATGGGCGCGATCAAGGCGCTGAACGCATCGCGCATGGCGCTCAAGGGTAACGGCCAGCACTACGTGTCGCTCGATTCCGTAATCAAGACGATGCGCGAGACGGGTGCCGACATGAAGACGAAATACAAGGAAACGTCGCGCGGCGGTCTCGCCGTGAACGTCATCGAATGCTAACGAAGGGTCAATCATCATGAGCCGCTACTCGATATTCAGCCTGTTCCGCAACGGCCTCTCGTATCACGAGAACTGGGAAAAGCAGTGGAAGAGCCCGGAACCGAAGAAGGAATACGACGTCGTGATCGTCGGCGGCGGCGGCCACGGCCTCGCGACCGCGTACTACCTCGCGAAGGAACACGGGATCACGAACGTCGCGATCCTCGAGAAGGGCTGGATCGGCGGCGGCAACACCGCGCGCAACACGACGATCGTGCGTTCGAACTATCTGTGGGACGAATCGGCCGCGCTGTACGAGAAGGCGATGAAGCTGTGGGAAGGTCTGTCGCAGGACCTGAACTACAACGTGATGTTCAGCCAGCGCGGCGTGATGAACCTCGCGCACACGCTGCAGGACGTGCGCGACACCGAGCGCCGCGTCAACGCGAACCGGCTGAACGGCGTCGATGCCGAATTCCTGACGCCCGCGCAGATCAAGGAAATCGAGCCGACGATCAACCTGAACAGCCGCTATCCGGTGCTCGGCGCATCGATCCAGCGCCGCGCGGGCGTTGCGCGCCATGACGCGGTGGCCTGGGGCTTCGCGCGCGGCGCGGATCGTGCGGGCGTCGACATCATCCAGAACTGCCAGGTGACGGGCATTCGCCGCGAAGGCGGCGCGGTGGTCGGCGTCGATACGGTGAAGGGCTTCATCAAGGCGAAGAAGGTCGCGGTGGTCGCGGCCGGCAACACGACGACGCTCGCCGACATGGCCGGCGTGCGCCTGCCGATCGAAAGCCACCCGCTGCAGGCGCTGGTGTCCGAGCCGATCAAGCCGGTCGTCAACTCGGTGATCATGTCGAATGCGGTGCACGCGTATATCAGCCAGTCCGACAAGGGCGACCTCGTGATCGGCGCGGGCATCGACCAGTACACGGGCTTCGGCCAGCGCGGCAGCTTCCACATCATCGAGAGCACGCTGCAGGCGATCGTCGAGATGTTCCCGGTGTTCTCGCGCGTGCGGATGAACCGCCAGTGGGGCGGCATCGTCGACGTGTCGCCGGACGCGTGCCCGATCATCACCAAGACCGACGTGAAGGGCCTTTATTTCAACTGCGGCTGGGGCACCGGCGGCTTCAAGGCGACGCCCGGCTCGGGCTGGGTGTTCGCGCACACGATCGCTCGCGACGAACCGCATCCGCTGAACGCGCCGTTTGCACTCGACCGCTTCTACACGGGCCACCTGATCGACGAGCACGGCGCTGCCGCCGTTGCGCACTAACCCCACCATTGGAGAAAGAAACATGTTGCTGATCGAATGTCCGTGGTGCGGGCCGCGCGCCGAATCCGAATTCTCGTGCGGCGGCGAAGCCGACATCGTGCGCCCCGTCAACAACGAGAACATGACCGACCGCGAATGGGGCGAGTACGTGTTCATGCGCGAGAACAAGCGCGGGCTGCACAAGGAGCAATGGCTGCACACGCAGGGCTGCCGCCGCTGGTTCAAGGCCACGCGCGACACGGTGACCTACGATATCAAGGGTTACGAAACGTTCGGTGGCGCAGCTGCCGGCAACGCACACGAAGAGGGTACGAGCAAATGAGCCAGAAAGACCGTCTCGGCACCGGTGGCCGCATCAATCGCGCGATTCCGTTGACGTTCACGTTCAACGGCCGCACGTACCAGGGCTTCCAGGGCGACACGCTCGCGTCCGCGCTGCTCGCGAACGGCGTGCACTTCGTCGCGCGCAGCTTCAAGTACCACCGTCCGCGCGGGATCGTGACCGCGGACGTCGCGGAACCGAATGCCGTCGTGCAGCTCGAATCGGGCCCGTACACGGTGCCGAATGCGCGCGCGACCGAAATCGAGCTGTACCAGGGGCTCGTCGCGACGAGCGTGAACGCCGAGCCGACGCTCGAGAACGACAAGTACGCGATCAACCAGAAGTTCTCTCGCTTCCTGCCGGCCGGCTTCTACTACAAGACCTTCATGTGGCCGCGCAAGATGTGGCCGAAGTATGAAGAGAAGATCCGCGAGGCGGCCGGCCTCGGCAAGGCGCCCGAGGCGCTCGACGCCGATCGCTACGACAAGTGCTACGCGCACTGCGACGTGCTCGTCGTCGGCGGCGGCCCGTCGGGTCTCGCGGCCGCGCATGCGGCGGCCGTGGCCGGCGCGCGCGTGATCCTCGTCGACGACCAGCGCGAGCTCGGCGGCAGCCTGCTGTCGTGCCGCGCCGAGATCGACGCGAAGCCCGCGCTGCAGTGGGTCGAGAAGATCGAGGCCGAGCTGCGCAAGCTGCCCGACGTGACGATCCTGTCGCGCAGCACCGCGTTCGGCTACCAGGACCACAACCTCGTGACGGTCACGCAGCGCCTGACCGATCACCTGCCGGTGTCGATGCGCAAGGGCACGCGCGAGCTGCTGTGGAAGGTCCGCGCGAAGCGCGTGATCCTCGCCACCGGCGCGCACGAGCGTCCGATCGTGTTCGGCAACAACGACCTGCCGGGCGTGATGCTCGCGTCGGCCGTGTCCACCTACGTGCATCGCTTCGGCGTGCTGCCGGGCCGCAACGCGGTCGTGTTCACGAACAACGACCGCGCGTACCAGACCGCGCTCGACCTGAAGGCGTGCGGCGCGAAGGTGACGGTCGTCGATTCGCGCGCGTCGTCGAACGGCGCGCTGCCGGCCGCCGCGAAGCGGCAGGGCGTGACGGTGATGAGCGGCACCGTCGTGACGGGCGCATCGGGCAAGTGGCGCGTATCGTCGGTCGACGTCGCGTCCAGCACGAACGGCCAGGTGGGCGGCAAGCTGCAGACGCTGCCGTGCGACCTCGTCGCGATGTCGGGCGGCTTCAGCCCCGTGCTGCACCTGTTCGCGCAGTCGGGCGGCAAGGCCTGCTGGAACGACGAGAAGGCATGCTTCCTGCCGGGCAAGCCCGTGCAGGCGGAGTCGAGCATCGGTGCGGCGGCCGGCGAATTCGGCCTGGCGCGCGCACTGCGGCTCGCGGTCGATGCGGGCGCGGAAGCGGCGAAGGCGGCGGGCTTCACGGCCGCGCAGCGCCCGGTCGCGCCGCAGGTCGCCGAAACCGTCGAAGGCGCACTGCAGCCGCTGTGGCTCGTCGGCAGCCGCGAGGCCGCGGCGCGCGGGCCGAAGCAGTTCGTCGATTTCCAGAACGACGTGTCGGCTGCCGACATCCTGCTCGCCGCGCGCGAAGGCTTCGAATCGGTCGAGCACGTGAAGCGTTATACGGCGATGGGCTTCGGCACCGACCAGGGCAAGCTCGGCAACATCAACGGGATGGCGATCCTCGCGCAGGCGCTCGGCAAGTCGATTCCGGAAACCGGCACGACGACGTTCCGCCCGAACTACACGCCCGTGTCGTTCGGCACGTTCGCGGGCCGCGAGACCGGCGATTTCCTCGACCCGATCCGCAAGACCTGCGTGCATGAATGGCACGTCGAGCACGGCGCGCTGTTCGAGGACGTCGGCAACTGGAAGCGGCCGTGGTATTTCCCGAAGAACGGCGAGGATCTCCATGCGGCCGTGAAGCGCGAATGCCTCGCGGTGCGCAACAGCGTCGGCATCCTCGACGCATCGACGCTCGGCAAGATCGACATCCAGGGCCCCGACGCAGTGAAGCTGCTGAACTGGATGTACACGAACCCGTGGAACAAGCTCGAAGTCGGCAAGTGTCGCTACGGGCTGATGCTCGACGAGAACGGGATGGTGTTCGACGACGGCGTGACGGTGCGCCTCGCCGACCAGCATTTCATGATGACGACCACGACGGGCGGCGCGGCGCGCGTGCTCACGTGGCTCGAACGCTGGCTGCAGACCGAATGGCCCGACATGAAGGTGCGGCTCTCGTCCGTCACCGATCACTGGGCGACGTTCGCGGTGGTCGGCCCGAAGAGCCGCAAGGTCGTGCAGAAGGTGTGCCAGGACATCGACTTCGGCAACGAAGCGTTCCCGTTCATGAGCTACCGCAACGGCACCGTCGCGGGTGCGAAGGCGCGCGTGATGCGGATCAGCTTCTCGGGCGAACTGGCCTATGAAGTGAACGTGCCGGCGAACGCGGGCCGCGCGGTGTGGGAAGCGCTGATGGTGGCCGGTGCCGAGTTCGACATCACGCCGTACGGCACCGAGACGATGCACGTGCTGCGCGCGGAGAAGGGCTACATCATCGTCGGCCAGGATACCGACGGCTCGGTCACGCCGTACGACCTCGGGATGGGCGGGGTCGTCGCGAAGTCGAAGGACTTCCTCGGCAAGCGTTCGCTCGCGCGCTCGGACACCGCGAAGGAAGGTCGCAAGCAGTTCGTCGGCCTGCTGACCGAGGACGAGCAGTTCGTGCTGCCGGAAGGCGCGCAGATCATCGAGAAGGACACGCAGGTGTCGGCGGTCGATCCGACGCCGATGATCGGCCACGTGACGTCGAGCTACTACAGCCCGATCCTGAAGCGCTCGATCGCGCTCGCGGTGGTGAAGGGCGGCCTGAACAAGATGGGCGAGAGCGTCGTGATTCCGCTGGCCAACGGCAAGCGCATCACCGCGAAGATCTCGAGCCCGGTTTTCTACGATACCGAAGGGGTGCGTCAGCATGTGGAATGAAACGAGAAACCAGACGCAGGTGGCGGGCGCGGGCGGCGTGACGCTTGAATCGCCGTTCGTCGGCGCGACCGACGTGCTGAAGACGCACCAGGCGCGCGCATCGAAGAAGTTCAAGCTGCGCGAGCGGCCGTTCCTCGATCTCGTCAACGTGCGCGGCGAGTTGAGCGATCCGGCGTTCGTGAGCGCGTTCGAGCGCGTGGTCGGTTGCCGGCCGCCCGCTCAGCCGAACACGACCGTGCGCGGTGCGGAGTACGACGTGCTGTGGCTCGGCCCCGACGAGTGGCTCGTGCGCTCGAACGGACCGGTGCAGGCCGGCGTGCTCGAGGCAAAGCTCGCGGAGGCCGTGCAGGGCACGTATTCGGCGGCCGTCGATGTCGGCAGCGGCTACACGGTGGTCGAGATCAGCGGCGAACGCGTGCGCGACGTGCTCGCGCGCGGCTGCCCGCTCGATCTCCATCCGCGTGCGTTCAAGCCGGGCCAGTGCGCGCAGTCGCATTACTTCAAGGCGTCGATCGTGCTGATCCCGACCGGCGACGATGCGTACGAGATCGTGCTGCGCCGCAGCTTCGCCGACTACTTCGTGCGCATCATGCTCGACGCCGCCGAGCCGCTCGCGTCATGAAGCCGTTCGACGAACCGTTCGTGGCGATCGACGCGCCGCGCCTGCGCGGGCGCGGCTGGAGCGTGTTCGTCGACGAACTGAAGGTGCCCGCGCGGATCGGCATTCACGCGCACGAGCATGAAGCGCCGCAGCCGATCGTGATCGATGCGCGGCTTGGGTATCGCTGCGAGCCGAGCGAGCAGGGCGAGTGGATCGATTACGACGGCTATTGCGCGCGCGTCGCGTCGTTTCTGTCGCACAAGCCGCATACGCGGCTGCTGGAGACGCTCGTCGCCGATATCGCGGTGCTGTCGTTTCGCGAATGGCCGGCGCTGGAGTCGCTGACGCTGTCGGTGTACAAGCCGAAGATCCGGCCGGGCACGAAGCGCGTCGGCGTGTCGCTCGACTGGACGCGCGGGGATTATTTGCGGTGGACGGGGGCGGCGGGGCAGATTTGATGCGGCCGGATGGCAGCAGTCGGCCGCGGCTTGCCGATGTGCATTGTTCCTGAAATATCAGAACAATCTGAGTGCCGTCGAGGCGGAAGGCTTTGTTCCTGAAATATCGGAACAAAGCCTTCCGCCTTATGTTGTCTCCGTAACGAACCGATGCCGCGACACCCGTTCCGGCGTGTCGCGGCATCGCGCCGTGCGGATGCGTTACGCCGCAGCCGCGCCGCTCAACGCCGGATAGTCGACGTACCCGCGCGCATCGCCGCCGAAGAACGTGTCGCGCTGCGCGTCGTTCATCGGCGCGCCGGTCTTCAGCCGCGTCACGAAATCCGGATTCGCGAGCACCATCTGGCCGTACGCTTCGAGATCGGCGAGGCCCGTTGCGACATCCGTGCCGATCGCGTCGCGCGTGCGGCCCGGCCGGTTCACGATCAGCGTACCGCTCCAGCGCTCGCGCAGGTCCGCGAGCAGCGGCTCGTCGCCCTGGTGCATCACGTGCAGGTACGCGAGGCCGAGCCGGTCGAGCTGCGTCGCCAGGTGGCGATACAGGTCCGGCCCTTCCGCGCCTTCGTCGATCCCCCACAACGTGGTGCCGGGCGACAGGCGGATCGCCGTGCGGTCCGCACCGATCTCGTCGGCGATCGCCTCGGCGACCTCGATCGCGAAGCGCGCGCGATTCTCGATCGAACCGCCGTAGGCGTCGCTGCGCGTGTTGGCGTTCGGCGCGAAGAACTGCTGGACCAGATACCCGTTCGCGCCATGGATCTCGACGCCGTCGGCGCCGGCCTCGATCGCGCGGCGCGCGGCGAAGCGGAAGTCGTTTACGGTGTCACGCACCTCGTCCGTCGTCAGCGCGCGCGGCGCGGGAATCTCCTGCATCCCCTTCACCGTGAACATCGGCACGCCCGGCGCGATCGCCGACGGCGCGACGCCCTGGCGATGATGCGGCGTATTGTCGGGGTGCGACATGCGCCCCACGTGCATCAACTGGATGAACAGGCGGCCGCCGCGCGCATGCACGCGGTCGCTGATCGCCTTCCAGCCGGCGACGTGCGCATCGGTGTAGATGCCGGGCGTCGTCAGGTAGCCCTGGCCGTCGTCCGACGGTTGCGTACCTTCGCTGACGATCAGGCCGAGGCCCGCGCGCTGCGCATAGTATTCGGCGGCCAGTTCGCCGGGCGTGCCGTCGAACGCGGCGCGGCTGCGCGTCATCGGCGCCATGACCAGGCGGTTTTGCAGCGTGTAGCGGCCGACACGGGCCGGGGTGAACAGTGCGTCCATGATGCGTGACTCCTCGAAGTTCGGGATGCAGGATCGGGGCGATCCCGCATCGGGCGGCGGCCGCGCACGTTGCGCCGACCTCGCCTCCACGTGTGCATCATCCATTGCTTCTTTTTCGAGATAAATATGGTAATTTGGATAACATTGATCCATTGATGGAGCAGTGGGCGTGGAGCTGCTGAACGACATGGCGCTGTTCGTGGAGGTCGTGAAGGCGAAGGGCTTTCGCAGCGCGGCCGACGCGCTGGGCATGCCGAATTCGACGCTGTCGCGGCGGATCGGCGCGCTGGAAAAAGCGATCGGCTTGCGGCTGCTGCATCGCACGACGCGGCGGATCGAGCTGACGGAGGCCGGGCAGCTGTATTTCGAGCGTTGCAAGCGCATCGTCGACGAGGCGCGGCTCGCGCACGAACAGCTCGGCGAACTGCTGGCCGAACCGGCGGGCGTGCTGCGCGCGTCGTTTCCGGTCGATTTCGCGGTGATCTACCTGACGCCGCTGATCGTCGAATTCGCGAACCGTCATCCGAAGCTGACGTTCGATTTCGAGCTGACGTCACGGCGCGTCGATCTGGTGAGCGAGCCGTTCGACGTCGCGATCCGCATCGGCGAATCGGCGGATTCGCAGCTCGTCGCGCGGCGGCTCGCCACGTTTCGCAATCACCTGTATGCGTCGCCGCGCTATCTGGAGCGTTCGGGCGAGCCGCGCGAGCCGGACGACCTGACGCGCCATCAGTGCCTGAGCGTGCAGCGCGTCGATGCGTGGACGCTGCATGACGATGCGCGGGAGGTCGAGGTGCCGGTGGGTGGTCGCTTCGTCGTGAACAGCGTCGGCATGATCCGGCAACTGGCCGTGCACGATGCGGGAATCATCCAGATGCCGGAGGAGGTCGTGGCCGACGACGTGGCCGCAGGAAGGTTGCGTCGCGTGCTACCTGGATGGGAGGGCGCGCCGGTGCCGGTCTATGCGATGACGGAAACGCGTTTGTTGCCCGCGAAGACGCAGATTTTCATTGAGTTTCTGCGCGAGCATTTCGCGCAGGCCTAGCGTCTCGAGCGGCCTGAAAGTATCGGGAGTACGCGCGGAACGCGCTTAGCGGGTGCTGCGGTTCGTGGCCGGCGCCGACGTCGACGATTCGCTGACCGGCACCATCCGTGCCTTCGTATCGTTCGCGGCTTTCGCGTCGTCGTCAGGTTCGAGCACGAACCGGAACGAATCGACCCGCTGCATCACCTTCGCCGCATACGCGTTCGAACCGCCATAGTTCTTCAGCCCGGCCTGCACGTTGCCGCCCGCCGCCCTCACATAGCCCGACAGGATCGCGGAGCCCGCTTCGACGTTCGCGTTCGGCTCGGTCAGATCCTTCACGTTGCGCAGCAGGCCGCGGTGCGCGGCCGGCACGACCTGCATCAGCCCCGTTGCGCCATGCTGGCCGCGCGCCTTTTCCTGGAAGCGCGATTCGATCGAAATGATGGCGTAAACGAGAGCCGGCGGCAGCGAATATTTCGTCGCGGTAACGCTCACGATATCGGCGAGCTTCGCGGCCCGTTCTTTCGCGACGCCGAATTTCTTCGACAGGTAGGCCGTGATGCGGCGGTTTGCTTCGTTCGGCTGATCGTTGGCGTCGGCGAGCGGCGCGGATGCGACGGACGGTGCCGATGCGGCTGCTTCGGGCGCGGACGCAGGCAGCGCGGACGCTTGCTGCGCCGATGCCTGTTGCGCGATGCCGAGCGAAAGCACGATCAGACAGAGAAACCGTCGCATGGTGGAGTGCGGGAAATTGGGAGGCGCATAGTATATCGGCCAATCGGCGCCGGTGGTCGAGCGCCGGCTCGAATGAAAGCGCCGTGTAGGCTTGTATCGGATCGCGATGACCGGTGGGCCGATCGTTGCATGGGCACGCATCGGAGTCCGGATGAATGTCACCGTCGGTTCCGGGATCGTATCCTCATTTCCCGTGCATGGAAAAGCGACGCGAACCGCCTATGCGCGCCGCGCGGCAGCCACCCGCGCAATCGCGCCGATCGCATCGCTGACGAGCACCGCGAGCAGCCCGACGATCACGCCGCCTTGCAGCACGAACGCGGTGTTCGACGTCTGCAGGCCCGCGATGATCACGTCGCCGAGCCCGCGCGCGGCGACCGTCGAGCCGATCGTCGCGGTGCCGAGATTGATCACGACCGCGAGCCGGATGCCGTTGACGATCACCGGAAATGCGAGCGGCAGCTCGACCGACACCAGTTGCTGCCAGCCGCTCATCCCCATCCCGCGCGCGGCGTCGACGACGTCGCGCGGCACGTCTTCGAGCCCCGCGATCGTGCTTTCGAAAATCGGCAGGAGCCCGTACAGCACGAGCGCGATCAGCACGGGTTTCAATCCGAAGCCGACGGCCGGCACCGCAAGTGCGAGCACCGCGACTGGCGGGAAAGTCTGGCCGATATCGACGACGCTGCGCGCGACCGGCAGGAAATCCGCGCCGGCCGGCCGCGTGACGAAGATGCCGGCCGCGACCGCGACGATCGTGCCGATCAGGCTCGACAGCGCGACCGTGCCGAGATGCGCGAGCGTGAGGTCGAGCAGGCTCGCGCGATCGTAGATGACCGGTGCGCCGTTGTCCGCGAACGGCGCGAACAGACCTTGCAGCCATGCAGGGCGCAACAGCAGCACGAGCAGCAGCGCGAGTGCGGTCGCACGGGCCGCATACGCTGGCAGCCGCCGACGCAGCGCCGAGCGCGTTGGCCGCGCACTGTGCGTCGTCATGCGGGTTTCCTCGCGTGTGCACGAATCGCATCGAGCGTGATGCGGCGCGCGACGCGGCCGTTGCCGTCGTCCACGGGAAGCGCGTCCGCACCGCGCCACAGCAGCTCGGACACCGCATCGCGCAGCGTGCGCGTCGCGGCGATCGGTTCGCCGTCGGCATGACCGGGTTCGGCTACCGCGTCGATTGGCGTCAGCGCGAGCAGGCGCAGCGGCCGGTCGACACCCGCGACGAGCTGCTCGACGACGCCGGCCGCCGGCTTGCCGAGAATCTCGGCGGGCGGCGCGACCTGCAGCAGCCGTCCGCCGTCCATCACCGCGATCGTGTCGCCGAGCTTCAGCGCTTCCTCGATATCGTGCGTGACGATCACGACCGTGACGCCGAGGCGGCGCTGCAACGCGAACAGGTCGTCCTGCGCCTTGCCGCGAATGATCGGATCGAGCGCGCCGAACGGTTCGTCCATCAGCAGCATCCCGGGCTCGGCCGCGAGCGCGCGCGCGACGCCGACGCGCTGCTGCTGGCCGCCCGACAATTCGTGCGGCAGCTTGTCGGCGAACTCGGCCGGCGCGAGATGGAACAGGTCGAGCAATTCGTTCACGCGCGCTTCGATGCGCGCAGGCGGCCAGCCGAGCAGGCGCGGCACGGTCGCGATGTTGCGCGCGACGCTCCAGTGCGGAAACAGCCCATGCCCCTGGATCGCATAACCGATGCCGCGTCGAAGCTGCTCGGGCGCGACGCTCGCCGTATCGACGCCGTCGATGCGGATCGTGCCGCTGGTGGGCGCGATCAGCCGGTTGATCATGCGCAGCAGCGTCGACTTGCCGCTGCCCGACGCGCCGACGAGCGCGGTGATCGTGCCGCGCTTCATCGTCAGCGATACGTCGTCGACGGCGACGACGTCGCCGAAGCGTTTGCCGACACGTTCGATTTCGATCATCCCGCACGCCCCTTCGCGAGCGACGTCGCGGCTTCGAACACGACGGCGGCCGCCAGTGCGAGCGCGATCGTCGGGATCGCACCGAGCAGCACGAGATCGGCGGCCGATTGCCCGATCCCCTGGAAGATGAAGGTGCCGAACCCGCCGCCGCCGATCAGCGCGGCGACCGCGGTCAGGCCGATGTTCTGCACGAGCACGATGCGCACGCCGCTCAGGATCACCGGCAGCGCGAGCACGAGATCGACGCGCAGCAGCCGCTGAGCGCGCGTCATGCCCATCGCGCGCGCCGCTTCGGTCACGTGCGGCGGCACTTGCTCGAGCCCGACCACGACGCTCGATGCGATCGGCAGCAGCGAATACAGGAACAGCGCGAGCACGGCCGGCGCGACGCCGATCCCGCGTATGCCGAGCGCGGCCGCGAGCGGCACGTGCGCGGCGAGCAGGCCGAGCGGCGCCATCATCAGCCCGTACATCGCGATGCTCGGGATCGTCTGCACGACATTGAGCACGGGCATCGCGACGGTGCGCACCGCCGCGATGCGCGCGCACGCGATGCCGAGCGGCACACCGGCGACGAGCGCGGCCGCGACCGAGCCGCCCGCGAGCGACACGTGCCGGGTTGCTTCGCGCCAGAAATCGTCGCTGCGCACCGCGTATTCGCGCATCACGGAGAGGCCGTCCCACCAGCCGCTCGCGAGCGGCACCGAGATCGCCGCAATCGCGACGACGAGCGCGACGAGGCGCCGCCACGGGCCGAACGCGAGTCGCGCGAGCGCATCGGCGACGAGCACGGCCCACGCGAACAGCAGCAGCCAGACGCCGGCGGCGGGCGACACGCGCGCGAGCATGTCGTCGGGTGCGACGACGTGCGTCGCGGCTACGCCGACCGCATACGCGAGCGTCGCGAGCCACGCGCTGCCGGCCGCGAGCCGCCACGCGGGGCGGCTCGCCGTCATCGCCCACAGCGCGCCGGCGATCCATAGCGCGGCGAACACAGCGCCCTGCATGGCGGGCAGCGCGGCGAACACGGACAGATCGGCGCCGGCCGCGATCCGGTTCGGCCGCAGCACCGCGAACGGCAGGCCGAGCACGCCGACGATCGTCAGTACTCCGATCAGGATGCCGACCTTGTCGGGTGTCACGCGCCGCGCGGACGCTGCCGCGCGACCCGTCATTTAACGAAGCCCTTCGATTTCAGATAGCTTTTCGCGACGCCGGCCGCCGGCTCGCCGTTGATCTGGATGCGCGCGTTCAGCGCCTGCAGCGTCTTCAGGTCGAGGCTTGCAAACACGGGCTGCAGGTAATCGGCGATCTGCGGATGCGCTTTCAGCACGGCTTCGCGGATCACGGGCGTCGGCGCGTAGACCGGCTGCACGTGCTTGTCGTCGTCGAGCACCGCGAGGCCGCTCGACGCGATGCCGCCGTCGGTGCCGTAGACCATCGCGGCATTCACGCCGTCGGTCTGGTTCGCGGCGGCCTTGATCGTCGCGGCCGTGTCGCCGCCGGACAGCACGACGAGCTGCTCGGGCTTCAGCTTGAAGCCGTACGCCTTCTCGAACGAAGGCAACGCGGACGCGCTGTTCACGAATTCGGCCGACGCGGCGAGCTTCAGCTTGCCGCCGCCCGCGATCCACTTGCCGAAATCGGAGAAGGTCTTCAGGTGCTGCGATTGCGCGACAGGCGCGAGCACGGCGACGCCCCAGGTGTTGTTCGCGGGCGCCGGTGCGAGCCACACGAGACGGTTCGCCGCGTAGTCGAGCTTCTTCGCGGTGTCGTAGCCTTGACTTGCGTTCTTCCACACGGGATCGTCGGCCTTGTTGAAGAAGAACGCGGCGTTGCCCGTGTATTCGGGGTAGATGTCGATCTCGCCGCTCGTGAGCGCCTTGCGCACGATCGGCGTCGTGCCGAGCGCGATCTTTTCGGTGACCGGAATGCCGTGGGCCTTCAGCACCTGCGCGATGAGGTTGCCGAGCAGGTTGCCTTCGGTGTCGATCTTCGACGACACCACGACGGGCGTGTCGGCGTGTGCGCCGGGCGCGACGAGGGCGGCGGCAAATGCGAGGCCCAGGATCCGGGCGGGCAGGGCGAGCTTCATCAGGGCCAATCTCCAGGACGGGGGCGTACGCCGAAAGTTACTTGACTGAGCCGGCTTTGGCAAACCGCGTGCGGCGGCGTGTCCACAGCCCGTGTGGGGATAACCCGCAGCCGTCATGCGAGCTTGCTACACTGAAATCCGTTCCCGCCTGCGGACACTTGCTGACATGAAGCCCGAGCTGCTGGTCCTCATCGCATTGCGCGGCGACGCGCATCGCGAGATCGCCGCGTCGTTCGACGTGCGCTACGCCCCGACCGCCGAAGAACGCGAACGCGCGATCGCCGAGCACGGCGGCACGATTCGCGCGGTGCTGACCAACGGCAGCACGGGCCTCGCCGCTGCCGACATCGACCGGCTCCCGCGGCTCACGTTCGTTAGCGCGCTCGGCGCCGGCTACGAGCATATCGACGTCGCGCATGCGAAGGCGCGCGGCATCACGGTCGTGACGGGCGCCGGTACCAACGACGATTGCGTCGCCGATCACGCGTTCGCGCTGCTGCTCGCGGCGGTGCGCGGCGTCGTGCGGCTCGATGCGAAAACCCGCGCGGGTGTATGGCGCGAAGGGTTGCCGATGCCGCCGAACGTGTCGGGCAAGAAGCTCGGCATCGTCGGGCTCGGCAAGATCGGCGAGAAGTGCGCACGCCGCGCGGCCGGCTTCGACATCGAGATCGGTTATCACAACCGTTCCGCGAAGGATGTTCCTTACCGCTATTTCGACCGGCTCGACGCGCTCGCGCAGTGGGCCGATTTCCTGATCGTCGCGACGCCGGGCGGCGCGGGCACGCGGCACATGATCGACCGCGCGGTGCTCGACGCGCTCGGCCCCGGTGGTTTTGTCGTCAACGTATCGCGCGGCAGCGTTGTCGATACCGCTGCTTTGGCGGATGCGCTGCGCGAAGGGCGCATCGCGGGCGCGGGGCTCGACGTGTATGAAGGGGAACCGGAGCCGCCGCGCGCGCTGACGGATCTCGACAGCGTCGTGCTGACGCCGCACATGGGCGGCTGGTCGCCCGAGGCGCTCGATCGTTCGGTGCAGCAGTTTCTCGATAACGCCGCGCGGCATTTCGCGGGGCAGCCGGTGCTGACGCCCGTTTGAGTCGGGGTTTTCGGAGATAAAACAGTGCGGACGGCGACCGACGTCGAGATGACGTTGGTCGCCGTCCGCTTTGCGTCACGCGCGCCCGCTCAGGACGAAGCCGAAACCAGCGGCAGCGTCACCGCCGTGCCGGCGGGATCGAGCGTCAGGCCCGTGCCCGGCGTCGGCCGCAGCGTCGCCTCGTTGTCGCTGGACAGCACGACGAGCCCCAGCCGGTGGCCGGCTTCGAGCTTGTAGTCGCGCGGCATGAACGTCAGCTTCAGGTCGTACGGCATCCCCGGCAGCACGGGTTCCGACAGCCAGTCGGACAGCCGGTTGCGCGGGTCGGTCCATGCACGCGTGACGATCGTCGCCGTGCCGTCCGGTGCGCGGTCGACCAGCAGCGCCGTCACGTTGGCCACGCCCGTGAAGGTCAGCCTGACCTTTGCCGTCGCGGTGCCGGAAAGGCGCGTCGCGGCCGTGAACGGCGCGGTCTCGAAGCGGCTGCGGTTTTCGCCGGTCGGCGCATTCGCCAGCGTGAGCGCGGTAATGCGCGCATCGTCGGTGAAGCGTGCGAGCGGGCCGCCGGTCGGCATCCGCAGCAGCGTGCCGGTACCCGCGCCGTCGCCGCCCGCGAAATACGAAACCGGCGTCGCATGGCGCGCGGCCCAGTCGGCTTCCTTCAGCAGCTTGCCGTCCGCCTGCTCGATCACCGCGCGCGGATCGTGTTCGACGCCGTTGTCAAAGCCGATCAGGTAGCGCGTGAACCACCGGTTCACCTCCGCGGTCCACGCATCGGCCATCGCCGGCACGCGCGTCGGATCGGTGTGCTTCAGGCGATGCAGCCAAAGCTGCGTCGGCACGCCCTGGCGCCGCATCGCGAGATACCACGACGTCGACTGGTCGACACGCACGTTGTCGTCGGTCAGCCCCTGCGCGACGAGTGCCGGCGCGACCGCGAACGCGGTCGGGATGTCGCGCGCGGCCCAGAACGGCGAATAGTCGCCGGTCGTGCGGTTTTCCTTCTGCAACGCTTCGTCGATCAGGTGCGTGCAGCGCTCAGGATGCGCGTTTGTCAGCAGCGCCTTGATATACACGTCGACGTCCTCGCCCTGATAGCCTTCCGGCGCGCGCACGAGCCCGCCCGAGCGGTAATAGCCGTACATGTTCGACAACCCGGCGACCGGCACGATCGCATCGAGCCCGCGCGTGCGCAGGCTCGCGACCATCTTCGGCAGCGTGCCGTCGTACGACACGCCGTACATGCCGACGTGGCCCGTCGACCAGTTTGCAACGACGGTCTTGCCGCTCGCGTCCTTCGCGGTGGCGTCGCGGCCGAGCCAGCGGATCACCGACGCCATCGCGACCGATTCGTCGCGCGTGAGGATCGTCGGGCAGCCGTCCGAGCCGGCGGTGCCGAGCGAATCCGCATAGACGATCGTGAAGCCGCGCGGCACGAAGTAGCCTTCGATCCACGAGCGCCCGGCGGCGGCCGCTTCGACCTGCTGCAGCATCCGCGTCTGCGGCGCGGCGGCCATGATGCGCGCGGACGTCGATGCCGATGCGGAGGCGCTCGCGGCCGGATGCGGCGTGCCGTCGAGCTCGACGTCGACGTCGTGGTTCGGGCTGTCGGCGAGCCCTGCGTAGTACGGGCTCGCGAGCACGATGACGGGCGTGCGCGCGCCGTTCGCGGTTTCGGCCGGGCGCACGATGCGCACGTGGACGCGGTCGCGCGTGCCGTCGCCGTCGGAATCGACCGGCGTGTCGACCCACGCGTTCTCCTCGATCGTGCCGCCCGACAGCGACGGCTGCACCTGGCCGTTCGCGATCACGGGCCGGTAGCGCCCGCCGCTGGCCGGGTTGGCGTACGGGACGCCGGACGGCGAGATGCGTGACGCCAGCGACTGCGTATCGGCCGCCGATGCGGCGGCCCCCTCCTGTTGGCCTTGCGCGAGCGCAGATGCACCCACCACGCTGCCGCCGTCGTCGCCGCCGCACGCGGCGAGCGTCGCGGCAGCAACGAGCGCGGGAAGCCATGCGCGCCGCAATCCGGTTCGATGAATGTTCATTGTCGACCTCGTTGTTGTGTTTGTCCGGAACCGGCCGGCCCGCGATATGCCCCCTGCGGCCCGGCCGGGTGCTGCATCGGATGAAGCGGAACTGCACCTTCGAAAGCGCCGGGCGAGACGCCCGGATGTCACGGCCGGTGTCGGCGCGCGTGATGCGGCGCGCAAACCGGCGAGCGTCGGGGCGACTGCATCGCCCCGACCGGAAAGCGTCAGCGAGGCGGTCGGTTCGGGCCGCGCGGTCGAAGCGGTGCCGGCAGCGCGATATCAATGCAGGAGTGCGAATCAAATGTGGGCATGCCCGACCTTCCTTCAGGTTTCAGATGAAACGGAACGGCACGATGCGATGAGGCGGGGGTGTTGCGAACGACGGTGCTGCAACGGCAGGAAAGCGCGACGCGTGTCGGCATGGCTGGCCGGATTTCTTTCCGGAAGCTTGCGCAAACTTATCTCAGTGAAATCTACGTGTCAAACTTTTTTAGTTTGTGTCAAACAAAGTTTCGATGTGTGTGCACGGCACGCGGCCACCAATCCTTGCGGAATCGGTGTCAACTTCGCTCGCATCCATCCGCAAACAATCAAAAACAGTCTGAAAGGAGGGAGAGGGCCATGACGATTTCGGTCACGCCGGACGACGGCAACAGCGTCGGTTTCCACGACATCGCGTAACGCCCGCGCCGGACGCCGCGCCTATTCGTCGCGCAGCGCTTCGGCCGGCCGCACTCGCGCGGCACGCCAGCTCGGGTACAGCGTCGCGACGCACGACATCAGGAACGCGGCCGCGGCGATCTCGATCACGTCGATCGCCGCGAGCTTCGACGGCAGCGAACTGAGGAAATACACGGACGGCGTCAGGAAGCGGATGCCGAGCAACTGCTCGATCGCCGGCAGCACCCACGGGATGCTGACCGCGATCGCGCAGCCGAGCGCGACGCCCGCCAGCGTGCCGGCGAGGCCGATCGTCATCCCCTGGATCGCGAAGATCTTCGTGATCGACCCGGGCGGCGCGCCGAGCGTGCGCAGGATCGCGATGTCGCCCTGCTTCTGCGTGACGGTCATCACCAGCGACGACACGAGATTGAACGCGGCGACCGCGACGATCAGCATCAGGATCAGCGACAGCATGCGCTTCTGAAGTCGCTCGGCTTCGAACCACGTGCGGTTCTGCCGCGTCCAGTCGCGGATATAAAGATCGCCCGACAGCGTGCGCGACAGCGCCAGCGCGATGTCCGGCGCGCGCTGCAGATCGTCGAGACGCAACCGGATGCCGGTCGGCGCGGGCACGTTGAACAGCTTCCGCGCATCGCTGATGTGGATGTACGCAAGCGCGCTGTCGTATTGATAGTGGCCCGACTCGAACGTGCCGACCACGTTGAACTGCCGGAACCGCGGCAGCGCATCGCCGATGCGCGCGCTGTTGCCGGGCGCGAAGAACGTGATGCGGTCGCCGATCTTCACGTGCAGCGCGTCAGCCAGCGCGGCGCCGAGCACGATGCCCATCTCGCCCGGCACGAGCGCGTCGAGGCGCCCGGTCTTCAGCTTGCGCGCGATCTCGGACACGCGCGGCTCGAGCACGGGATCGATGCCGCGCAGCGCGACGCCCGTCACGCTGCCCGCGTTCGTCAGCAGCGCCTGCGCGTCGACATAGGGCGCGACGGCGCGCACGGCCGGGTTCCGCAGCGATTCGTGCGCGGTGAGCCGCCAGTCGGGCAGCGCGCCGGACGGCGAGAAGATCTCCACATGCGCGAGCACCGACAGCATCCGGTCGCGCACCTCGGTGCGAAAACCGTTCATCACCGACAGCACGACGATCAGCGCGGCGACGCCGAGCGCGATGCCGGCCATCGCGGCGCCGGCAATGAACGACACGAAGCCGTCGCCGGCCGCGCGCCGGCCGCCGCGCGCATAGCGCAGCCCGATCTGCCATTCGAACGGGAGTTTCAAGCGGTTTCCTTTCAATTCGATACGAACCACGTCGAGCCGCGCATTCTAGCGAACGCGGCGCGAGTGCGTGCAGAGGTCGGGGGGCGGGCGGAATGGCTAGCCGACCGGCCGGTCATTCGCCTGCGTTGCGCGCCGACACATCCATATTTCCATCGTTTCGGCTCTGACCCATAATGTCGGCCAGCATCCGGTCGAACAAAACATTCCAAGCATTTACGGCGCAACCAGGGCCGCGCCGTCACAGACCAATAAATCTCGGGGTACGTCGCCGCAGCCGGCAGCACGTCCTTGACAAGGAAATAACAAAATGGATTTGCTGCGTTTCCTGCTGCTCCTGCCGATTCGCGCGGCGGGCTTCGTCTGGCGCCTGCTCGGCCGCGTGCTGCGGCCGCTGGTCGGCAACGTGTCGTGGACGGCGCCCGCGTGGGCGGGCATCACCGCCACGGCCGTGCGCCGCCGCCCATGGCATGCCGGCGGCATCGTGCTGCTCGCGGCCGCGCTCGGCTACGGCGGATACTGGTTCAAGCATCGCCCGAAGCCGCCCGAGCCCGAGACAGTCGGTTTTACCGTGAAGGCGCCGGCGATCACGACCTACGAGGTCGACGACAGCGACAAGCCGAAGATCACCGTGCATCCGCTCGAAGTGGCGTTCGCGCGATCGGCCGCGCCGATCGAGCTGGTCGGCAAGCCGGCCGGGCAGGGCATCGAGATGACGCCCGCGCTGAAGGGCGCGTGGGAGTGGGCCGACGACAAGACGCTGCGCTTCACGCCGGCGGCCGACTGGCCGGTCGGCGCGCACGTCGAGGTGCGCTTCGCGGTGCGCCAGGTGTTCGCGCCGCAGGTGGTGATGCAGGACGACCATTTCGCGTTCGACCTGCCGGCCTTCACCGC
Organism: Burkholderia sp. BKH01; assembly: GCF_025685725.1. Lineage (NCBI taxonomy): Bacteria > Pseudomonadati > Pseudomonadota > Betaproteobacteria > Burkholderiales > Burkholderiaceae > Burkholderia > Burkholderia sp. BKH01. The sequence goes on along the minus strand of NZ_JAOTQT010000005.1, from coordinate 380,112 downwards.
GCAGTCGGGCGACAACCGGTTCTACCAGAATCCCGACAATCCGGCGGAGAAGCAGGCGCTGCTGCAGTTGCGCTTCAACTATCCGGTCGATCCGGCCGAGCTCGAGAAGCGCATCGGCCTCGTGCTGGTCGGCCGCGACGGCAAGACCGCGTCGCCGCTGCGCTATACGGTCAACTACGACAAGATGAAGACGAGCGCGTGGGTCTATTCGCCGCCGCTCGAGATTCCGCGCGATCCGCTGTCGGTGCGGCTCGACGTCGACAAGGGCGTGAAGAGCGCGCGCGGCGGCGACGGCACGCCGGCGGCGCTGCACGCGTCGGTCGGCGTGCCGGGGCTCTACAGCCTGACCATCGGCAACGTCGCGCCGACGCTCGTCGACAACGAGCGCTACGAGCCCGAGCAGGTGCTCGTCGCGGAAGCGTCCGACGGCGTGCGCAGCGCCGATCTCGCCGCGCGCGCGAAGGCGTGGGTGCTGCCGAAGCGCAAGCCGGGCGTCGATCAGTCCGACGACGATCCGCCGTACGAATGGAACGTGGCCGACATCAGTGACGCGGTGCTGAAGCAGTCGAAGCCGCTGCCGCTCGCGGCGGTGCCGACCGAGAACGACTTCGCGACGCTGCAAAGCTTCAAGTATCACGCGACACCGGGCGACCGCATCGTCGTACGTTTCGAAGGCGACCTGAAATCGGCCGGCGGCTATCTGCTCGGCGCGCCGGTGACGACCGCGTTCACGGTGCCCGACTATCCGAAGCTGCTGCGCTTCATGGCCGACGGTTCGCTGCTGTCGATGAGCGGCAGCAAGCGGCTGTCGGTCGTATCGCGCAACCTGCCGGGCATGAAGGTCGAGATCGGCCGCGTGCTGCCCGACCAGCTCCAGCATCTGGTGAGCTTCAACAACGGCACGTACGCGCGGCCCGAGCTGTCGTATTCGTTCAGCGAGGATCACATCGTCGAGCGTTTCGTGCAGACGCGCGCGTTCCCGGCCGGCGACCCCGGCAAGGCGCATTACGAAGGCGTCGATCTCGGTCAGTACCTGAAGGGCGGCAAGCGCGGCGTGTTCCTGCTGCACCTGTCGAAATACGATCCGGCGGCCGAGAAGAAGGCCGACGATGCGAAGGATGGCGATGCTTCGTCGGGCGACAGTAGCCAGGATCAGTCCGACAACGCCGATTCGGGCGACAGCAACGGCAACAGTGATGACAGCGACCACGCGCTCGGCGACACGCGCCTGATCGTCGTGACCGATCTCGGGATGCTGGTCAAGCGCGCGCTGGACGGCAGCCAGGACGTGTTCATCCAGTCGATCCGCAACGGCCGTCCGGTTGCGGGCGCAACCGTGTCGGTGCTCGCGGTGAACGGCCAGACGCTGTTCTCGCAGACCACCAGCGCCGACGGCGTCGTGCATTTCCCCGCGTTCAAGGGGCTCGACCGCGAGAAGCGTCCGCAACTGTATGTCGTGAAGAAGGACGGCGACCTGTCGTTCCTGCCGGTGGCCGGCCGCGATCGCCAGCTCGATTTCTCGCGCTTCGACGTCGACGGCGAACGCAACGCGACGGGCCAGGGGCAGCTGTCCGCATACCTGTTCTCGGATCGCGGCCTGTACCGGCCCGGCGATCCGTTCCACATCGGCCTGATCGTGCGCGCGGCGAGCTGGGCGCGCAGCCCGGCCGGCGTGCCGCTGCAGGCGGAGATCGTCGACCCGCGCGGGATCACCGTCGAGCGCAAGCCGGTGACCGTCGATGCGACGGGCTTCACGGAGCTTGGTTATACGACGGCCGAAACGTCGCCGACCGGCACGTGGACGGTCAACCTGTACATCGTCAAGGACGGCCAGCCGGGCGCCGAGCCGATCGGCAGCACGACGGTGCAGGTGAAGGAGTTCCTGCCCGACCGGATGAAGGTCGACGCGAAGCTGTCGCAGCAGGTCGTCGAAGGATGGGTGAAGCCGAAGGGGCTGAAGGGCATCGTCGATGCGCAGAACCTGTTCGGCACGCCGGCGGAGAAACGCCGCGTCGCGGCGACGCTGACGCTGCGCCCGGTATGGCCGTCGTTCCGCAGCTGGCAGGGTTATCGCTTCTTCGACGCACGCCGCGCGAAGGAAGGCTATACGACGACGCTGCAGGACGGCACGACCGACGACCACGGCCATGCCGAGTTCGATCTCGACCTCGACAAGTACGCGGACGCGACCTACCAGCTCTACTTCCAGGCGAAGGCATATGAAGCGGAAGGCGGGCGCAACGTCGCCGCGAACGCGCAGACGCTCGTGTCGAACAACGACTGGCTCGTCGGCTACAAGTCGGTCGACGATCTCGGCTATGTGAAACGCGGCAGCCCGCGCACGGTGCGGCTCGTCGCGATCGACCCGGGCGCGAAGGCGATCGACGTGAAGGACCTGCGCGCGCAACTCGTCGAGGAACGCTACGTGTCGGTGCTGACCAAGCAGGATTCCGGCGCGTACAAATACGATTCGCGGCTGAAGGAAGTGCCGGTCGACGAGAAGCCGCTGACGATTCCGGCTGCCGGGCTCGACTTCGCGCTGCGCACCGACAAGCCGGGCAGCTATGCGCTCGTGATCCGCCGCGCGGACGGCACCGCGGTGAACCGGATCGAGTATTCGGTCACGGGCGACGCGAACGTCACGCGTTCGCTCGACCGCAACGCCGAGCTGCAGGTGAGCCTCGCGAAGCACGACTACAAGCCGGGCGAGCAGGTCGAGATCGCGATCCGCGCGCCTTACGCGGGCAGCGGCCTGATCACGATCGAGCGCGACAAGGTGTATGCGCACGCATGGTTCCATGCGGACACGACGAGCTCGATCCAGCACATCACGGTGCCGGCCGGCTTCGAAGGCAACGGCTACATCAACGTGCAGTACATCCGCGATCCGTCGTCGGACGAGATCTTCATGAGCCCGCTGAGCTACGGCGTCGTGCCGTTCTCGGTGAACCTCGACGCGCGCCGCAATGCGCTGACCATTGATGCGCCGGCGCTCGTGAAGCCGGGCGAAACCGCCACCTTCACCGTGCATTCGGCGAAACCCGCGAAGGTCGTCGTGTTCGCCGTCGACGAAGGCATCCTGCAGGTGGCGCGCTACAAGCTCGGCGATCCGCTGAAGTTCTTCTTCCGCAAGCGGATGCTCGAAGTCGGCACGTCGCAGATTCTCGACCTGATCCTGCCGGACTTCGAGAAGCTGATGGCGATGGCCGCGCCCGGCGGCGACGCCGACGACGCGATCGGCCGCCAGTTGAACCCGTTCAAGCGCAAGCGCGACAAGCCGGTCGTCTACTGGTCGGGGATCGTCGACGTGAACGGCGACACGCGTGTGAGCTACACGGTGCCCGACTACTTCAACGGGAAACTGCGTGTGATGGCCGTGTCGGTGTCGCCGGACCTGGTCGGCACGTTCGAAGGCGCGACGACGGTGCGCGGCGATTTCGTGCTGTCGCCGAACGTGCCGACGACGCTTGCACCGGGCGACGAGGCCGACGTCAGCGTCGGCGTCGCGAACAACCTGACGGGCGTCGGCAGCCAGCCGGTGCCGGTCGCGGTCACGCTGAAGACGGGCCCGCAGTTGCAGGTGATCGGGCCGGCGACGCGGAACGTCGCGCTCGCGCCGCAGCACGAGGGCGTCGCGCTGTTCCGCGTGAAGGCGACCGACACGCTCGGCTCGGGCATGCTGTCGTTCGGCGCGCGCTACGGCGCGAAGGGTGCGCAGCAGCGCGTCGACGTGTCGGTGCGGCCGGCGGCCGCGTTCCGCACGCAGCTCGACATCGCGCGGCTGGATGCCGGCAAGAAGGCGAGCGTGCCGAACCTGCGGCCGATGTACGACGCGTATGCGTCGCGCGACGCGAGCATCTCGACCGCGCCGCTCGTGCTGTCCGAAGGGTTGTCGTCGTATCTCGTCAACTTCGACCATTACTGCAGCGAGCAGATGGTGAGCGCGGCCGTACCGCGCGTGTTCGCGTCGAAGTGGCTGTCGGTGCGTGCGCTGACGAGCGCGATGCATGCGCCCGAAGCCGGCGCCGATGCAGCAAATGCCAGCGCAATCACGCAGTTCCTCGGTGTGCTGCGCAGCCGGCAGAACGCGCAGGGCGGCTTCGGCCTGTGGAGCGCGACGCCCGATGCCGATCCGTTCGTGTCCGCGTACGCGATGCACGTGCTGCTCGACGCGCGTGAGCGCGGCACGGCCGTGCCGAAGGATATGCTCGACGCGGGCAACCAGTATCTGCAGAAGCTCGCGGCGAACGATTCGCTCGGCTCGCTCGACCTGCTGCGGCAGCGCGCGTACGCGGTGTACCTGCTGACGCGCCAGGGCAACGTGACGACCAACAGCCTCGCGGCCGTGCAGAAGCGCCTGCAGGATGCGTATCCGAACGACTGGAAGAACGATCTCGCGGCCGCGTGGCTGGCCGCGTCGTATCAACTGCTGAAGCAGGAAAAGGAGGCCGCCGCGCTGATCGCGGGCCCGCAGGCGCTGCTCGAACGCAAGCGTGCGTCCGACGGCGGTTACGTGACCGGCTACTACATCGATCCGCTGACGCGCGACGCGAGCGTGCTGTACCTGCTCGCGAAGCACTTCCCGGAGCGCGTGCGCAAGCTGTCGCCGCGTGCGATGGACAACATCGCCGCGCCGCTGGTCGACAACCGCTACAACACGCTGTCGTCGGCGATGACGATCCTCGCGCTCGATGCGTATGCGGCGTCGAACGTGGGCCAGCTCGACCAACTCGCGATCGACGAGGTGCGTGCGGGCGCCGCGCCGAAGGACGTGTCTTCGATCCAGGCGAACCTCGTGCGCTCGGGCACGTGGGCGGCCGGTGCGTCGCGCGTCGACTTCGTGAACGGCAGTGCGCTGCCCGCGTGGTGGGTTGCAAGCCAGTCGGGCTACGACCGCGGCACGTCGACGAAGGCGATCAAGAACGGGCTCGAGATCGTGCGCGACTACACCGACACTAACGGCAAGCCGCTCGACAGGATCACGCTCGGCCAGGAAATCGACGTACACCTGAAGATCCGCGCGACGGGTTCGGCGAACGTCGGCAACATCGCGATCGTCGACCTGCTGCCGGGCGGCTTCGATCCGGTGATCGCGCCGCCGCCCGCGACCGACGCGCAGGACGGCGACGGCAATGGCGACGGCGGCGCGTCGGCGCCGGCGGCCGATGCACCATGGCGCTCGCCGATCGGCGTGACGGGTTCGACGTGGCAGCCGCAGTTCGCGGACGTGCGCGAGGATCGCGTGGTGATCTACGGCACCGCGACGACCGACGTGCGCGAGTTCGTCTACCGGATCAAGGCGAGCAACGCGGGCCGTTTCGTCGCGCCGCCCGCGTACGGCGAGTCGATGTACGACCGCCGCGTGCAGGCGCAGGCGCCGGGCGGCACGACGCTGACGGTGGAGCGCGTGCGATGACGATGCGGCTGCACCGGCCTTGCATGCCGCGCCGGATGCGAGGAGCGCTCACGCGTGGCTGACGCATCCGTGCTCCGGCGGGCGCTGCATGGCGCCGGCCGCTGGCTGCATCGCTGGCAGAACTGGATCGCCGGCGCGCTGCTCGTGTTCGGCGCGCTGGCCGTATGCCGGCTATGGCCGCACCCGCCGCTGTGCGACTGGAAGCCGTCGTCGGTCGCGGTGGTCGACGCGCATGGCCGGCTGCTGCGCCTGACGCTAGCGAAGGACGATCGCTACCGGCTGTGGGTGCCGCTCGACCGTATGTCGCCGCAGCTCGTCGAAGCCGTGATGCTGCACGAGGACCGCTGGTTCCGGTGGCATCCGGGCTTCAACCCGTACGGGCTCGCGCGCGGCGCGTGGATCACGTACGTGCGCGGCGGCAATCCGCAGGGCGGATCGACGCTGACGATGCAGCTCGCGCGCTCGCTGTGGCGGCTGAACACGCGCACGCCGGCCGGCAAGCTCGAGCAGGTCGCGCGCGCGGTGCAGCTCGAACTTTTCTACTCGAAGCGGCAGATTCTCGAAGCCTATCTGAACGATGCGCCATACGGCCGCAATGTCGAAGGCGCGGGCACCGCGAGCGTCGTCTATTTCGACCGGATGCCCGACGCGCTGACGTTGCCCGAGGCGCTCGCGCTCGCGGTGATTCCGCAGGACCCGGCGCGGCGCGTGCGCGGCGGGCAGGACGAGATCAATCGCGTGCTGGCCGCGTCGCGCAACCGGCTATACGCACGCTGGCTGACGAAGCACCCGCGCGATGCGTCGCTCAAGCCGCTGTTCGCGTTGCCGCTGGCGATGCGGCCGCTGTCGGCGCTGCCGTTCGACGCACCGCACGCGGTCGACCAGGCGCTTGCCGTGCGCAACGCATGGCGCACGACATCGGGCAACGCCGACGACACGAACGACGCCGGCGCGCGGCTCGTGACGACGTTGGATCTCGATCTGCAGCGCACGCTCGAACGGCAGATCGCGCGCTACGTCGCTCGCAACGACACGCGCGGCGTGCGCAATGCAGCCGCACTGCTCGTCGATACGCGCGACATGGGCGTGAAGGCGCTGGTCGGCTCCGCGAACTTCTTCGATCGCACGATCGACGGGCAGGTGAACGGCACGCTCGCGCGGCGCTCGCCGGGCTCGACGCTCAAGCCGTTCATCTATGCGCTCGGTTTCGACCAGGGCGTGCTGCATCCGCAGACCGTGCTGCGCGACGTGCCGACCGCGTTCGGCCCGTATGCGCCGGAGAATTTCGACGGCCATTTCCTCGGGCCGATCACCGCGACCGATGCGCTGAACCGCAGCCGCAACGTGCCGGCCGTGTGGGTCGCGTCGCAGCTCAAGTCGCCCGATTTGTATGGATTCCTGCAGGAAGCCGGCGTGCGCCGGCTCGCGAGCGCGCAGCACTACGGGCTCGCGCTCGTGCTCGGCGGCGGCGAAGTGACGATGCAGGATCTCGCGGCGCTCTACGCAATGCTCGCGAATCGCGGCGAGTTCCGGCCGCTGCGGCTGCGCGCGGACCAACCGGCCGCGCCCGGCCGGCGCCTGCTGAGCGCGGAGGCGAGCTACATGACGATGGACATGCTGCGCCAGCACCTGCGCCCGGACGAGACGAGCGGCGCGCAGCCGTCGGGCGTGCCCGTCTACTGGAAGACCGGAACGTCCTGGTCGTTTCGCGATGCGTGGACGGCCGGCGTGTTCGGCCCGTATGTGCTGGTCGTGTGGGTCGGCAACTTCGACAATTCGACCAACACGGCCTTCGTCGGCGTCGATGCGGCCGCACCGCTGTTCTTCCAGGTCGTCGATGCGCTGAACGCCGAGCGCACGCTCGTCGAGCCGCCGCGCGCGGTGCCGCCGCACCTGAAGCGCGTGCGGATCTGCCTTGCAAGCGGCGACTTGCCGAACGAATGGTGCCCGCAGCAGGGCTGGACGTGGTTCATTCCGGGCACGTCGCCGATCCGCGTGAGCACCGTGCACCGACCCGTCGTGATCGACGATGCGACGGGGAAGGCCGCATGCCCGCCGTACGACGGCAAGCATACGCATACGGAGATCTTCGAGTTCTGGCCGTCGGACCTGCAGCAGGTGTTCGTGCAGGCCGGCATTCCGCGCCGGCGGCCGCCGCAGAATGCGGACTGCCGCGACGCCGGGCAAGTGGATGGCGACCCGCCGCGCATCACGTCGCCGCTGCGCGGCAGTACCTATGCGATGCGCGTGAAGAGCGCGGACGATACGCGCATCGCGTTCAACGCGACGGCCGATGCGAGCGCGCATGCGCTCTATTGGTTCGTCAACGATGCGTATGTCGGCCGCAGCGCGCCGGGCGACGCGCTGTTCTGGCAGCCGCGCACGGCCGGCGGTTATACGGTGCGGGTGGTGGACGATCATGGCCGCAGCGACCAGCGGCCGCTGGCGGTCGGGCTCGAGCAGTAACCGGGAGCGACGTGAACAGGGAGTGAGGGCAGGAAGGCACCAACGAGGCGCGCTCGAATCGTTCGGTTCTCTTTCGCTCGGAATTGCCTGGGAAGCCGCGCGTGACCTGAATTTAGCCGGAGTGTCCGAGTTGTCGATCCAGGGCCGCGCCTCCCGTCAACATCACGCCAAGCGTCATCGGATAACCCGATGAAACCTTCAACTCGGGCATGTTCTCGAAATTCGTGCCATAGAGACTGAAGATCACTGTGGGGACGGCGAGTATTGCCGCAGGACTATCGTGGCAACGTACTCTTGCTTTTATTCGACATCCTAAGCTGTCAGGGCATTGACTCGGCCACGATGCTCGACCCCGCCCGGGGCGAAGAAACTCTTCGGAGAACAAGAGGGCAAGGTCAAGATCGCCTTCGTCACCTTGGATTCGAGTCGCGACACGCGATGGCCATGACTCGCGGGCTCGCCAATTTCGATGAGGACAACATCGGATCGTGCGATAGCGAAGAGCACGTCAGGGAGGCGGCAGCGACATTGAGCCCGAAATACAAGCGAGTCGAAGGAGATTTCCCCGGATCCCATACCATCGATCATGGCGTTCAGATTCATGCATTCGATCCACAACGACGATTGCGATTGATTATCCGAACCCGCATCGAGCCCGAGTACATGGCGAAGGACATTGTTCAACTGCTTTCGGGTTGTTGGAAAAACGCAGAACCATTCTAGCCGGCGGTCGTCGAGGAAGATGCCGGAAACGCCGCAACAAGCTTCGCCGAGGCGGCAATGTCGTTCGGTTGCTGACTGACAGGTGCGCCAAATGTGGCGTGGCCAGAATCCGGCGCCCTCGGCTTTCTCGATCCGCATGCCCGGCACGTCGAGCCAACGGTCGGCCTCGGTGTCGAGCGCTACATACGCGACCTTGTTGCTGACCACGACGACGTCGCGAGTCCTGATGCGCTTCGTGTCGAATAACGTCACCAGAAATAATGAGCAGTTCCATAAAAATCGCCACCGATCGGCAAGCGTCCCTTTCGCGCGCAGTGTCGCCTCGAGGTTCGGGCCCGCTGCATGATTGTTAATTTTGCGGTGACAAACCTGCATTCTGTCATCTGAAGCACATAAGAGAGGGATGTTGCTCGACTACTCTGGCCGCATATTTTTCTTCCCCCCATGTTCGGAAAAGAAATGGCATGTCATCTGCATGACATTGGATGGCGTGATCGAGGACGAGTTGAATGGCTTGGCCGGAGCAAGCTTGCATTTTCATAAGCAACTTTCTCGAATTGCGCAATCGGTGCGCTGACCAAGCGCAAAAAAATCATGATTTAGTTGCAGGTCGGAGATATGAGAGACAAAGGGGTGCTCGACGAGCAAGTGGACGAGCTTCGGGTTTCGTCCGGTCCATGTGAATTGCAATGGCTTTTTCTACGTCAGGTTCAGCCGCCAGACATTGTGCCTTTCGACGTCGATTTCAGGCTCCCGAGTCAGGCTTCGCCAGCAGCGCGTAAATCAAAGGGATCCAGCGGATTTTCATCGCTGATCCGGCGAAACGTCTGGCGCGCATGCGTTAGCTCGCATGCCCGCATTTTTTCGTTGAAATAAAAATATTCAAGGGAATCTGTCAATGTGCCGCCTTCTAGTCCCATTGATTTCAATAATGGCCGTGATGCTTTCTGCATGTAACGGCGGCGACTCGTCGACAAGCCCCGCGGGCGCCGATGATTTCGTCTCGAACCTGACGCGTCAGCGTAGTCAATATCAGACAATCGCTACGCCTGCGAGGTCGCAATGGTCCAACGTCACCACGCTGTCCCTCGTCCCTACCTTTGCCTCTCCGTTGCCCAACGGCAAGGTTTTGCTGTTCTCGGCAGACTCTCGCTTCAACTTTACGATGAGCCAGTCCGGCACTGGGGGCGCTCAGACCTATTCGACTTTATATGACCCGAACACCAATACGTCCACGGACGTCCTGGTAAGCAATACGGGGCATGAGATGTTCTGCTCGGGCTCCAGCAACTTGATGGATGGCCGTCTACTGATCGCAGGCGGGGGAGACGATTCCAAGACCAGCATTTATGACCCTGTGTCCAACACGTGGGCATCATCGGGTGTCCTGAACATTCCGCGAGCCTACAATTCCAACACGGTGCTCGCGAATGGTTCGGTGATGACCTTGGGGGGATCCTGGCTGGGAGGGACGACCAACAAGAATGCCGAAATCTGGGCGCCCTCGACCGGGAACTGGAGCCTTCTGAGCGGCGTGCCAATCACGCCTTTCATGGAGCCGGGAAAAAGTTCTCCCGATCTCTATGTGGCGGACAGCCACTTGTGGCTGATCCCTGCCGGTAACGGGAAGGTCTTTCATGCCGGTCCGGGCGAACAGATGCACTGGATCAGCACGCAAGGCAACGGCAGCGTCGTGAGCGCGGGAGCCCGGGGTGACGATGCATTTGCGTTCCATGGCAACACCGTCATGTACGACACCGGCAAAGTATTGAAAGTCGGCGGGTCGCCGGAAAATATGAATGCGGCATCGAGCAACACCGCCTACGTCATCGATTTGAACACCGGCGTGAACGTGCGCAAGATCAATCCGATGAACTATGCGCGCTCGTATCACAATTCCGTCGTGTTGCCGAACGGTCAGGTCGTCATCATCGGCGGGATGACCATTGGAGCGCAGTTCACGGACAGCAACTCAGTGATGCAACCGGAGATATTCGACCCCGTCACTGAAACCTTTACCATGATGCCGGCCATGATCGTCCCGCGGAATTATCACAGCGTGGCGGTGCTGCTGGCCGACGGTCGTGTGCTGGCGGCCGGCGGCGGATTGTGCGGCGCAGGTTGTGCCGCGAATCATCCCGATCTGGAGATCCTGACTCCGAATTATCTGCTCAACGCGGACGGCACGCTTGCAACGCGACCTGTCATCACAAGCGCACCCAATTACGCCAGCTACGGCAGCGTCATCAATGTGACGACGGATTCGGCTGTCACCGCGTTTTCGCTGGTACGGATTGCGTCGACCACGCATACGGTCAACAACGATCAGCGCCGCTTGTCGCTCACCTTCAGCAGCAACAGTGCCAACAGTTATCAGGTCAATGTCCCCAGCAACTCCGGATGGGCCGTTCCCGGCGTGTACATGCTGTTTGGCATGAACGCCAACGGCACGCCGTCGATTGCAAAAATGATCACCGTCGGCGGCAATGGCGCACCCACGCTCACGCCTCCGGACACGCAAACCGGCTTTCTGGGTACCGCAGTGTCATTGACCGTTCAGGCAGGCGCGAATGGTGGTGCGCCGATATCCTTCAGTGCGACCGGGTTGCCGCCGGGCCTGAGCATCAACACCTCCACGGGTGCGATTACCGGGACCCCGACTACCCAGGGCACGTATTACCCCACCATTACCGTCGCCAACGGTAGAGCTCAAGTCAGTTCCAACCTGGAGTGGGACGTCCATGGCGCCGCGCCCCGGTCGAGCGCCGGGCCAGTCTACGGAACCCCTGGCGGGGGTACGACATTTACCGATACCGTCGCAGGACCGCTGACCGCCGTGAATCTTCGCGGCGGGGCGTGGCTGGACAACATTCAAGGCGTGAATGCGTCCGGCCCGCTTGCCATGCACGGCGGTGCCGGGGGCAATGCCGCGACATTCACGGTGCCCGCCGGGCAGTATCTGGTTCGCGTGTATGGCGTTGCGGGCGAGTCCACGATCGCGCAGATCAGCTTTGTCACCAACACAGGGCAGATTTTCGGGCCGTACGGCGCCAATCAGGGGCAAACCCGCACGACACCGTTTGACTACACGGTGCCGTCAGGTATGCAAATCGTCGGCTTTACCGGCAGCGCGGGGCAATACCTCAATGCGCTCGGCGTGTTGTACAGCGCGGTCGACACTGGGACCGTCACGCCCACTATCGCAACACCAACGCCGCCCACATCCTACGTCGGTGTACAGACTTCGCTGTCCCTGTCTGCCAGCGAGCCCGGCTCAAGTACGCTGACGTTTTCCGCCACAGGCCTGCCGCCCGGCGTGTCGCTCAATCAGGCCACCGGCGTCATCGCCGGCTTCCCGACGGCGGCCGGCAGCTACCCTGTAACCGCGACGGTCCGCGACGCCAACGGAGGCAGCGCCAGCACCAGCTTTACGTGGGTCATACAACCGCCTCTTCCCGTCATTCAGCCCGTCAATGCCGCGGCTATCGCCAGTGGAAGCACCGCCAATTACACGGCCGATTCCGGTACCGGTAATTTCCAGTACACGTGGAATTTCGGCGACGGCAGCCCGACGACCGCGTCCAGTTCAGAGAACACGGCCAGCCATACCTATGCCGGCCCCGGCGTCTATACCGTCACGGTAACCGCGCAGAATGCCAGCGGTGTGTCGGTCACGCGCACCTTCGTCCAGGCGGTTACATCCGGCAGCAGTACCGGCGTCAGTGCGCTGAGTTCGTCCGGCATCGCGGTCGAGAAACGCAGCGGGGCCAGCGATCGGCTCTGGGTGGTGAACCCGGATAACGGCAGCGTGTCCGTGATCGATACTGCCAGCAATTCCCTGGTCGGCGAGATCCCGGTCGGCAATGAACCTCGCACGGTTGCCATCAACGGTACGACGGCTGTCGTGACCAACAAGGAGTCTGCCAGTGTGAGTGTGCTGAGCACCAGCAGCCTGAGTGTGGTCAAGACTGTCGCCATGCCGCGCGCGTCCCAGCCTTACGGTGTACTGATCGGATCCGACGGCAGCACGTATGTGAGTCTGGAGGCCACGGGGCAAGTCCTGAAGTTCGACACCAGATGGAATCAGACCGCGAGCGTTCCGGTTCCCGGCGTGCGTCATCTTGCCTTGAGCGCCGATGGCAAGCGCCTGTTCGCCAGCCGCTTTATCACTGCGCCGCAGCCGGGCGAAAACACCAAGTCCGTGCAGACCAGTGTGAACGGTGTGCCAACGGGCGGAACCGTGACGGAGCTGAATCCCGGAACCCTGGCACAGGTGCGCCAGATGGTGCTGCAGTTCAGTACCCTGCCCGATACGATCCTCTCGGGGCGTGGCGTGCCCAACTACCTGGGCGCCCTCGCGATATCGCCGGACGGCGCAAATGCGTGGGTACCGTCCAAGCAGGACAATATCCAGCGCGGGACGTACCGCGACGGTAATCCGCTGGATTTCCAGACTACGGTCAGGGCGGTGACATCGCACCTGAATCTGAGCACCAATACGGAAGATCTCGCGGGCCGGGTGTTCCACCTCAACAGCGGCTTCGCCACCGACGCCATTTATCACCCGAATGGCGCGTACCTGTTTGTCTCGCTCGAAACTTCGCGTGAGATTGCCGTGCTCGATGCGGCCGGCAAACGCGAAATATTGCGCGTTGCAGCGGGTCGCGCGCCCGATGGAGTGCGCCTTTCGTCCGACGGAACCAAGTTGTATGTTCGCAATTTCATGGACCGCACGGTGGAGGTCTATGACCTGAATCCCTTGCTTCGGAATGGCATCTTGGCGCTACCGCAACTTGCCACGGTGTCCACCATCGGGACGGAGAAACTGCCCGCCAACGTTTTGCTGGGGAAACAGTACTTCTACGATGCACAAGACACCCGTCTGGCGCGGGATCGCTGGATGAGTTGCGCGTCCTGCCATAACGAAGGAACGCGGGACGGCCGGGTCTGGGATTTCACGAGCCTCGGTGAAGGCTTGCGTCGCACCATTAATTTGCGCGGACGTGCGGGTAACGGCGAAGGCAATATGCACTGGACCGGTAATTTCGATGAGGTGCAAGACTTCGAGGGCCAAATTCGAACTTTTGCACAGGGCACCGGTTTAATGACCAATGCGCAATTCAATACCGGCACCCGCAGTCAGCAGTTGGGCGATTCCAAAGCCGGCGTGAGCCCGGATCTGGATGCGCTGGCTGCGTACGTCACGTCCCTCGATGTCTATAGCCCAAGCCCCAACCGGAATTCGGACGGCACCCTGACCAGTGCAGCCGTGACAGGCAAGACTGTGTTTGCTGCCAAGTGTGCGAGTTGCCACGGCGGCGCCAACTTCACGGATAACTACATATTCTCCGGAACATCCACCGGAGACCTGCAAAATATCGGTACCCTTTACGAAGGAAGCGGCAAGCGTCTGGGAGGGCCGCTCCCCGGTTTCACGATACCGACGTTGCGGGACGTATGGACCACCGGGCCTTACCTGCATGACGGCTCGGCACCGACGGTCAACGACGCGATCAAGGCGCACACCAACCTGAGTTTGAGCGCGGCGGACCTCGCATCCGTTTCTGCCTATGTGTTGCAAATTGGCTCCGAGGAGCCTGGCCCGACTACCGCCGGGCCGGTCTTTGGTTCGCTCGCCGCGGGTACGGCATTTACCGATACCGTCGCGGGACCGCTGACCGCCGTGAAGCTTCGCGGCGGGGCGTGGCTGGACAGCATTCAAGGCGTGAATGCGTCCGGCACGCTTGCGATCCGTGGCGGTGCCGGGGGCAATGCCGCGACATTCACGGTGCCCGCCGGACAATATCTGGTTCGCGTGTTTGGTGTTGCAGGCGACTCCACGATCGCGCAGATCAGCTTTGTCACCAACACCGGGCAGATTTTCGGGCCGTACGGCGCCAATCAGGGGCAAACCCACACCACACCGTTTAACTACACGGTGCCGGCGGGCAACAAGATTTATGGCTTCACCGGTGCCAGCGGGACTTATATCAACGCCCTCGGGGTCATCTATGGCCCTTGAGGATTGGATGTATGGTCCGACACCGGTTGTGCCATGAACGGACTCAATCGTGTTTCACATGGCGTGGGCCGCAACTGGCGATTGATATTGAGCGTTGCAGCGTGCGTCGGGGTCGGCTGGCTGGCCCTGACTCGCCTGCAGGCGCCGGTCGCGTTGCACGACGCCAGGTTCGAACAAGGAAGGCGGCTCTATGAAGCAGTTGTGCCGATGCGTGCTCGGTTGGTCGGTCAAGGCTTTGATCTTCCGTCAACGGCGACGCGATGCGTCAACTGTCATGCCGTGACGGCGCAGCCCGGTCAATCCGGTTTCGCTCCAGCGCTCACGGGGGCGATGCTGACTGAAAATCGCCGTCGGCGTGGCGGCCCCGCGAGTGCATACGACATGGCGGCGTTTTGCCGGGTATTGCGCGAAGGGATCGACCCGGCTCAGGTCATGGTCAATTCCGTCATGCCGAGGTACGACGTCGACCGAGAACAATGCGCCGCGATATGGCTTTACTTGACACGGACACCTTGATCATCCGATGTTGCCGCCCCAACCTTACTTCAACGCAGGTTCCCAGTGAAAGACTCTCTTCCGCGCAGAACCGTGCTGCGCACCGCCGCGGCTTTGGCGCTCTCCGGCGTATTTCGTGTGGCTGGCGCACACAACAGCGCGGGGGTTGTCAAGCCCGCGCTCGCTGTGCCGGATATGGATATCGTGCTGCACACGGGACGCAAAACGACCCTGCGCGAACTGCTCACTGGCCGTGCAACCGCGCTACAACTCATGTTTACCGGCTGCAGCGCAACCTGCCCGATTCAGGGGGCGTTGTTTGCCCAGGTACAAGACCACCTGCCTAAAGAGAAACTCCCGCTACAACTGGTTTCGTTCAGCATCGACCCTCTAGGCGATACCGCGCAGGCCATGAAAAAGTGGTTAGCCAGGTTCGGGGCGCGGGATTCCTGGTTGGGCGTCATTCCCAGCGCCTCCAGGGTCGACGCGTGGCTCGATGTCCTGAATGGCCGAGCGACTGGCCCTGATCGGCATACCGGACAAGTATTTTTCTTCGATCATCATGCGATGCTGAGTTTGCGCACCGTCGATTTCCCGAAACCCGAAGAGGTCGCCCGTCTGCTCGTTACGTTGGCCTCACAGGTAAAAGCTTGAACGGCTATCGATCGACTATTTTTCAGCGATGCGGTGCACGCCTGTCCAGTCCTGCCACACATGTAAACGCGCATTGGGTTGTGCGCGACGGCAGGCTGCCTTTATCCGGTGCCGGGGCAAGGAAGTGCTGACCGATAGGATCAAAACGGGAGAAACGCCTGCGTGCGTGGCGGATCGCGAAAGCCCTGCGTGTACCGCCCGGCACTCAGGCAAAACCGCCTTTGCATGCAGGCCGTTTCTGATATCGCGAACATTAGGCTTGCAAAAGGCTTCGGGTCCATACATGCCCGAAAAGGACGATTTCCCCTCGTCGGGAATCGTTGAGCCGAATCGGGCCGATTCAATGGAAGAGGCGGAACGTTCCGGAACGGGCGGATGACGTCAGCAGGCAGGTAACGCATGCCGATCACCGGCTTCGCATGGTTCGAACGAGTTGCTTCCAGAGCGCGTCGGCTGCGGGCGACAGGCGCCCGCCTGCGCGTCTTATCACCTGGCTATGGAATTCGCGAGCGATGGGATGGTCGATGCCCAGCGGCACCAGTTTACCTGCCTCCAGATAAAGCCTCGCCGCATCGGTCGACATGAAGGCCACCCCCAATCCGGCCGCCGCGATCGCTTGCGCGGTCGAGAATTGATCGCAGCGATAGGACGGCGCCAGATCGAGCCGTTCGGCACGCAAGATCGAGTCGACGTATTGTTGAACATTGTAGCGGGCGGGCATGAAAATCAGACGTTCGCCCTGCAGCTCCTTGAAGCGGATCGAGCCTTTGGCTGCCAGCGGATGACTCGGGCTCACGAATGCGCAACATGGTGGCCCACGGAACGTGCGAGTTTGTATCGCGGGGTCGTTGCCTCCGCCCGTGCAGACGCCCAGATCGACATCGCCACTGCGCACCATGGCGATAATTTCGTCGGTCGTTCCGCTACGCAGATCGATCAGGATGTCGGGGAATTGCACACTGAACGGTTCGAGCACGGTCGCAATCAGTGTCTCCAGGCGACCTGCTCCCACGCCGACACCCAGCCGACCGCGCCGCAGCCCCCGGTAATCCTCCAGTTGGGCAAGCATCCGGGCGTTGCGCTGGCTGCTCTCGCGGTAATGCTCGACGAGGTTGAGACCGATTTCCGTCAGCACCACGCGACGGCCACGTCGCTCGAGAATCGTGACGCCGTGTGCGCGCTCGAGCTGCGATACCTGGCGACTGATGACGGACGCGTTGATGCCCAGCGCGTCCGCTGCGGCGCGTACGCCGCCATGAACCTCGATCTCGTGGAGGTACCGCAAGCTTCGCGTGCTCAGCGTATTGGGGGCAGATTCGCGAGATTCTTCAGGATCGGTTTTCATGGGAATGAATGTTGACGCCTGAGTCAACATTATCAATCCAAATGCGTCATTGATCGCGGATTTTCGGGTTGGGATACTGGATTCATTCAATCCGCGCATCTCGGTCCGACCATCATGCAATCAGCCTGTACGTTGTGCACCCTCGCTGAAACCCAGGATCTCGCAGAGGAGCTGAAGGGCATCCGTCACCATTTGCACCGGCATCCGGAACTGGCGTACGAGGAGCATCAGACTGCCGAATTCGTCGCGGAAGCGCTTGAGCGCTGGGGTTACCGCGTGACACGCGGCCTGGCGGGAACCGGCATGGTGGCGTCGCTGAAAGCCGGCGAGTCAAGCCGCGCGGTCGCCGTTCGCGCGGACATGGACGCGCTGAAAATCGCCGAGCAGACCGGGCTGCCCTATGCGAGCGTCAAGCCGGACCAGATGCACGCATGCGGTCACGACGGTCACACGACGATGGTTCTGGGCGCGGCTCGCCATCTTGCGCGCACGCGCCGGTTCGACGGCACCGTCCATCTGGTGTTTCAACCCGCCGAGGAGATCGGTGGGGCGGAGAGCGGCGCAAAGCGGATGATTGCCGACGGTTTGTTCGAGCGATTCCCGTGCGATGCAATCTTTGGGTTGCACAATCATCCGGGTTATCCCGCGGGTACCTTCATGTTTCGAAGCGGCCCGTTCATGTCGGCGTCCGACCTCGTGGACATCGTCATACGCGGACGCAGCGGCCACGCGGCTCGCCCCCACCTGACGATCGATCCGGTGATGATCGGCGCCACGCTGGTCGTCGCGCTCCAGTCGATCGTGTCGCGCAACATCGATCCCATGCAGACGGCGGTCGTGACCGTGGGCGCATTCCATGCCGGGCATGCGGCGAATGCGATTCCGGATCAGGCCCGCTTGCGCCTGAGCGTGCGATCGTTTGACGCGGACGTGCGCAAGCAGCTCGAAACACGCATCCGAGCACTGGCGATATCGCTTGTGGAAGGTTATGGCGCCGAGGTCGAGATCAGCTATGTCGCCGGTTCCCCGCCGGTCGTCAACAGCGCCGCGGAGACCGAACTGGCGGCGCAAGTGGCGCGAGAGCTGGTGGGCGATGCGCGCGTCATCGATCCATTCGATCGGATAACCGGCAGCGAGGACTTTGCGTACTACTTGCAACGCAAGCCCGGATGCTTCCTGCGCGTCGGAAACGGCGAAGGCGCTCCGATGCTGCACAACGCGTCGTACGACTTCAACGACCAGAACCTGACCGTCGGCGCGGCCTACTGGACCCGACTCGTCGAGCGCTTTCTGGCGCCAGGTCGATAAGACTTGCCGATAACACGATACAAGCCGTCTTTCGCGGTGCCGCACCGCGTCGTTACAACGGCGACATCCGAACCAGGAGACCACGCATGCCCGCCACATCCGCATCGACTGCCGCATCCGCGTCCCCGTCTGACGCCGCTTCCTCGGCCCGAGTAGTCATTGCGGCGACCATCGGCAACCTGCTCGAGTTTTACGATTTCACGGTCTACAGTTTCTTCACGCTGACCCTCGCCAAAGTGTTTTTCCCGGCGAGCGATCCGGTTGTTTCGACGCTCATTGCGCTCTCCGCATTCGCGATCGGATTTCTGGCGCGCCCGCTCGGCGGCTTCGTGCTCGGCCACTATGCGGACAAGCGGGGGCGTCGCGCAGCACTGACGTTGACCATTTTCCTGATGGCAGCGGGTTCGGCCGCCATCGGGCTGGCACCTGGCTATGCATCGATCGGATTGGCTGCACCCGTGCTGGTCATCGCGGCCCGTCTGGTGCAAGGGTTTGCGCAAGGCGGCGAGTTCGGTGCCGCGACTGCGACATTGCTGGAGACCGGGTCGGACAGCACCCGCGGCTTTCGCGCAAGCTGGCAGCTTGCCAGCCAGGGAGCTGCCGCACTCCTGGGCTCCGGCATCGCGGCACTGCTCACCTATCTGCTGACGGACCGCCAGCTGCTTGAATGGGGATGGCGCGTACCGTTCCTGATCGGCACGCTGATCGTGCCTGTCGGCATCTATTTGCGCAGGCATGTGGTCGACGAGCCGATACACGCACGCGCACGGAAGATCGTCGTGCTCGAGCCGGCGCTGGTGCGCAAATGGTTTCTTGTCGTGTTGACGATCATGGGCACCACTGTCGCCACGTATGTGTTGATCTACTACGTTCCGATCTACTCGACGCAATACCTCGGGTTGCCGCACAAGCTTTCGATGCTGATCTCGATCGGCGCCGCCATCGTCTCGTTCGCGTTGTGTCCGGTATGGGGCGCGCTCTCCGACAAGCAGCAGCGTCGCAAGCCGCTGATCGTGTATGGTCGCGTTGCGCTTGTCGTTCTTCTCTATCCGGCGTTCTGGCTGATGAACCTGTTCCCGATACTACCGGTTGTCGTCAGCATGGTCGTCGTCATGATGTTCTTCTACACGATGGGCTCCGCGCCTGCCTATGCGCTGATGCCGGAGAATTTTCCCAAGCATGCGCGCGCCGGCTACATGGGCAGTGCATACGCCGTTTCGGTGGCGGTCTTTGGCGGCACGGCTCAACTCGTGGCCGCGTGGCTGATCAAGGTGACCGGGAACGTGATGGCGCCCGCCTGGTACATGGTCGCATGCCTCGCGATTTCCCTGTTCGCGGCATGCAGGCTCGACGAGACCGGCAATGCTGTGTTGTCACAATAGCGACACAGTGTCGCCTAGGTAAATGCAATAACCCAACTTGATTTCTCGCTGTCTGAAAAGATCAGAAATAGCCTGATCAAGATTTCTTAAATTTACATTAATAAGTACATAAGAAAAATACTGGAGATGCGGTCAATCATTGGAAATTGAAGGCGCGGGTGCAGGTTTGGAGATGATGTGTTTGACGAGAAGGGTGATATAAACGCAATGGTATAACGGCACGAAGCCATTGCCAGAAAAGCCTCTCGATCGAAATAGGATATCTTCGATATTCTCCCGGCGGTTCATGCCGCACGTCATGCGAATGGCGTGTCGCTCATGCGCGCCGATGCTTGCAAGATTTGCTGTACGCCCATTTTGCAAATTTCTCCTTGTGACTGATTGGCCTGACGATGAAACGCACCGATCGGTGCGATGGTCGCGATCAATGCGGCCGCGCTCGACGACGTCAAACGATGGTGAGGTTGCAAGTGTTGATTTATTTGATTGAGGACGAGGAAGCCCAGGCTCAGTGCTATCAGAAAATTCTGGAGCGGGCCGGCTGGGAGGTGCGCGTGCTGCCGGATGGCGAGCGTGCATTACGGGAGATTCAGCGGAAGACACCCGACGTGGTCGTCCTCGATCGCCGGCTGCCCGATATCGACGGGCTGGAAATCCTGAGGTGGGTTCACGAGCGCCATCCTAAGTTGCCGATACTCGTGCTGACCCATGCTGCCCTGGAATCGGATGCCGTGGTGGCGCTCGACGCGGGCGCCGACGACTACATGGTGAAGCCGCCGCGAGAGCGGGAGCTGGTTGCTCGGATCAACGTACTGCGCCGCAGGCGGGTCGACAGCCACCAGGGCATGGAGACGATCAAGATCGGATCGTACCGGATCGACACCGGCGAGCGCACCATTTATCTGGATGGCGAGCGGGTCGCGCTTTCTCCGAAGGAATATGAAATCTTCGAGCTGCTCGCGCACAATGTCGGGCAGGTCGTGTCGCGCTGCACGGTCATCGGCAAGGTATGGGGGCGTGTGGACGACGATTCGAACTCGCGATCACTCGATACGCACATTTACCGGATTCGTCACAAGCTCAACCTGAATCGCTGCAACGGCGTCATGTTGCGCATGGTCTATACGCACGGCTATCGTCTCGATGATTTGAGTTGAACGGGTCGGAGATATTCGGAATCCAGATTATTTTTATAAATCCTGTTTTATATATCACGTCGTAACATTCATCTTAAAAATAAAAAATCATCGGCCTGCGGCGTTGCGCACGCGCAGACGTTTGTCGGTACGCCGGATGCGAATGGCGGGAAAGTCTGAGTGGCAAGCCCGAGCGGCAACATGTCGACCGAACTCATCGCAATCGGCAACGGCGCGGGGCAAAACGTATCGGCATCGATCGCTGCCGGTGGCAACGCCGCCGCGATGGCGCTGACGGTGATTCCCGAAGTCGACGAGGACAAGACGACCGTAGCGGGAGTCGCCGGCGGCACGTATCGCGGCACCCAGGCGGTTGCGTTCGGTGCGACCCTTGCATTACGGAGAACATCAAGTTCCGCGCGGGCGTCGGCACGAGTGGCGCGGGGGTGACGGTGGGTGTCGGCGCTTCGATGCAGTGGTGACACGCCGCGACAGGGTGCCGGATAACGTCTTCGTTCATCAGGCTGCTGTCTTTGTGACAATAGTTTAGATAACTACCAGTCGCTTGCGCGTAGAGTAACAGTTGGTTGTGAGTGACCTCGGAGCGACCTTGGTCGCGTACCCGTTCTTCCCCGTATGGGTGCGTTGTGCGCCGAACTGAACCAGTTCGGCGTTTTTTTGAGGGGAAGTGCGGAGTGCCAGGCACGAACGGTCGACGAGCCGTGGCTCGAACTTGCAGACACATCGATCGTAAAAATGCTTGCCCCGCGATGCGGAAGCAACGCCTGACCTAAATCCAGCCGGAGTGTCTGAGTTTTCGATACAGGATCGCGCATCCGGTCAACGTCACGGCAAGCGTCATCGGATAACCCCATGAAACCTTCAACTCGGGCATGTTTTCGAAATTCATGCCATAGAGACTGAAGATCACCGTGGGAATGGCGAGAATCGCTCCCCAGCCTGCCAGTCGTTTCACGACATCGTTTTGCCGGACGGTAACGAGCGCGAGATTGACATGCATTGCATTGGTCAGCATCTCGCGCATTTCGTCCGTGGCGGAGACGATTCGTTGTGCGTGATCCTGAACATCACGAAGGTAGGCACGCAAATCCTTGGGGACAATTTCCTCGTGGATGCGAATCAGTTGGGCACAGATGTCGATCATCGGGACAACGCTATTGCGAAGCTGCAGCAGATCGCGCCGAAGATCGTACAGCTCTTCGATGACCATCTTGTCGAAGGCGGACTTGAATACGTCCGTCTCGATACGATCGAACTTCTCTTCGAATCGGCGGATGATCGGCTGATAGTTGTCCATCACGAAATCAAGTACCGAGTACAACGCGAATCCGGGACCTTTGCTCAGGAGCTTCGGGTTCTGTTCGGCGAGCGCGCGAACGGGAGCGTAGCTTGCCGATGCCCCGTGCCGGACGGTGGCCAGGAAGTTTCCGCCCACGAACAGGTGAGTCTCGCCGTACCGTACTTCTTCATCGACCAGCTGTGCCGTCTTGACGACGATAAAAACCGACTCGCCGTAGGTCTCGATCTTGGGCCGTTGATGAGCGACAAGTGCATCCTCGATTGCAAGATCATGCAGTGTGAACTCCTCCTGAATCTTTCTCAGGAACGGCTCGTCGGGCTGCCAGATACCTAGCCAGACAAATGCATCCGGTTCCTTGACGACCTCGCTGATGTCGTCGACGGTGATTTCTCCCAGGCGCATGCCGGCTCGATAGGCAACGCTATTGACAACCATGTTCACTCTGTTCTCCCGCTCATGGATCGGCTACAAGAAAATCATGAGGATACCTTCCCGGACGGGACGGAAACAATCGGATGCCTGCATCGAAATCGGGAGGCGGAGGGGGCGAAGGCACGAACCTCGACATGCAGCTTGCGCTTGTGCGGGGCGGTATCGGCGCATGCGTTATTTCGGCGCTTGCGGCGTCGCATTCGGGCCCGCTCGGTCCACGTTATCGGCTCATCGAATCACCGGCACTTCAGCGCGAGGTCTACGTTTTCACCCGGCGCGACGTGTCGCTTTTGCCGGCTGCTGTCAGATTCCTGGATATTCTGACCGACGCGCTGCCGACGATCGATTTCGTCGACGGTGTCCAGCTCGCTCCCGAATCCAGCAAATCCGATTTGTCGACGTTGCCGCCGGAAACAAGAAACGGAGCGCAAGTGTCGACGACCCATCTTAAAACCATAAAAGTGGTGCCGAGAGTCGATACGCATGCGGCAATGCGCAGAATGGCAAAAGGCTTGCCGGCCGTCGTCGTACTCGAGCGGTGTTTGCCCGATGTCGACGGGCTCGAAGTCCAGGCGCGGATGATTTCGTCCACGAGCCCGTGCTGGAGGATGAATTCGTTGCCCGGATCGCACCGCTGATTCGACGGCAGCATCGCCCGGCGCTCGACGTCATTGAAATCGGACACGTGGTCTTCGACATGCGGGTGAGGGAAGCAGCCGCAGCCGGCGATCTGGCGCGGCTGACGCCGATCGAATACCAGATCGTCGAACTGCTGGCTCAGGATATTGGCGTGGCGATTCAGCGCGAAACGATCGCGAGTCTCGTCTGGGGCCGCCCCGTCGACGAGGCGGTATCGCGATCGCTGGACACGCATATCTACCGAATCGGCTGAAAACCGTGGTTGCACACATCTTCGGGGCTCGTGCTGCGCTCGGCCCATACGCTCGAGTACGCGAGACGCGAGAGGCTTGCGTGCCGGAGCCAACGATCATCGCGACAGTCGGATTGCCGCGATAAATGCGGAGCGTGTCGAACGTCCGGTACGCTGGTGTTAGGTGATGCTGCGGCGAGGTTCGATCATTCGGATTTCCGTTGGCTGGCGGCACGATTCGGCTCCGCATCGACAGCGTTGAACGCTCGGATGTCAATCCATTTCCCTTTGCCGCCTTGCCGTCGATTGACACCGACCAGACGCTCGGCGATCGGGTCGACCGCGGCAATGAAATGCAAGTTTCCCGTCAAACCTTGTGCGAGATGCAATATTCGGAATTGTTGTGAAATCGGCTGAGAAATATTGTTGAGAATTGAGACAAGAATTGCTTCGTAATTCAATAAATAAGTGCGCGGAAGAAGCGAGCGTGAGTCTGCGGACACGATCCGTGCCAGGTGGACTTCGGACGCGGCAGGTCACACGGGCCTGGCGGAATATGGCGTCCCTCAGACGGCTGCGAGCCGAGCCACCATCAATCAAGTTCCGTGTTCAAGTGACGTATGGCGCGCGGAGATATCCGTCGAGTCATCCTGCATAGTGGGATTGCCATCTGCACAAGTCGGTTTTCGACGGCGCGCGAATCATGTGCGGCGCGGATATTTGCGCGTGTACAGCCATATCGGTAGCAGTTGAGGCAGACAGTGATTATCTATTTGATAGAGGATGACGAGGACCAGGCGCGGTGTTATCAAGCAATGCTGGAACGGGCCACATGGACCGTACAAGTGATTCCGGAAGGCACGCGCGCGTTGAGGGAGATCCAGCGTGCCGCGCCGGACGTTATCGTCCTCGACCTCCGGTTGCCGGATATCGACGGGCTCGAGGTGATTGCATGGTTGCGCGAACGCTATGCCGCGTTGCCGGTGCTGGTGCTCACGAACGCCATTCTCGAGTCGGACCTCGTCGAAGCGCTGGAAGCAGGGGCTGACGACTACCTTGTCAAGCCTCCGCGCGAGCGGGAGCTGGTGGCGCGGATCAAGGCGCTTCATCGCAGGACCATCGAAATCAGGGAAAACCTGACTACGATCAGGTTCGGGGCATACCGGGTCGAGACGGTGGAGCGCGAGATCTATCTCGGCAACGAAAGAGTCCCGCTATCGCCCAAGGAGTACGAAATCGTAGAGCTGCTCGCGCGGAATGTCGGGCAGGTCGTATCGCGCGAAACGATGATCGGTCGCGTGTGGGGGCGTGCGGTCGGGGACGAGAGTTCCCGCACGCTGGACACGCATATCTATCGAATTCGGCAGAAGCTCAATCTGTCGCGGAGCAACGGCGCGCTGCTTCGTTCGATCTACACGCATGGATACCGACTGGACGAGCTGAGCGCTGCAACAGAATAAACGGCTTGATCGGAATTTTTCCCGAACGACCGGACGGGATTTCGGGAGGGAAATAATTAGTCTCGATAAGAGGCTTCGATATGTAGATTGAATTTGCGCAAACGTTTCACATAAAATTTCAAATCTGTTTTGATTGATTAAATAATTTAATTTTCAATATTTGAAGAATCCGGGCAGGAAAGTTCAGATTTGGTATCTTGTGAAATAAATAAATTCCTCACTGCAATTTGATGTTCTTGAATCGACTTGGTGAGGATGAAATGAACAAGACATATCGGGTTAGGTGGAGCGAGTCTCGGGGCGAGTGGATGGTGGCGTCGGAGACCGCATCTGCAGCGGGGAAGGGGCAGTCGCTGAAGTCCGCACGGAAAGTGCGTGTCATTGCTCGTGCGAGTGCACTCGCATTTGCGCTCGGTGTTGCCGTGTGCGGGGCGGCGTACGGGCAGGCGTCGGGTTTCTCCGGGGTCCCGGACACGAATGGCGGAAAGGTCGGAGCGGGTATTCCGACGGGCAATACGACGACTGAATTCATTGCCATTGGCAATGGCGCAGGACAGAACGTGAGCGCGCCGACGGATGCGAACAACTCTGGACCTGGCGACGATTATGCAATTGGCACGTCGGCGGGCAACAACGTGACCGGACACTACAATTTGGCGTTCGGATACAACGCAGGCAACAATGTAACTGGTGGGAGCAATAACGCGATCGGTTCGCAAGCCGGCCGGAATGTCAACGGCACCGCCAATCTCGCGATTGGCAACTCGACCGGCAACACCGTGAGCGGTATTCGCAATATCGCGTTCGGTGACTTTGCCGGAACGAACGTGACGGGCGACGAAAACCAGGCAAGCGGCAATATGGCCGGCTACAACGTGACAGGCTCGGACAATCAGGCGAGTGGATATCACGCAGGCTACAACGTCATCGGCCACCGCAATCTTTCGCAAGGGCTTTGGTCGGGTAATGGCGTCACGGGCAGCGACAACCAGGCTGCAGGGGAAAGTGCCGGGAATAACGTGACCGGCAGCTACAACCTGTCGAGCGGCTACCAGGCGGGCAGCAATGTGACCGGGAACAACAACCAAGCCATGGGGTTTCAGGCCGGACAAAATGTGTCCGGCGACAACAACGTTGCGCTCGGTACGTCGGCCGGCAGCAACGTGACCGCGAGCAATACGATCAGCATCGGTAACGCGGCGGCGGCGACCGCGAACAACGCGATCGCGGTCGGCACGAGCGCCGTCGCCAATTCGGCCAGCGCCGTCGCGATCGGCAACACGTCCACGGCAACTGGTGGCCAGGCGGTATCGATCGGCGCTGCGAACACGGCAAGCGGAAACGGCGCGGTCGCGATCGGTGATCCGAACATCGCGACCGGCACCGGCGCGGTGGCGCTTGGCGCAAACAACACGGCCAGTGGTCAGGGCGCCGTGGGCCTGGGCAATCAGAACTCGGCGACCGGCCAGGGTTCGGTCGCGATCGGCAACACGTCGGTGGCCTCCGGCGCGGGTTCGCTCGCGTTCGGCGATACGGCCAACGCGTCTGCGAACGGCGGCGTCGCGCTCGGCAGCGGCGCGGTCGCGGATCGCGCCGGCATGAACGGCGCAAAGGAACTGTTCTCCAACGTGGCCGTGGGTTCGACGGCTGGTGCCGTATCCGTCGGCGCACCCGGCGCGGAACGTCAGATCACGAATGTCGCGGGCGGCACGCAGGATACCGACGCGGTCAACGTCCGCCAGCTCAAGTGGGTGCATGACAACGCGGTCAACTACGACATCAATCCGGACGGCTCGATCAATTACAACAGCATCACGCTGAATCCGGGTGGCGCACCCGCGTCCATTCACAATCTGGCGCCGGGCGTCATCAGTCCGACCAGCACGGATGCCGTCAATGGCAGTCAGTTGTACGGCTTGCAGCAGACCCTGGACAGCTCGATGCAGCAGTTTCAGCAGAACCTGAATCAAACCAACCAGACCGTCCAGCAGATCCAGCAGAACGTGAACAACGTGACCAATGTCATCCAGCAGGGCGGCGGCGACAAGTGGGTGACCGGCAATCCGACGAATTACGTGGCGCCCAGCGCGACCGGGACCGATTCGACGGCGATCGGATCCGGTGCGCAGTCGAGCGGCAATAACAGCGTCGCGCTCGGCAACGGCTCGACGGATGGCGGCCAGAACAATGTCGTATCCGTCGGGTCCGCGGGTAACGAGCGTCGTATCGTCAACGTCGCGAAGGGGGTGAACGGAACTGACGGTGTCAACGTGTCACAGCTCAACGATGCGATCAATCAGTCGACCGACAATTTCAACCAACAGCTCGGCGGGATCAGGCAGGACGTCAACAACCTCGCGCGTAACGCCTACGGCGGCATTGCCGCCGCGACCGCGCTGACGATGATTCCCGAGGTCGACAAGGACAAGACGATTGCCGTGGGCGTCGGCGGCGGCACGTACCGTGGGTATCAGGCCGTGGCGCTCGGGGCGACGGCGCGCATTACCGAGAACATCAAGTTCCGCGCCGGCGTCGGCATGAGCAGCGGGGGGACGACGGCTGGCGTCGGCGCCTCGATGCAGTGGTAATCGACGTTCAATCGACAGGGAGGGGCGCGTCGTCGTCGATGTGCCATACCTCGACACAACACGGGATACAAGTCATGTACAAAGCAATTTTTCTCGGCGTCTCGGCGGCATTTCTGCTCGGCGCCTGCACCAGCGCAACGGGACCGCGATTCAATGCCTACGTTGTCTCGGACAACGCCGGCGCAAAATCCTACAAGGTCGAATGTCACGGCCTGTTCGAAGGCGCGGGCGTGTGCCGCGACAAGGCGCAGGAGATCTGCGGCGATCAGAAGGTGCACGTGCTGAAGGGCGTCGGGCCGCTCGGCCACGACGACGATGTCCGCACGCTGGTGTTCCAGTGCGGCGAGCCCGAGCAGCCGGCGGCGCAACAGCCGGCGCTCGTACCGGCAGCGGCTGCTGCACCGCCCGCTCCGATCCGCCTGAGCGCTGACGCAATGTTCGCATTCGATCGCGCCGACGAAGCGTCGATGACCCAGCGGGGCCGGCAACAGCTGTCGCAGCTCGCGCAGGGTTTGAAGGACCAGCATGTACGCTCGGTGTCGATCGTCGGTTATACCGACCGCCTCGGCAGCAGCGATTACAACCGGCGCCTGTCCGAAGCGCGTGCGAAAACGGTCGGCGACTATCTGGTCGCAGCGGGCATCCCGGCGAGCGACGTCCATACCGAAGGGCGCGGTGCGAGCGACCCGCTCGTCGAGTGCCGGCAAGGCGACCGAAAGGCACTGATCGCGTGCCTGGCGCCGAATCGCCGTGTCGAAGTCACCGCAACGGAATCGGGCGGGGCGTGACATGAAACCGGCTCTCGACGCTTACGGCTGGATATTGCGGGCCGAACAATTGCTCGACGCCGGCCGTCCGGACGAGGCCGGATTATTCGCCGCCGAGGCACTCGCGCTCGCGCCGGACGATGCGCGAGTGTCGAAGCTCTTCGGCATCGCCGCGTGCATGCGCGGCGATTATGCCGCCGGGATTTTGTATCTTGAACGTGCGTGCGCGCGGATGCCCGACGACGCGAATCTGCATTACAACCTTGCCGTCGCGTTCGAACAAACGGGCTCGCGCGAGCGTGCCGCATTGAGCTACCGGAACTGCCTGCGCTTGCAGCCCGACCATGCAGGCGCGTTGTGGAACCATGGCGAATACCTGCGACTGAACGGTCATTTCGACGAGGCGGCGCGCTGTTTCGAGGCGCTGGAGACGGCGGGGCACCTATATGCGTCGATGCATCACCGGATGGCCGTCGTTTACGCGCATTTGCAGCGTCCCGCCGACGCCGCGCGGCATTTCGAACTTGCGATGAAGGAGGGCGGCGATACGCGGCTCACGCAATGGGAACGCGCGCATTTCCTGTTGGGAACGAAGGACTTCGCGCAAGGCTGGCAGGACTACGGCGTGCGTTTCGAAATCGGCCACCTGCTCAACGTTGCCTGTCATCCCTTTTCGATGCCGCTCTGGCGTGGGGAAGCGCTCGACGGCAAGACCATCCTCGTGCATGGCGAGCAAGGACTCGGTGACGAGATCATGTTTGCATCGATGATCCCGGAGCTCGAGCGGCGGGCGCGTCGGGTGGTGCTTGCCTGTGCGCCGTCGCTCGTAACCCTGTTTCAGTGCGCATTTCCGTCGGCGATCGTGCGGGCGCATCGGGCCGGCGTGGCGCCCGCGGTGATCGACGACCTTGGGCCGATCGACTACCAGTCGCCGATCGGCAGCCTGGCGCGCTGGCTGCGTCCGAGTGCAGCGTCGTTCGGCGACGGCGATCCGTATCTGCGGGCGAATCCGGAGAGGGTCGAGCGGTTCGGCGCACGGCTTCGCGCGCTCGCGCCGCAGTCGGCGCGAGCATTGAAGGTCGGCTTGGCATGGGGATCGAATCCCGCGAAATCGGTGCCGTCCGCCGCTCGGCGGGCCAGCTACAAGAGCATCCCGTTGCCGCTGCTCGAGCCGCTTGCGCGATGCGCCGACGTCCAGTTCGTGAGCCTGCAGAATGCGGAGCTGGGCGAGCAGGCCGCAAGCGCACCGGGTCTCGATCTGATCGACTTCAGCCATTCGCTGAAGGATTTCTCGGATACCGCGGCGCTCGTCGCGAATCTCGATGCCGTCGTGACGGTCGACACGTCGGTCGCCCACCTGTCAGCGGCGCTCGGGAAGCCCACCTATGTATTGCTGATGCGCCATTGCGACTGGCGGTTCGGCCATGAGGGAGACCGATGCATCTGGTATCGGTCGATGACATTGTTGCGCCAGACGACGCAGGGCGACTGGCGGTCGGTCGTGGATCTGGCGACCGACGCGCTGAATCGCCATCAGCGTCAACCGACATTGGGGGAAGCAGGCTGTGAACATGGATCCGCAGTTGAGTGAGAAGTTGCTCGAAATACATTCCGAGATCGAGGCCTTGAACCGGAAAGCGAAGGCTGCCGCGATCATGCAGGTTACGCAATTGATGACGCGATATGGAATCCTGATTAGCGATCTGAAAGATGTCGAACACGCATTGCCGGTACGCAGGGCCAAGGCGAAGTACTGGAATCCGCAAACGGGGCAGACGTGGTCGGGGCGCGGAAGGATTCCGAAGTGGCTGGTCGGCAGGGATCTCGACGCCTATCGGATTGCCGGTCCGGCGGGGCAAGGTACCGACGATCCGGGCGCCGTCGGCCAGGAAGCCGAATAGTCGGGGGCGGCGCGAATCGGGCCGGGTTCCGCGATCCGAGGTTGTCGTATGTTCCGGTCATTCCTGCTTCAGGTGCCACGGAAGGGCGTTCGCGGCCCGCCGCGGCGAGAGGTTTTCCATTACGAATTTCAAGAAACTGGTCAGTGCAGAAGCGCCGGGTCATGACATCCATTGTCTTCCGCTTATGTGGCCCGATATTCAGATCGTCAAATGACGCTTTGGCCTGATTAGTCGGATCGGCAGCCGATGCAGTGTTCAGTGGCACGTCGATCAAAGTCAGGCAGAGTCAGTCATGCGTATCGGTCGACAATTCTGGATTCTCGCATCGGGTGTCGTTCTCATCACCATCTGTGCATCGCTGATCGCGATCGCCCAGGGATGGAGCATTCTTTCCGTCAAGCGTTCGACTATCGATCTGCTGGCGACCTACCGGCGGTCACTGGTGGTCGCGGAAATGGTATCGCGCGAGCGTGGCCCGATAAACAGCGTGCTTGGCGTCGCGCCGTCCGGCCAGGGGCAAGCCATGCGCTCTCTCGTCGAGGCTCGTCAACGGACCGACGAGGCAATCTCGGCGTTCGTGACGGCGCTGCCCGTCCACGACTTCGACCGATCGACGATCACTGAACTCGACACGCGCCTGGCCGTTGTCCGCCGTCGCGTCGACACGTTGATTGCGACGCCCGCATCGAGGCGCCATGCGCACGAGATGGCCGATGTGCTGCAGCAGATGTTCGGGTTGGTGGATCTTCTGCAACCGGCGCTTTCCCGGATTCAGACGCCATTGCTCATGCGGGTGCCCGAGATTTCGTATCGGATCGCAGGCGCCCGCCTGCTGACGGAACTCCGGGAATATGCCGGCCGGCTCGGATCGGATATGGGGCCCGCCGTCGCGCACGGCATACCGTTGACGCGGAGTCAGGAAGAGGCGATGGAGCGCGATGCCGGTCGAATCCTCGAACTGTACGACCTGCTCAAGATCCATGCGACCGACGGCACGACCGATCCAGAATTGCAGCGAGGCATGGACGCCGTGCAGCACGTGTATCTGGATCGCGCCTGGCAGTTGGTCGCACAGATCCGCGACGCGAGCAGCGCGCGCGTGCCATACCCTATGACCATGGCAGAATTCACGAGCGAGTACGTGCAGGCGATGAACCCGATCGTTGCGTTGCGCGACACGGAACTGCAGCTTGCGGAGCGGCGTATCGGCGCAAGTATCCATCATGCCAGGCTATCGTTGGGCTGGATCGCCGGATTTTCAGTCTTGGCGCTCGCGCTTGAACTCATGCTGATTCGTGCGTTTCGCCGCAAGGTGATCGAGCCTGTCGAGGAAGTGTCGGCAGCCTTCGGACCAACCGGTTTCGACGAGCGGGATGAGTACGACGACATCGTGCGACTGCGCAAGGGGCCTCAACGGCTGAGGGCCTCGGAGGCAGAGAATATCCTCCTCGAGCGAGAGCGTCAGGATGCGCTGAACTTCATTTCGCACGACGTGAGGGCGCCGATTGCTTCCATCATCACGCTGACGGAGGGCCTCGGTTCCGATTCGAATATCGCGGCCGACAGAAACGTTCGCCAGTACATTGCGCGCCAGGCCCGGCACGCGCTGTCGCTGGTCGACGAATATCTGCAGCTGGCGCGCCTGCAAAGCCGGATCGAATCCCATGAGTTTCAGCCCGTGAATCTCTTCGACGTGCTGACCGAGGTCGTCGACGACGCGTGGGCATGCGCGCGATGCCGGGAAGTCAAGGTCGTGTTCGATGATCCGGCCGTTGATGCGTGGGTGAGCGGTGCCCGCCTGATGATCTTCCGGATCTTCAGCAATTTGATTCATAACGCGATCAAATTCAGCTTTGCCGGCGGCGAAGTGCGCATCCGTCTTGTCGGCCACGGCGACGACTGGGGCGTTTCGGTGCGGGACTGGGGCACGGGCATCGCCGGCGACGACCTGCCGAAACTGTTTCGTCCGTTCTACCGGGCCTCGTCGGCGACCGGAGAGAGCGTGGTGGGTACCGGTCTCGGGCTGGCTTACGTGCGTATCGCCGTGACCCAACTGGGCGGAACGGTAAAGGTCTCCAGTTCACTCGATGTCGGTTCTGAATTCCTGGTTACGTTGCCGGCATGCAACGTCCGGGGATTGAACTCGCGGGCGGCGTGACGCAGCGTCGATGGCCCGATGCCCGTTTCCGGTTGCCGTCATCAAAATGCGTCCAATGTGGTTTTCCGAACCGAGAAAATTTCAGATTATATATTTCGCCGAGTTAAAGGGTCGTTTTCCATTGCGAATGGCTGGGCTTTTGTCTATTTGGCAATCGATGGTGGTCATTCAGAAATAATCATATTCAAAATTATTCCTTGGAATACACTCTGGTCGCCGATTGGCGTGCGCGAATCGCATTGTAAATGACTGCGATGGCGCGGCAGGAAATGAGATTGCGGGCGAAATGCCATCTAATAGTAAATAATTTCGCTCTTTGTCGATCCGGTGTAATGGGTCGTGAAATCGGCCTATTTGATGAAAATCTTTTATGGGCGGGAGGAGTCTATGGGCGGGATGCGGGCGGGAGCGAAGGAATTAAGATTATTGGTATTCGGACTGCTGCTGTTCGCAGTCCAGTTTGCGCATGCGCAATCGACACCGTACGGCATCGTATCGGTCGCGATCAACGAAACCCGGCTATGTGTCGAAGTGAGCGGTGAATCCGTGTCACCCCTCGCAAACGTCAATGCCGGCGAATGCAAGGGCACGGCCAACCAGCAATGGTCGCTGGTCAAGAACGGCCAGCATTTCCAGGTCGTCGCCAAGAACAGCCAGCAATGCCTGACGATCCTGAATGCGTCGACGAGCCCGGGCGCGCAACTCGTACAGTACCCGTGCAACAACGGCTCGAACCAGCAGTGGGACGTTACGCCTTCCGGCGCGGGATACAAGCTCGTGTCCGTTCACGATGCGCTTTGCGCGAGTGCCGGTGGATCGTCCGCTGGCGCAGGGATGATTCAGGACCGCTGCAGCAACAGTGCATTGCAGACACTGCAGGTGTCGGCCCCTCCCGAAGTGGTCGGCTCGCTGATCGGCATGAACAGCAATCTCTGCATCGATTCCGGCGATGTGGGCACGCAAGCGACCCAGAACACCTGCAGCAATGTCGCAAGCCAGCAGTGGCGGATCCGTCCGACAGTCAGCGGCTACAAGATCCGCTCGGCATCGAAGGATCTTTGCCTCGGCGTGCGAGGCGGGTCGCAAGGCGCGGGCGCGGCGATCGAGAGTCAACGGTGCGACAGCGGCAACAGTCAATTGTGGTCGATACGCGCGGCCAGCGTGGTCAATGGGACGAACGGATACGAGAATGGCTATTGGCAATTCGTTTCCGCCGGCAGCGGACAATGCATCGTTGTCCAGAATGCGTCGACGGCCGCACAGGCAAGCCTGATTCAGTATCCGTGCGAAGGAGGAAACGGCGGATCGAACACCATGTGGCGCGTCAATCGCACGCTGCCGTCGTCGTGGGGCGGTGCGATCACGCTGCCGCTCGTGCCGACTGCTGCCGCACACCTGCCGGACGGGAAAATCCTGATGTGGTCGGCGGATTTGCCGGACTATGCCGGCGGCACCGGTGGTGTCGATGGCAACACCGTCACGACCGTCTTCGATCCGATCGCGCAAAAGGCGTCCGACGCGGTGCTGACGAATCTGGGTCACAACATGTTCTGCCCGGGTCTCAACCTGCTCCCCAGCGGCAAGGTGTTCGTCAACGGCGGTGTTTCCAGCAGGAAGACCAGCATTTACGATCCGGTTACCCATACCTGGGGTGCGTCCAATTGGATGAATATTCCGCGCGGGTACGAGGCGAGCACGACCATGTCCGACGGCGCGGTCTTTACCCTCGGCGGCTCGTGGAATATCGCCACGCCGGACTTCCGGTTGGGTGACAAGTATGGCGAAGTCTGGACGCCCGAGGCCGGCTGGTCGATCCTGTCGAACGTCCCGGACATCATCGGCCCGGACCCTGCAGGGGCCTATCGCGGCGACAACCATATGTGGCTCGTGGCGGCGCAGAATCGCTGGGTCTTTTATGCGGGACCGGACGCCACGTTGCGCTGGATCGACACGAAGGGTGCCGGACAAGTCGTGCCTGTCGGCCAGCGCGGCGACGACGGATTCTCGATCAACGGCAATGCCGTGATGTACGACATCGGCAAACTGCTCACGCTGGGCGGTGCACCGGCATACGACGGCGGCGTGGCGAAGGCAAGTGCATACGTGATCGACATTTCGGCCGGCCCTGCGGTTGCTCCCGTCGTGCGCAAGGTTCAGCCGCTGGCGTATAGCCGGGGCTTTGTGAACAGCGTCGTGTTGCCGAACGGGCAAGTCGTCTCGATCGGCGGTCAGGCTGTCCCGGTTCCATTCACGGACGATCAGTCGGTGCTCGTGCCGGAGCTTTGGGATCCGACAACCGAGGCGTTCACGCGACTTGCACCGATGAGTGTGCCGCGCAATTACCATAGTGAAGCGCTTCTGCTTCCCGATGGTCGCGTGATGTCTTCCGGTGGCGGGCTTTGCGGAAGCAGTTGCAACACCAACCATCCCAACGTGCAGATTCTGACGCCGCCGTATCTGCTTAACCAGGATGGCACCAATGCGATCCGTCCGGCGATCAAGACGTCGCCGGCGAGCGCGGCTTACGGATCGACGGTTGCGGTTTCGACGGATATGCCTATCCGCAGCTTTGCGCTGGTGCGGATGTCGGCCGGCACGCACTCGGTCAATACGGACCAGCGCCGTATTCCTCTTGCGGCGCGGCAGGTTTCAGGGAGCGGCGACTATTCCTACTCGCTGTCGATTCCGTCGGATTCCGGTGTGGCGATACCGGGAAACTATATGTTGTTCGCGATGAATGCGAGTGGCGTTCCGAGCATCGCGAAGATCATTCGAATCGGTGTCTGACTGCAATGGACCACGAAGCGCGCGCGAAGCCGGTCGCGGACTCGACAGAACCGGTTCACCTCCGGATCGCGCGCGTGCTTTTCGTCGGGCTGGCTTTTCAGGGCGGCCTGGCCTTCGCATCGCCAGCCGCGGCACTCGATGCAAGTGTCGCGCGAGGCGCCCAGCTCTTTCACGACGGTGAATCGATGCGTGGCCGGATCGACGGGCACACGGAAATCCTCCCGTCGACAGCGGGCCGTTGCATCAACTGCCATGTGCAGTCGCCACAAGCGGGCGTGCTTGCGCCGCTGCTCGATGCATCGACGCTGCTCGCGCCGCTGCAGCGACGCGGGGGGCCGCCGTCCGTCTATTCGCGGGACACGTTCTGCGCGACGTTGCGCACCGGAATCGATCCGGCCTACGTGACGTTGAAGTCCGAAATGCCGCGTTTCGACGCAAACGACGTGCAATGCGAGGATCTCTGGAACTATCTGACGAGGGAAGTACGTTGACATGAATGCGCTGTACCTATCGCGGCGTCGTTTCCTGCTTGCAAGTGCCGCGTATCTTTGCTTGCCCGCATCTGCTGCGGAAACACGCGAGATTCCCCACAATCCCTGGGGGAAAATCGAACCAGCCGATTCCGTTCCGGACATCGGGTTATCGCTTGCGGATGGCACCCGGGGGCGACTTCGCGATGTACTGCGAGGAAAAGTAGCGGCGGTCCAGTTCATCTTCACTGGCTGCAGTTCCACGTGTCCGCTCCAGGGGGCGATATTTCAGGCGCTTCAATCGATGCTGGAGAAGTCGCCGATTGCCGATACGCAGTTGCTGTCGATCAGTATCGATCCAGCCAACGATTCACCGGTTGCGCTGTCCGGCTGGTTGAAACGGTTCGATGCGAAGCCTGGATGGCTGGCAGTCGTTCCGGAAGGTCGGGACATCGAATCGCTCAAACGCCTTTACATCGACCAGCGAAACACGGCGGACAACCACGTCGATCAGGTATTCGTATCGAACCGGTCGATGGAACTGGTATGGAAAACCGGTCGGCTTCCGACGCCTCTATCGGTCTACGACGCGTTGCGATACTTCGCATCTCACTGAAACCCATATCCGTCATTGTCCACACGCCGATTTCACACCCGTCATATGAAAAGGTTTCACATTGTCCTGCTGGCCGTCGCGGTAGCGACGATTGCCGTTGCAGCAGCGTATTACATTAGACACGACGAAGATTATTCGATATCCGAATCTAATTCGATTGTCCAGGAGGAGATGAGCCAGACGGAATCCGCATCGGATCCGAAGGGGGCGCCGTCCGGTCACGGCACACGCAGCGATTCGTTTCCCGCGGACGAGCGGCAACCTATGCCGGACGGTTGGAAGTAGGGCGCTGCGTCGACTCGAAAGTATCGGAATGGCCTCGCTCGAGGCTTGTTGGCGTGATCGACATGAGCGTGGGCGGTGACCTCCGGCATGCGGCGATCTCTTAAGGCAACGAATATTGGAGTAGATCTGATGTGTGATTCGAAAACATGCCAGGTAGAAGTGGGGAGGGCGCAACGTCGCTCGTTTCTCCGCAGGACCAGCGGCGCGGCGCTAGCGGCCGCGATCACAGGTTTGCTGTCCGGTAAATCCGCGATCGGGGCCGGCACGGAGGCGTTGCCCCCGAAACCACAGAACGACTTGACGCCGGATGAGTCAATCAAGCGCCTGATGGAAGGGAATGCACGATACGTATCGGGTGTAATGCGTCGCCACGATTTCGTGCATGAACGCGAGGCGCTCAATGGAGGGCAGAATCCGTACGCGGCT
The DNA here is from genome assembly GCF_025685725.1 of Burkholderia sp. BKH01. NCBI lineage: Bacteria > Pseudomonadati > Pseudomonadota > Betaproteobacteria > Burkholderiales > Burkholderiaceae > Burkholderia > Burkholderia sp. BKH01. Next base: position 343,083 of record NZ_JAOTQT010000005.1, on the reverse strand, counting down.
GTATTGAGTTGTGCAGATTCGCGAGTCGCCCCGGAGTACGCATTCGATAGTGCGAGGGGAGACCTGTTCGTGACTCGGGTCGCTGGAAACTTCGTGAATTCCGACGTGCTTGGAAGCCTTGAGTACGCTGTCGCCGTACTTAAAGTGCCCGTGATCCTGGTGCTCGGCCATGACAAGTGCGGCGCAGTGGATGCGGCAGTCAAGATCGCAACGAAGGGGGCAACTTATCCCGGCAGAATTCAGTCGCTTGCACGCGCCATATTGCCGTCGGTGAACAAAGTCAGGGCGGGGGCTGGAGCAGCGAACCTTCTCGATGCAGCGATTGCGCAGAATGTCCGCGACGGCATGGATAATCTGCGTGTCCAGTCAGAAATTGTCAAGGCTGCGGAAGCGGCCGACAGATTGAAAATTATTGGAGGTATCTACCGGTTGGACAGCGGAAAAGTCGAATTCCTCGCCTGATTCTCCGTAGACCTTCACGCCCATGCCCTCGCCCGCCAGATGGATCGGGTCATCGTCGCTGACACTCGGAGAGTCTGTCCTGCATGACGCCGTGGCCCGGTGTGCCGGACCTGAGGGCGTGTGCGCGGATCGTTGGCCGGCGACGGTTCGCCGTTCCGTTCGCTGAGCATGGGACTGCCGGGAACCAGGCATCCGGCAAGGACTTGCTCGGGGCAGAACAACGGCCAGGCATGAACGCTTCATGCGGTTAGCCAAACGTGAGTGGGCATGTCAGGTTCCATGCGTCGCAACGAGGCTTTGGCGAGCCGGCAACATGACTCAAACGGACGCACAGCGCGGTCGGCGGTGTTGCGCCGGCAGAACGACGTCCGGCTCCGGGAAATAGCTGCTTGACGCTTCACGATCGGCCGCACTGCGTTTCACCGCGGCTCGGGATTGTCGGAGTCACGCAAGCCACAGCGGCATATCGGTTGCCGGCTGGAGCCGGTGCGATGCATGTCAGATTTGTTCGCATTTCGTGGCAGTTTATTCAAGTATCGTGAGCGGTTGATCTAAATGCCAGAAGCGGTAAAAGTAATTGTAAAGACCGACTCCAAAAACGGAATTGTCGCCCCGACTCTAAACCGCATCTTGCGAAAATTCTCGGAAGTGTCGTTGTGTTGATAGTTCCCGGCCAGGTCATGGAAATCCCAAACCCTCATGAAGGATGCGCGTACGATGCGTAGTTATCCACGAAACAGTCCTCAAGCAGCAGCGCGTATCGTGGCCTTGGTGCTTGGGGCCGACGGACACCATTGCAGCGTTGAAGATCAGATGCTCGAGCGTCTTGAGGCTGCGAAGGACCTTGGGCTGACCTCGGACGAGTTTCGCGAGATCACCCAGATTTTTTTCGAAGATCGGATCCTTGCATCCTATCCCGCATCGATTGGCGGAATCGATGCTGCGACACGAACGGCAATAGTCGACGAGGTCGACGATCCGCGGTTGCGTCGAAAATTGTTGCGGATATGCTCCGCCGTTATTACGGCGGACAATTTCTTGGCGGATGGGGAGATCGTTGTGCTTGCGGCAATCCTGAGACAGTGGCATCTGGATGAGGCCGATTGACCTAATGTGCTCGACGACATTGAGATGTTCTACAACCCCGTTCGCCGGCACGGTTTCGCTGGCGACGTCACCGGTGGAGTTGAGCGGCGCTACACGTTAAACGGCTCGTGAGTGTCTATGAAACTCCGGCCGCTCCCGACCGCGCTCGAGTGGGGCCCGTTCAGCGGACGCGTGTTCGTGTTCCGTGGTCGACGTGGCGATCTGGTCAAGGTGCGTTGGTAGAGCGGTGACGGCATGTGTCTGCTGATGAAGCTGCTTGAACGCGGCCGCACGGTCTGGCCTCGTGCAGATGGGGGCGTAGTCAGCCCGAGCCGGGCGCAACGGTCCATGCTGCCGGAAGGCATCGACTGGCGGCAGCCAGTGCGCACAGTCCGCGAATGCTGTTCGGCGTATGCCGGTCAGCTCCGCTCCGGGGCGATGGCGTGGCATCGTGGCGCATTCGGTTTCCAGTTAAATGATCGAGCACACGCGATCCCGGTTTGTGCAGAGCATCCTTAACACGGGCTTCACCACGCACCGTTGTGTGTAAACGTCGCCGTGCCTCGCCTGATTTCTGCAACGACGCTACGTCAACTCCAAGACTTTTGCAGACCTTCCTTAACGCTTCTTCCTGCAATCGCCCTGCTGCCAGTCATCGTTACCCTCAATCCTTATCGCCTTGATGGCCTTCCATTGGCCGACTTTTCCGGGATACGCAATTACTGTAATGACGCGCACACAGCGCACAAAGCATTTAAGCGGATAATCGGACCAGTATAGTGTTGGGCTTCGCCGCAGGCGAATCGTGTAGCGTCCGCCAGGCAATAAGCAGTGTGCCGAACGCGCATCGACGTTTCGAAACGGTTTGACGATTTTGGACCTGAGCATGTTTGTGAACTGGATTCCGCGAAAGGCCACACAAGACCGCGGTCAATCAAGCGAGCCGCGCTCTGCGGCCGAACAGAGCGGTCGGCTTAATGGGAACGACACATATCCGCCGAATAGCGAGCGATCCGGCCATCGCCATGATGGCCTCACGCGGTTTTTCCATTGGATTTTCACTGCTGCCATTATTTATACGAGTGTTGCGGGCTACGCGCTGACCCACATTGCTGGCGGAGCAATGCACGATATTCTGTCTCGACTGAATATGTCGATCGCGACATTACTGATTGTGCTCTTTCCGTTACGAGTGGTGTGGAAATTCGTCCGTATCGAACCTCGCGCGCTACCCGGTATGCCCGGATGGCAACGAACGCTTGCGACCGGCATCCACAATTTGATTTACGTGACGATCTTTGTGGTGCTGGCGAGTGGCTTCCTGATGGTCCCGAACGGCTATTCGTTCTTCGGCCTGATCGAAATTCACACGCCTTTCCCGAAAGGCGCGCTGACCGAAGAACTCTTCACCGTGCATCGCGCAAGTTGCGCACTGCTGGCTGGGTTGGTTGTACTACACGTGCTTGCGGTCATCAAGCATCAGTTGATCGCGCGTAACGACGTCTTGCGACGCATGCTTTGAGTCGGAGGGGCGCTTGCAGGAGGGTTCTGTGAGCGGCCCCCAGTAAACAGTGCCATCATGTGGGCGAGTTTTCGGCGGACTTTTCGATAGAAAGGAGCCGTACGACGAAACGCAAGCGCTTCAGCGTCGAGCAAATATCGGTGGGTCGTCGAACGCACGCATGCCTAGCTGCATCATTTCCGGCGCCTGCGTATTCGTTCCGAGCGCCGTGCCGACATTCACGGGGCATTTCTCAAACTCGGCTGCTGTTTGATCTGCTGGAATACCCTCCAGCGCGCTGAGCAGTCTTTATGAAACCGTCTCTAACTCACCGCCACCAACACCGCACTGGCAGCAGGCACGCTCACGGACACCTGTTTTCCGTTGACGGTCAAAGTGTAGGCCGCGCCCGGACTGAACGATCCGTCTACTCCGATACTCGCGCCCTGGATTAACGGGTTGGCGGTATCGCTGAGTTTGGGACCTTGCATGACTTGTGCGCTTGCCGAACGCGCTGCACTTGGCAGAACGACTGTGGCTGCGAGATTCTGGGATGGCTCCTTGTTGAGCAGGAGGATGCTGATCGCGCCGGCTGCAGACTGAATCGCGTAGGCGCTGACGTTCAGGCCATTCGCACTTGCGGACGTCGTTAGCAAGGAGCCGGATCCCGCCATCGAGAGTAGTTTCAGTCCATAGAATTCGGGGTTGATTGCGGTGACCATACCGGTCGAATCGATGACCATTTGCGTATAGCTCGAACTGCTGTCATTCGTGCCGTGAAAATTCACTCCCGATAGGCCGCCCAGCGCGCAGGTCATGGTGTGATCGATCAGCCACAAGGCGGAGGCGTAACTGTTGCTGACTCCGCTGGTGCCGCCACCTGAAAACGAATTGGTTTCTGCCATTCTTGTCGGCACACCGCTCGATTGGCTTTGCTGAACGAGCTCAGCTATCAGCGCCTGCAAATTGGTGTCGGGGTAGGACAGCAGGGTGTCGACGGTTGCAGTCGATGCGGTGGCGGAGCCGCGATAGTAATGCTGCGTGAGCAACGAGAGTTGCGATGCCTCGGCCTGTACGAAGGGCGGGAAGTATTTGCTGTAACCGGCAGCGGACGTAGCTGGGCCCGTCAGCCTGACACTCGGCACGGCTTGCAGGATCGCGCTGGCGAAGGATTGCCACCGGCTGATGTAATCAGAAGGACTCCAGCCGTTCGGGAAATATTTGCCGTAGTCATTCGGCTCATTCCCAATTTCAATTCCAGCCAGGGCGGAACCAAAGGCATTGGCCGCGTAGGCAACTTCGGCGGCAGCGGCGGAGGGTGACGATTGCGCGAGATTGACGCCGTACAGAATTTTCCATCCGGTTGTCTGAATAAAGCTGGCGAGAGCATCAATATCGGACGGCGCGACCTGGCCCGAGGTCTGGCCAGCACCACCTGGAGTCCACGTGGTCGTGTCAACTGAATTGCCGCCAATGCGCAACAGGCTTGGACCGAGCAATTTGTACAGGTTAATTGCGTTGCTGTCCGCTGACGCAAACAATTGGGTGGAGATGCGCATCTTTTCGCAACTCAAGCCAGTGAATTGCGCCGGAAATGCGGCTGCGACATTCGCTGACACATTGATGCTGGCAATCGTCACCGGGCCTGAAACAGTCGGTTGTGGGTTAGTGGGAGAAGGGTTGCTTGGTGTAGTCGTGTTTGTCGAACCGGGATTTGTCGGATTATCCGTATTGTCCGCCGTGCCACCCGCCCCACTCGCACCGGAAGAGTCGCCACCACATCCGGCAATAGCCCCAGTAACGGCAACACTCGCAGCGGCTCCGAGTAGCCGCAAAAGATGGCGACGTTGCTGTTGAAATTGCGGTAAATCCCGAGTCATCTTTTTCAATTTTTTGCTCTCTAATTTCCGTTTTCCTGGACGTTGTTGCATGGGTTGTGGTGCAAATAGCGCTGGCGAGCGCGCAACCGTCGGGCCGATAGCATCTCAGCGAGCTGTAAGGACTGCCGCCCAAACAATGGATGCTTCGGCATCTTTGAGGAGCAATCGTGCGAGGTTGCGCGTGTCAAAACCTTGAGCCTCACTCGTCGGCCTCCCTATTTGCACCACGGCCCCCACAGTCCATGCTCGCCAGCAGCCTTGTCATGAAACGCGCCACCACCAGGCGTTACGAGATTCTGGCTAGCACGGCGCTGGCCGGGGCTATGGCAATCGCCAATTGCCCGTTGGTGATGGTTGCGGCTACCGGAGGCTGTGGAGACCAACTTCCGTCGGTCGCGAATGTTGCACCGTTGATCTGCGTCCCCGTCAGACTGTCGAGCGATGGCCCGCTCAACGTCGTCAACTGCGCGCCGCTTGCGGTGGGAGCGCAAGCAATCCGAGCCTGATACGTCGCACTGCTGTCGATGTTGACCAGGACAACGACGGTGCTGCCGTCTGTTGCCTGGACTGAGTACGCGAACAGCGTCGTGCCTTGCGTGCTGAGCGTCGTCTGCAGCAGCGTTCCCTGAGCGGCCTGCCGGAACAGATAGACGCCGTAGTACTCGGGATCGATCGCCATAACGGTTCCGCTCTGCATCTGGAACTTGATGGGCGAGTAGGTTGCGGTGCCGCCCGTGTGGAAATTTGCGCCCTGGCAACCGTACTGTGCAAGCGTGAACAGATAGTTGATGGCCCACAACGCGGAAGCGTGTGCATCGCTGATGCCCGCCACCCCGGAGCCGGTGGTGGGAGTGCTGTAGTAAGTGTTAGTCTCCGCCATCCGATAAGGCAGGGTGGGAGATGCAGCGCCTTGCAGTGCCTGCAACATCGTGACGAGGTTGGGGTCCGGCGCCAGCATGCTCGGGATCGTCGCCGTGGCCGGGTTGCGATAGTAGTGTTGCGTCAGAAGCGAGATCAGATTCTTCTCGTCACTGGCAAACGGGATCGTGTAATTCTTGTAGTTGTAGGATGAAGCCGGCCCGGTCAGAACCGACGACGGCACCGCGGCGCGAATGGCGATGGCATACTGTTCCCACTGCGTCTTGAATGTGGCATAGGTGCTGACGGCAGAGGCAGCGATATTTCGGTTATAAAGATCGGGCTCGTTGCACAGCTCGAACCCGATCAGCGCATTGCCCAAAGCCCCGGCGGCATAACTCGCTTCGTCGGCCATGCTGGCGGGCGTATTGGTGACGAAGTTCATGCCATAGATGACCTTCCAGTTGCACGCCTGAACGAACTGCGCCAGCCGGTCGACGCCGGCACGAGTGATGACGTAGGCCGTCTGATCGGGCCCGGTGGCTTGCCAGCTGGATTTATCGGCGCTGTTCCCGCCAATGCGCAGCACCCCTGGCCCCAATCGCTTGAACACGCCGATCAGGGCTGTGTTGCCACCACTCAGCGAGTTATAACTCAAGTTCTGCTTCTCCACGCTCAGCCCGGCAAACGACGTGTCCAGGATCACCGCATTCGCCATGGCCGATAGGGTAATGTCAGCTGGGTAGCTGGGTCCCGTAGGCGTGGGAGTGGGCGTTGAAGGAGCCACCGCTGCGTCGCTGTCCGAGCCGCCACCGCAAGCCGGGAGCAGCCCGGACATCACCAAGCCGCCGCTTGCTTGGAGCAAGCGCCTCCGCATTGGGTTCACCGCATCGTGTTGGTTGCTCATGAGTGTCCGCTTCCTGAACGTGATTCCTGAAAATAGCCATGACGTACGAGGCGTGATTCCGGGGTAGCGGGCCGTGTTGGTCGTTCGCTGCCCCCGAATCAATTTCCGCAAAGACGCAGATTGGATCGATTAGTTGTTGAAGCAGCGGTGTCCATACGGTCCCGGGTGGGTGCCTGGAGGGCATACCAATCCGGTGACAGGACTAACAGCACAACCATTCAATGCCAGAAGTGCCACGAACGATAATCCAACCATCATCTTTCTTTTCATCATTCACACTCGAGCTTTATTACCTGTTTCCGTTTGCGGCAATAGCGGCCTGCCTGATTTCCTGGCTGGCCTGTTCAAGCAGCGCCTTTGCTCGTGCTGCGTGACCACCCATTTCATCGTGATTCGCGACCTGTGCATCTCTTACCCTGTAGAAAGCCTGACCGATGAGCTGCTGTGCAGCAGCGAGTTCTGGATGATTGTCGGGACTCACACTCTGTATTGGATCGGCCATCGCCGTGCCGCTGGCCGCCACAGCGATCAAACCGCTTGCTACGATGAGTGTCAAACGACGCATTTTCTTCTCCTTATGAAACAAAAGTACACGACGCCAATCGTCATGCATTCAACATCAATAACGCAACATCGAGCCATATCGATTACAATGAATCGGTATCTTTTGTAACGTAATATTTAAAAAATATTGAATCTCTATTTATGCACTAATTAAAGCGCTGGCACTATCACCAGTGCCCCGGAACCCAACGGCCAAAACGGTTGTAGTGGCCGCGTACCCAGTACCCGCTTCGGACCGGAGTAGGCACGTAGACGTACTGGGCGGGTACCGCAACGTATCCGCTCACAACGGGCGGCGGTCCCGAATGCCAGCACGAATGACCGTATCGATGCGCCCAGCGACATTCCTGCGGCGATCCCCACCAGCCAGCAAAAGCCGTGTTCGCGCCAAACAGCGCGAGCATCCCACAGGCAACGACGAGCAACTTCTTCATAAGAATCTCCTTCAATCGATGCTCAGTCAGCAGCGCAGGGTTCGCTCATTGCCAGTGCCCCGCGGCGCCAGTAACCGTACGGACCATAGTGGCCGGGAACCCAGGCAGCGGGGCTGGCAACGGGAACCGGCGCAATGACGCATCCGGAAAGCACCGTGGCAAAAATCGCGGCGGTCAGCACGTATATGATTGACTTCATTGTCCGTTCTCCGTTGTCAGGAACGCTTCTCAGAGAAAGTGTTTTTCCTGACGAAATGACAATTGCCATCCACGCACGTAGACCGTGCGCGTACCAACGTGTCCGAGCAAGTCCGGATGGCGCGATATGTCACAGAACAGGCGTTGACTTCGCTCATCGCTACAGCGGTACTCTTGTCTTCTTGCGACAGGCTTGGTTAGCAATGCAGAGGAGCTGTCGACAGGTTAGCGTTTCGGCCGATTTCCCGTCGGTCAATATGGATCAGTTATAGAAGCATCGATGTCCGTACGGACCGGGATGCATGCCCGGAGGACACACCAGACCCGTAGCAGGACTGACGAAGCAACCGCCCAAGGCCAGCAGGAGCACGGACGACAGCACGGCGAAAAGACATTTTTTCATGAGACGACCTTCAGTTTTTTTGCAGACTGTAGAGATACGAATACAACTGACAGCATTACCGTCAACGAAGCACCGGCGACTCGATCAGGAAGAACGCAATCCCGAATATCAGCAATAAGCCAAGGGTCCAGAGCATCGTTCTGAATACATCGCGTACATTCATCGCGTCCCAATCACCTCAATCAGAGCGGATATAGCGCCTTCATGGTGCTATACCATTCAATCCAGTTTGCAGACGGTGCCCCATCGGCCCGGTCTGATTAAAAACTCCGGACCTCACATCACCGCTACCCTAAGACGAGAAGCCTCACGACATGGCTCCTCCCATCTTGAACGGTCCTTGCGCGGAAATCCGTCGCACAGCTTCCGTTTTTTTTGAGCGCATCCCGTGCTGACCATTGCGTCGACCCGCGTTTGGCGCCTTCAACATGTCCGCGCAACACACCGTCGTGCGTCTGCCGTGCCGCCGGCAGGCGATTGTAGGCCGCGCCGATTGCGCTTCGTGCATCCCGCAGTTCAGGGTGGTGAGCGCCGATATCCTGCTCCGGCAGCGGCGCTGCAGTTAGGTGGCGAAGGCAGTCGACGCGCCAAAGCCGATGAGGGGCGCCGAACGGATCAATGTGCGTAGTTTCATCCTCCCGTCCTTCTGATGATTGAGAAACGGTGTTCAAAGTGATGAAGTTGCGCTCTTCATGGAGCTATCGCTGAAAAAAGCTGACTGCTGTATTCCGAGCCGCGCTAGTCGCTAAAGCAGCGGTACCCGAACGGACCAGGATGCGTGCCGGCCGGGTAAACCAGACCAGTTGCCGGGCTGAGACGGTACGGCTGTTCAGCGCGATAAGCAGCCGAGACGACAGTTCGGCTGCGAGTCAGGAAGCTGTTGGGCTTCGCAGCGCAAACGCCGCTGTATCAGGCGTATCGACAGGACGCGCAGCTGGTACGGCAATGAGAGTTCAAAACGTACCCGGCGATTCGCGCCGAGGTGCGGGCAGTGGGAGCGACTCTCTACTTTGCCGATGAATCGGGCATCCGTTCGGACTACCACGCGGGCACGACATGGGCTCCGCAAGGCAGCACGCCGGTGGTGGCAGTGACGGGCAAGCGCTTCTTGCCGAACATGATTTCGGCGGTCAGTGCTCAAGGCGAGTTTCGATTCATGATGCATGAGGGGGCCGTCACCACCGCCGTCTTCCGGGAGCGTCTCGGTCGTCCGATGCTCGGCGTGAGCGGTCCGGTGTTCCTCGTGCTGGACGGCCACCCGGTTCGCAAGGGTAGGTTGGTCCATGATTTCGTGAGGGCGCAGAAGGAAAGCCTTGAGCTGTTCTATCTGCCGCCTTACTCGTCGCACCTGAATTCTTACGGAAAAGCCTGGGCGCATATGAGGCGCAACGTTTCCATGCGCCCGGTGCAGTCCAAAGATGAAATGAAACGAGTGGCCGTCGGTGCTCTGCGACGCATCCGGAATTTGCCGGCACTGGTGAAGTCCCTCTCTCTCCAGCCCGAATTTCGGTATACCACCATGTGACATTTATTTCGGAAACCTTACTAATAGGTTGCTAAACCACAAAGCTGAGGCGGGGACTATTGCAGCAGAGAGAAACGGTATGGGCGCGCTCCGTTTCGTGAATAAGGGAGCCTGCAGAATTTCCGGTAGCGTAGCAGTATCCGCATCGTAAAATGTCAAGAAATATGATGGATGCGTCGACGTCCCGGGGCAATTGCGTGAAACGTTACATCGCCATGAGCCATGCCGGCCAGGCAATTGAGCGAGATAGCGATCGTCCGTGCATTCTTTGAGGCGACGGATTTTCAGCCCCATCTTCGTTTGGCGATTCTCTCGTAGCAGGTTCATCGCAATGCGTTGAAGGATGGCGAAGTTCTCCGCGGCATTGTCTACGCGTACCCGGTACCGATCGTCGCCGAAGGCCACGTCGAGCACCCAATGCATCGAACTCCCGGTGCCCCAACGCAAGCGCACCGTATGGGCGATGCGAGCCGCCTCCGGTGGCGGGCTGGACACGTATACGGTGCTCCACCTACGGCGCTGTCACGTTGCCGAATTGGTCGAGTAAGATGTGCGACTCATAGAGTGCGCGAGCAGTGTTGATCTGACCTGAGCCGTTTCTTGTAGCCATTTGGCAAGTGAGTTCTCTTTAATCTGAGCGGTACTCAGGCTCGACGGACCCTTGCCGGAGGTAGACAGCGATGCGCGCGATGGGGCCGACGCTCGTTGCAGAACGGCCGCCAGCTCTGGCCTCGGCACGGCTGCGGAACCATTCCCGGTTCAGCAATTCGTCGCGCAGTTTGCCGTTGATGCTCTCGACGCACCCGTTTTTGCCACGAACTGCCGGGCGCGATGAAGGCCGGATCGATCGCAGCATCCCGCAGCCAGAGCATAACCTTCGGTGCCGTCGTCAGACCGAATAAACGCTGGCTTACCGTACAGCCGCATCGGTTGCGGCGGTGTCAGGATGACATCTTGCGACCGCAGGCCGGCGCCCACTCGGTCATCAGGCATTCGCGGGCGTATTCATCGATCACGCAGCGCATCTTCAACGCCTGTCCATCCACCAGTGGGTCGTGCGCAAAGTCGTAGCTCGAGACTGAATTGGGTTGGGTCGCGCGGTGCCGAGGTCACCGGGTTCAGGCGCATCGCCCGTTCGACCTGGATCGATAGCCCGTCGATGTCCAGGCGGCAGTCGAAAGCGGCGAAGCAGGCCAGGTCGCGGGAGCGGGCGGCCACTGTGCGATCTGTCCGGGCCGGCGTTCCGGGCGGCGGTGCGAGCGCCGCGCGGGAGGCGGCCCGTTAGCGCCGATTCACGCGCTGTAGCCGATCCGCAGGACACCCCATTGCCGTCCGCCGACAACGATGGGTGCCGAAACGTCCTTCATCAGCGCGAAGTTGCCGTTGCCCATGTCGCGTCGATAGGTCTGCAGCAGGAACGGTTTGGTATGCGACACGGAGGTGCGCGCCGTCCGGTCCGTGTAGATCCGGCGGTTCCGGCAGTTCGCCGCGTTCCACGCGGCGTCTGCGCGCTGGGGCAGCGAGAACTTCCGGTTGTGGGTCGGCAGGTAGCACTGTCGGTCGAAGCTGGCGCAATAGACGATGCGTTCGTCGATCTCGAGCACCGGCTCCTGGATGGCCGGCAGCACGCGATCGGTGAAGGCCGTGAAGCGCGTCATGAACTGCTGCGGATCCGTGCCGGGAATCGGCACGTAGTTTGCGTCGAACAGCGCGTCGAGCGCGATATCGCCGCGCGCGACCGCATCGTCGAAGAGCTTGCTGATCGCCGCGGCCGTGTTCCGCGCGGTTTCGATGAAGCGCGTGTCGGGCGACTCGATGCCGGTCGCGGCCGTGAGTTCGATGAGCGTCTCGGAGACGGAGAGCAGGTTGCCGAGCCGGTCCTTGGCTTGCGAGAAGTTGTCGCTGGAATCCTCGACGCCGGACGCCATTTCGCCAACCTGTTCCTCGAGGTGGTGGCACTGCGTCTCGATCTCGTCCGTCAGCGACGCGATCTGTTCGGCTTCGCCGGCGAGCTCGGTGATCGCGTGCCCCGTCGTGTGCACGACCTCGCCGATCGTGCGCGTGCCCTCGCGGACGCGATGAGCGCGCGCGGCGTTGTCGGTTCCCTCGGCGATCAGGTGTTCGGTCTGCTCGGCCAGGCGCGCGAGGGTCGTCTCGATCTGGGCCGTCGCCTGTCCGGTCTTCGCGGACAGGTTCTTGACCTCGGCCGCGACGACCGCGAAGCTGCGGCCCGACTCGCCGGCGCGCGCGGCCTCGATCGCGGCGTTCAGCGCGAGCAGGTGGGTCTGGCGGGCGATGACGGAGATCTCCTCGGACACGGCCCGCACGTGACCGAGCGCGTCGCGCAGTGCACCCATCTGGCTGCCGATCGAGGTGACGCCCTCGACGAGGCCGTGGATGTCGGCGAGCGAAGCCTCGATCGTCTGTTGCGACTTCTGGACCGCGCTCGACGCATTGGCGCTGACGGCGCGCACCTGCTGCGCGGCTTCGGCGATCCGGTGGTTGCCGCGCAGCGTGACGGCGGCCGATTCACGCAGCGTGTGGCAGACCTCCGCCTGCCTGGCGACGCGGGCGGCGACTTCCTCGACATGGCCCGAGACGTCGCAGATCTCGATGCCGAGCTTGCCGGCCTGCTCGGCGATGTCGCCGACGAGTGCGCGCGACGAACGGCGGCCGCGGCCGATTCCGAAGAGGTTCACGTTGCTGGGTCTCCTAGAGGGCGCGCATTCCCTGTTCTTGACAGATTTTGGGGGTGCGCACCTGACTTGACGGCAGCGTGGCCGTCGACTTGAGGTCGGGTAAACGTCAGGTCCTGAAATCCGGATTGTCGGGCTAGCGCCGCGCGTTTTCCTTTTTCGCGACGGCAGTCAGCCGGCGCGGGGCCGGACGAGCGCCGATCGCCCGTCCGGAGGCGCCGCGTCAGAATACGTGGTGGATGCCGACGTTGGCGCCGACCGTCGTGCCGGGCAATCCGAACAATGCGCCGCCCGTGATGCCGAGGCCCGTATCCATCGCGCCGTGGTTGTTGACGACGCCGACTTGCGCATAAAGGCCCGTGCGCTTCGACAGGCTGTAATCGGCGCCGACCGCGGCGAGCAGCGAATGATTGTGCGAATCGTTGCGATCGATCGTGTACCACGCGCCGGTATTCAGGTCGAGGGCCGGCGTGACGCGATAGTCGAGGCCGGCGCTATACACGTTGTTGCTGAACGAGCCGGCGACCTTGTAGCTCGTGAACGACGCCTTGCCGGTCACGGGCCCGAACGTATACGCGGTGCCGATCGTGCGGCCGACGAACGCGACCGTGCTCGAAACCGGCGTCGGTGACGTGCCGCCGTTGCCGTCGTAGAGCGCCGCGTTGAGCATGAAACCGCCGTTCGTATAGGTGAGGCTGCCGGAATACTGGCGTCCCGCCTGGAAGTCCCCGGCTTTGCCGCCGAACCCGAACATCGCGCTGCCCGTCAGCCCGCCGATCGTCGGGCTCGTGTACGAAATCGCGTTCGGGTTGAAGAGGCCCGTGACGAGCACGTTGTCGACGTACGGGATCAGCGCGGCGCCGAAGTGCGAGATATTGCGAGGGTCCGAGCCGAGCACCGCGAGCACGAACGGCGAGAACTGCAAGCCGATCTTCGTCTCGCCGAAGCCGCCGCCGAGCCCGACCCACGCCTGGCGGCCGAAGAAGTTGCCGTTCGAATGGCCGAACGCGCCGTCCGTGATGTTGAAGCCGCTCTCCAGCTTGAACTTCGCGTGCAGCCCGCCGCCGAGATCCTCGGTTCCCGTCATGCCGAAGTTGGTCGGCGTCATGCCCGTGTCGGTCAGCGCGAACTGGCGGCCGGCGTTGGCGCCGGTCGCCGAGTTGAGCGACCGGCTCGTGTAAAGCAACGCCGCGTCGAGATCGCCGTACAGCGTGACGCTGCTCTGCGCGAAGCCGTTCGTGCTTGCCGCCGCGCCGAGCAGCGCCGCGCAAATCGTCCATGTCCTGCTCTTCATCGTCTGTCTCCGTTTTTGTCAAGTTTTGTAATACGTACGACTAATCAATACTGCGACGGCGGAATCGATGCATGCCGCCTGTCTGCCGTGCTGTCGGGGAACGCACGGCGGTGCGTCGTGCTGCGCCGGAATGCGGCCGCTTGCCCGGCGTGGAGAGCGGGCAAGCGGCCGCGCTCCGGCGCCGCGACGAAGCGGAGCGCCCGCCGGAGCGGGCGCTGTTACATCGAACGGTTCAGTTGATCGAGGATGGCCGGATTCTCGAGCGTGGACGTATCCTGCGTGATCGCCTCACCCTTCGCGAGCGAGCGCAGCAGGCGCCGCATGATCTTGCCCGAGCGCGTCTTCGGCAGGTTGTCGCCGAAGCGGATGTCCTTCGGCTTCGCGATCGGCCCGATCTGCTTGCCGACCCAGTCGCGCAGCGTCTTCGCGAGCGTCGCCGCTTCCTCGCCCTCCGGACGCGAACGCTTCAGCACCACGAACGCGACCACGGCCTCGCCCGTTGTGTCGTCCGGACGGCCGACCACGGCCGCCTCGGCAACGAGTTCGTGCGACACCAGCGCCGACTCGATCTCCATCGTGCCGAGCCGGTGGCCCGACACGTTCAGCACGTCGTCGATCCGGCCCATGATCGTGAAGTAGCCGGTGTCCTTGTCGCGCACGGTGCCGTCGCCGGCGAGGTAGAGCGTGCCGCCGAGTTCTTCCGGGTAATAACTCTTCTTGAAACGCTCCGGGTCGCCCCAGATCGTGCGGATCATCGCCGGCCACGGGCGCTTGACGACGAGGATACCGCCCTGACCGTTCGGCACGTCCTGGCCCGTCTCGTCGACGACGGCCGCCATGATGCCCGGCAGCGGCAGCGTGCACGAACCGGGCACGGTCGGCGTCGCGCCCGGCAGCGGCGTGATCATGTGGCCGCCCGTCTCGGTCTGCCACCACGTATCGACGATCGGGCAACGCTCCTGGCCGACGTGCTTGTGATACCACATCCACGCTTCCGGATTGATCGGCTCGCCGACCGTGCCGATGATGCGCAGGCTCGACAGGTCATAGCTCTTCGGATGCACCTTGTCGTCGGCTTCGGCCGCCTTGATCAGCGAACGGATCGCGGTCGGCGCGGTATAGAACACGCTGACCTTGTGGTCGCCGATCATCTTCCAGAATCGGCCGGCGTCGGGATAGGTCGGCACGCCCTCGAACACGACCTGCGTGCCGCCGCATGCGAGCGGGCCGTACGTGATGTACGTGTGGCCGGTGACCCAGCCGATGTCGGCCGTGCACCAGAACACGTCGGTCGGCTTCCAGTCGAAGGTCCACTTCATCGTCTGCGCGGCCCACAGCAGGTAGCCGCCGGTGCTGTGCTGCACGCCCTTCGGCTTGCCGGTCGAGCCCGACGTATACAGGATGAACAGCGGATGCTCGGCACCGACCCATTCCGGCTCGCAGCGGTCGGACTCGCCGTCCGCGATCTCATGCATCCACAGGTCGCGGCCCGCATGCCAGTCGATCTTGCCGCCGGTGCGGCGATAGACGATCACGCTTTTCACGGCTTCGCAGCCACCCATCGCGATCGCCTCGTCGGCGATGCTCTTGAGCGGCAGCGTCTTGCCGCCGCGCGCCTGCTCGTCGGCGGTGACGAGCGCCACCGCGCCGACGTCGACGAGCCGCTCGTTCAGCGATTTCGCGGAGAAGCCGCCGAACACGACCGAGTGGGTCGCGCCGATGCGCGCGCAGGCCTGCATCGCGACGATGCCTTCGATCGACATCGGGATGTAGATGACAACGCGGTCGCCCTTGCCGATCCCGCGTTTCTTCAACGCGTTCGCGAAGCGCGACACGCGCGCCAGCAGATCGGCATAGGTGACGCGCGTGACGGTGCCGTCGTCGGCCTCGAAGATCACCGCGACGCGCTCGCCGTTGCCGGCTTCGACGTGGCGGTCGAGGCAGTTGTACGACGCGTTCAGTTCGCCGTCGTCGAACCATTTGTAGAACGGCGCGTTGGACTCGTCGAGCACCTTCGTGAACGGCTTGTGCCACGCGAGGCCCTCGCGCGCGAGACGCGCCCAGAAGCCTTCGTAGTCGCGCTCGGCCTCGGCGGCGAGCGCGCGATAGGCCGGCATGCCGGAAATGGTCGCCGCCTGCTCGAGCGCCGCGGGCGGCGCAAACTGGCGGGTTTCGTGAAGAACCGATTCAATCGTGGACAAGAGTGTCTCCATGCGTTCTTGTGATACCGGGTTGCGTTCGAGAAAACGCAACATGCATGCCAGCAGCGGCGATCGATGCGCGTATTCGGCGAAAGCCGCGGCAGCCGTGCGCGATTCGATCGACCGGGTAGAGCGGGCGGGGGCGCGGACGGTGGCGCGATGCAGCTTGTCGTTCAGATATGCAGCACGTTGTGTTGCAGTCCTCAACAGCCGGTGTATGGCGGCGAGGGCGGCCGGCCGATTCGGATCGCGATCGGGCGGCAGGGCGGCACGGACGCGTCAGGCGATCAGCGATCGAAGCGCCGGCGCGTGCCTGAATTGCCTGATCCGTTCGAGCGCCGCCGCTTCGATCTGGCGAACGCGTTCGGCTGACAGGTTCAGCTGTCGGCCGATCTCGCGCAGCGAATACTCGCCGTCGACGCCGACGCCATACCTCAAGCGCAGAATCCACGCTTCGCGCGCCGGCAGGTTGTCGATCAGCGCCGCAACCGCGGCGCGAAGCTGGCCGGCGCTCGCGGCTTCTTCCGGAGTCGGTGCATCGTGGTCGATCACGACGTCGCACAACGTCAGGTCGTGATGGGGCGAAACGGGCGTGTCCGCGGAGACCGGCTCGCGCACGATGCTCATCAGGTCGCGTACCTTGTCGACGGGCAGCCGCATCTGCGTGGAGAGGGCCGGCGCGTCGGCAGCATGGCCGGTCTGTTGCGCATGCGTTCGCGCGAGCCGCGACAGCTTGTTGATCGCGTCGACCGTATGCGCGGGCACCCGTATCGTGCGGCCCTGATCGGCGATCGCATGCGTGATGGCCTGCCGGACCCACCAGGTCGCATACGTTCCGAATTTGAAGCCGCGCCGATGGTCGTAGCGCTCGACGGCCTTCATCAGCCCGATATTGCCTTCCTGGATCAGATCGAGGAACTGCAGGCCGCGATCGGGATACCGTTTGGCGATCGACACGACAAGCCGCAGGTTGCTCTGGAACAGCTTCTTCCTCGCGGGCTGCATCGCGCGATCAATGCGCGACAGTCGCGCGTCGATCGCAATCGCGATGTCGAGCGGCAGGCCCGGCTGGTCGGCAAGCTGCGCAAGCGAGGTTCGCGCTTCGAGCAGCACCGGTGCGCGCCGGGCGAGCGCGGCGGCGCAGCCGGGATGCCCGGTCGTGCATGCGTCGAGCCATGCGCGGACGTCGTCGCACGGCGCGAACAGGCCGTGGTGCGACGCATCGGCGTGGATGCCGGCTTCGGCCAACGTTGCGGTGATGCGTTTCTCGAGCCGGCGGGCCTGCGTCGCGCGTTCGCGAATCGCGTTGCCGATGCGTTCGATCGCCCGCGCGGTAAAGCGGATTCCTCCGGTCAGCTCGGCTGCCTCGCGCATCAGCGGCCGATATCCGGCGGATGCGAAGCCGGCGGTGCGCAGCGTGTCGCTCATCCGCGATGCCAGCGCGGCGGCGTGGTCGAGCGATTCGGCGATGGTATCGCGCGATGCGGTGTCGTCCGGCGACGGGTCGGATTCGTCGTCCACGGGCGACGATTCGAAATCCGGATCGGGCGCCGCGTCGCTCGAGGGCGAATCCGCGGGCATTTCCGCGTGCGTGTCGGAATCGCGGACGAACCCGGTCACGTAGACGGAAGCGGCCACCTTGCCCGCGCGGATGTCGGCGGCAATCGACGCGATGGCGCACAGCGCGGCCGGATCGCGGCTCATCGCTGCGATGCAGGCCGCGCGACCGCTTTCCAGTTGAAGCGCGAGCGCGATCTCTTCTTCGCGTTCGAGCAAAGGTGTCGCGCTCATTTCGCGCAGATAGATCCGAACGGGATCGTTCGTGCGGCCCGTGAGCAGATCGGCGGTCGCGAGCGGCGCCGACGCATCGGCGAGCGGTGCTGACGCGTCCGCCGCTCGCGCGAAATGACGATCAAGCGTCCATGCGCTTCGCGAGTCGACGTGTTCGCGCATTTCGATCCCCAGCTCGCCGAGCATCGACGCGGCCGCGTCGAAATCCGCGTTTTCGGCCGCTTCGTCGGGCAGCGCATCGACGATTTCGCCGCGCGTCACGTAACCGCGATCGATGCCGAGTGCGATCAGCGCATGCAGATGTGCGGCGCGTTCGGCGTCCGCGCCGCGATGCGGCGCGGTGTCGTGCCCGCATGCGTGCCCGGGATCAAGCAAGCTTTGCATAGACGTTGCACCAGCCTTCGGCGGCAACCGCCTTGCCCGCGAACATCGGGCACGTACCTGAGGATTCGCCCGCAGCGCCCTTGTAGAAGCGGCAGTTCGAGCACGTCTGGCCTGCCTGGTACTTCGGGAACTTGCCGGCGTCGACGGTCGTCGCCTTCGCGCGGTAGCCGAGCGTCTTCGCGGCAGGGTCGTTCTCGTCGACGAGCGGCGCTGCCGCGAATGCGCGGGTTCCGGCCGCGAGCGCGGCACACAGGCCGGCCGTCTGAATCATGAAGGTTCTGCGATTGCGGGAGATCATGTCGTTTTCCTGAATGAAATGAAAAGAAAAAATCTGCCCCGCACGCCGGGAGTGCTTCCCGGCGCGGCGGGTCGGCCGAAACGAAGGGGGCGGGAGCGTTACTTGCGCGGCCCTGCGATGAGCGGCGCCTTCGACGCGTTGGCGGAATCGGCGGTCAGTTTTGTTTTCGACGCGTCATAGCCGTTCGAGTAGAGCAGGAACGCCATCAGGTCCGAGTATTCCTGTTCGGTCATCTTGCCGGGGCGATCGGCCGGCATGTTGTTCGACATGTACTGGTAGATGCCGCCGACCGTGATGTGCGACTTGCCTTCGGGGGCAAAGGATTCCCCGCTCAGTGCGGGGGCGGTATTGCCTTCGAGCTGGTCGCCGTGGCATTTCGCGCAGGCATCGGCGTAGATCTTCTTGCCATGCTGCACCTGCGCCTGCTCGAACGGCGGTACTTCGCTGCCTTCGTTGGCCGAAACCTTGATGAAGCCGCTTTTTACCGGTTGCGCGGATGCGACCGACCCGTCGAGAAATCGGCCGGGCGCATGCGTGCCCGTTGTTTGCGCGACCGTTTCCGGAAGTGCCCAGCCGCGCGTGAGCGCGGCGAGACGGCCGTTGCCGTTCATCCGCGACAAGGCCGCGTCGATGCGCTTCTGCAGCGCTTCCTTGCCCGGCCCGAATGCAAACGACAGTTGCCAGTCGGAGTACGGCGACGCCGTCGCCGCTACCTGGAACCGTTGTTGCGGGTGCGCGCGCTCATACGCGACGACGCTCGGATACCAGACGATGGCGCGCTGTGCGCGGCCCGCGGCGACTGCGCCGATCGTTTTCTCGCTGGTATTTTCGAGGTCGAAGCGGGCGTTCGTCTGCTGCGCGGCGATCAACTGCGAAGGGCTGCCGTACGTGGCTGCGATCGTTTCCTTGACGCCGGACGAGGCTTGCGCGTTGCGCAGCGACACGCTGACGTAGCCGGAGCGCAGGTAGCCTTGCGAGAACGTCATTCTGGAACCCGACCCGTCGGCGATCTCCGAGCGCGGGAAGCCGGCGATCACGTCGCAGTCGCGTTCGAGCGATTTCTTCAGCTCGCTGGCGGAGATGCCGTCGTCGCCGCCGTCGTCGTCGACGCCGCGCTTGTTGAACGATGCGGCGATGCCCGCGGTGCGGAACACTTCGCGTGCAACGGATTGGTCGAGCACCGTGGTCGGGCTGCCGGGCAGCGTGCAGACGCGCACGCCGGCCGACGCGGCTGCCGGTGTCAGCGCCACGCCCACGGCGAGCAGACTGGCGACGGTAACGGGAGTGAGGCGAGTATTCATGATCGTGTGTCCGGTTGAAGCGGTTGGGGCGTCGCACCCGCATCGGGCGCATGCGGGCGCGACCGGGGCCGGGGCCTGTTCGCGCCGGTAGCGGGCTACGAACAGGCCGTGGCCCGATCAGTCGAGCGCGAACACGTAGAGCGTGCCGCCGCGCGGAACGTCCTTCGCGATGTCGGCCATCGGGCCGCCCCAGATCGGGTTCGCGCCGCCGTAGCCGGCGAGCACGGCGACGTACTCCTTGCCGTCGACTTCATACACCGAGGGCTGCGAAATGATGCCGCTCGCGAGCTGCGGGCTTTCCCACAGCACCTTGCCGGTCGCCGTGTCGAACGCGTACAGGTGGCCGTCGAGCGAGCCGCTGAACGCGAGGCCGCTCGCGGTGGTCGCGACGCCGCCGTTCCACGGCTTCTTCGACCAGTGGCTCCACAGCTTCTTGCCGGTGTTCACGTCGATAGCCGTCAGCTCGCCGTAGCCTTCGCTGCCCGGTTCGGGCTTGATCTCGAAACCTTCGCCGAGATACGGCAGGCCTTCCTGATAGCTGACCGACTTGCCGGTCAGGCTCATGCACGCGTGCAGCGCGGGCACGACCGCGATGTTGCGATCCTGGTCGTACGAGATCGACCACCAGTTCTTGCCGCCGAGGAAGCTCGGGCACGTTTCGATCGTCGTGCCGGCCTTCGGGAACTTCGATGCGTCCTGGATCGGCTTGCCGTCGGCCGTGTAGCCGGTGACCGAGGTCGCCTTCACGAACGGCGTCGCATAGATCAGCTTGCCGGTGGTGCGGTCGATCGCGTGGAAGAAGCCGTTGCGATCCGCGTGGATGATCGCGTCGTAGTCCTTGCCTTTGTAGCGGATGTCCGCGAGGACGGCCGCGTTCACGCCGTCGTAGTCCCACGTGTCGTTGCTCGTGTACTGGTAGTGCCACTTCAGGTTGCCGTTCTTCGCGTCGAGCGCGAGCAGCGAGTCGGAATACAGGTTGTCGCCGGGGCGCAGCGCCGCGAGCCACGGGCCGGGGTTGCCGACACCCCAGTACAGCGTGCGGGACGCCGCGTCGTACGTGCCGGTGAGCCAGGCGGCGCCGCCGCCATGGCTCTGCATGCCGTCGGGCCAGGTTTCCGAGCCTTTCTCGCCGGAATCGGGGATCGTGTAGCGTTTCCAGACCTCCGAGCCGTCGTCCGGATTGAGCGCGGCGATGTAGCCGCGAATGCCGTATTCGCCGCCGGACGTACCGACGACGATCGCGCCGTCGAGCGCGAGCGGCGCGAGCGAGAACGCGTAGCCGAGGCCCGGCTCGAACATCTGCTTCTTCCAGACGAGATTGCCGGTCTGCGCGTCGAGCGCCGCGATTTCTCCGTTCAGCATCGCGATATAGACGTTCTTGCCATACAGCGCAACGCCGCGGTTGACGACGTCGCAGCACGCGGTCTTGAACGATGCCGCGCCGAGCTTCGGTTCGTATTTCCACAGTTGCTTGCCCGTCTTCGCATCGAATGCGTAGACGTTGTCCTTCGGCGTTGACACGAACAGGTAATTGCCGTTGACGATCGGCGTCGCTTCGAAACCCTGCTTCAGGTCGGCGGGGAACTTGTAGGCCCACACCTGCTTGAGGTCCTTCGCGTTCGACGTGTCGATCTGCTTGAGCGGCGAATGCGAGCGGCCGTTGTAGGTGCGGTAGTAGGTCAGCCAGCCCGGATCGCGCTGCGCATCGGTCAGCCGCTGGTAGGTCACGGCCGGATAGTCCGCGGCCGCTTCGACGAGGCCGGGGTTCAGCGCAACGGCTGCTGCCGCCGCGATGCCGATCGTCGCCAGCCGGCTCGCTGAAGCCGAGAGTTTTTTCATGGTTGTCTCCTGAGTCATTGTGGTCGCACCGCCGCGAACGGTTCGTCGCGCCGGCACGGGTGGGGTTCCGGGCCGAATGCGATGCCGTTCACGCAAGTCGCATGCCATCGCGGCGCGAGGGCCGCGCGGTGCGGCGTCGGGCCGCAGCGCGCGCCGCGATGGCGTCAACGAAGGTGTTGCATTCAGGTACACCGCCGTGTGCGGGGTGTTGCCAAACATGACAGGTGGCGTGGCACCCGTGACAGGTGAGCGGCCTCACGCGCGGATGCCGAACGGAGACGGTGGTGGCGTGCACTGCGGCGCTTGCGCGCGCCGCACCGGCGGTGCTGGCACGGTTATCGCAAGCTGGCTTCGCGACAACATATCGCCGCTCGGCGCCGAGCACGCCACGGCGGAACACCAGGACGGAGACAGCGGGAATGATCAGGAGGCCAAAGGCAGTCGGGCGCGGCAACGCGATGCGAGGCGGCCGGCGCGCGCGGCACGCCGGCGCGATTCTTGGACTGACTCTCGGTCCGACGCTCGGCGCGATCGCGCTGCTCGGCCTGTCGACGGCAGGCGTGCATGCGCAGCCGAATGCGGACGGCACGACGGACGGAGCGGCAGCGGCGAGTGCCGCCGCACCGCCGGCCGCTGCCGCTGCCGCCGCGCCGCAAGCGTCGGTCGACATGCTGCCCGCGGTGGTCGTCGTCGGCACGACACCGCTGCTCGGAATCGGCACACCGCTGTCGAAGGTGCCGGCGAACGTGCAGACGGTGCGCGCGGCCGAGTTCGACGCACAGCACCGCGCGACGCTGACCGACTTCTTCGCCGCGAACCTGCAGAGCGTGACGATCTCGGAAGCGCAGGGCAACCCGTACCAGACGGACGTCAACTATCGCGGCTTCACCGCGTCGCCGCTGCTCGGCACGCCGCAGGGCTTGTCGGTGTTCGTCGACGGCGTGCGCGTGAACGAGCCGTTCGGCGACATCGTGAACTGGGACATCCTGCCCGCGCATGCGATCGACCGGATGCAGCTGATTCCGGGCTCCAACCCGGTGTACGGACGCAATACGCTTGGCGGCGCGCTCGCGATCACGACGAAGAACGGCAAGTCGAATCCGGGCGGCGAAGCGGAAGTGTCGGGCGGCTCGTGGGGCCGCAAGACGGCCGACGTCGAGCAGGGCGGTACGATCGGCTCGAACCTCGACTACTACGCAACCGCGAACGTCGCGAACGACGGCGGCTGGGCCGACCACAACGCGAGCCGCGTGCGGCAGGCGTTCGGCAAGCTGCGCTACACCGATGCGGACACGACGCTGTCGATCGCCGCGGGCGACGCGGACAACGCGCTGTATGGCACCCAGACGATCCCGCGCTCGTTCCTCGACAACCGGAAGCAGGCGTACACGTATCCGGACCTGAACCGCAACAGCGCCGGGTACCTGACGCTGTCGGGCGACCATTTCTTCGGCGAGCACGTCGAGCTGAGCGGCAACGCGTACTACCGGCACCTGCGTAACAGCAACATCAGCAGCAACAACAATACCGACTACGGTTCGGTCGACGCGGACGGCACGGTCGACACCGTGCAGGGCACCAACGCGCAATCGACGATCGTCACCGACAGCTACGGCGGCAGCCTGCAGCTCACGCTGCTCGGCAAGCTCGGCGGGATGTCGAACCAGCTGATCGCGGGCGTCGCGGCGGATGTCGCGAACTCGAGCTACGTGGCGTCGTCGCAGGACGCGTATTTCACCGACACGCGCGCGGCGATCGGCGTCGGCGATTTCGTCCAGCGGACGAACGCGAAGACGCGCAATGCGAACCTCGGCGTATACCTGAGCGACGCGCTGTCGCTGACGCCGCACTGGACGCTGACGCTGTCGGGCCGCTACGACTGGTCGAAGTCGCAGATCGGCGACGAGAGCGGCTCGCAGCCGCTGCTCGACGGCAACCATACGTTCTCGCGCTTCAACCCGGCGGTGGGGCTCAACTGGAACCCGGTCGCGGGCTTCACCGCGTACGCGACCTACAACGAAGGGATGCGCTCGCCGACCGCGATCGAACTCGCCTGCGCGGACCCAGCCGCGCCGTGCTCGCTGCCGAACGACTTCATCGCCGACCCGGCGCTCAAGCCGGTGATCTCGAAGACGTTCGAAGTCGGCGCGCGCGGCCGCATCGGCGCCGCGACGACCTGGAGCGCGGCCGCCTACCGCACGACGCTGACGGACGACATCCAGTTCATCAGCAGTCCTGCAAGCGCGCAGGGCTATTTCCGCAACGTCGGCGACACGCGGCGCCAGGGCATCGAGCTCGCGGGCCGCACGCAGCTCGGCCCGGTCGGCGTCGGGTTGTCGTACACCTACGTCGACGCGACCTATCGTTCGTCGTGGACCGAACACAGCCCCGCGAACTCGGCCGCCGACGCGAACGGCAACGTGGCGGTCAAGGCGGGCGACCGCATTCCCGGCATTCCCGCGCACACGGTGAAGCTGCGGCTCGATTACGCGGCGACGCACGCATGGAACATCGGCGCGAACGTCACGTGGCGCAACGGCGTGTTTGCGCGTGGCGACGAGAACAACCAGGACGCGAACGGCAGGATCGCGGGCTACGTGCTCGTCGATCTCGACATGCGGTATCGGATCACGAAGCGCTTCGAGGTGTTCGCGAGCGTGACGAACCTGTTCGACAAGCGCTACGCGAGCTTCGGCGTGCTCGGCCAGAACTTCTTCAACGGGCCGAATCACACGTTCGACGGCGCTAATCCGGTCAACGAACAGTTCGTCGGGCCGGGCGCGCCGCGCGGCGCGTGGGTCGGCGTGCGTTATGCGTGGGATTGAGTGTTACATGGCTGCGCCTGCTGTCGCTTGACGACGTGAACCGGCGCCGGGCCGTGCCCGACATGCGCCGTCACGTGAACGGCGCCGCCGCGAACATCGCTTGCACCGCGCGGGCGACGCTGCGCGCCAATGCCGGGTCGCTCGCCAGATGCCCGGCAGGCACGCGTTCGATTTTGGCCCCGGGCACGGCACGAGCGAGACGGGTGGCGTTGTCGACCGGGCAAACGGGGTCGTGCATCCCGTGAGCGGCGAACAGCGGCACGCCTTCGCCAGCTGCCCGCCGCGCGAGTGCGAGCACGCGGCGCTCGCCGAGCCAGCAATCGCGCTGCAGGTAATGCGCCTGGATCCGGTACTTGTCGATCAGCCGGCTGACAGTCTTGTGCGAGCGGATCGCGTGCGCGGGCGAGCGGCGCGTTTGCGACGACGCGAGGACTGCGTTTTCGTACGCGCGCCACGCGAGCGCCACCGCGCGCTGCCGGGCCGCGCCCGCGCCGCGGCGCAGCCGCCGCGCGCAGCACGACAGCAGACGATCCGGCTGGCCGCAGCCGGCCGCCGCACACAGGCGCCGCCATTCGCGGGGCGCGCGCGTGCGCGACGTCGTGAACAGGCGGCGGACTTCGCGCGGCGACGTCAGGAACA
This sequence comes from Burkholderia sp. BKH01, assembly GCF_025685725.1. Lineage (NCBI taxonomy): Bacteria > Pseudomonadati > Pseudomonadota > Betaproteobacteria > Burkholderiales > Burkholderiaceae > Burkholderia > Burkholderia sp. BKH01. Next base: position 317,997 of record NZ_JAOTQT010000005.1, on the reverse strand, counting down.
GGCCGCGCAACACGACGCCGGTCACCCGCGCGGGATGCGTGCCCGCATACGCGAGCGCAAGCGCGGCGCCCCACGATCCGCCGACGACACCCCAGCGCGCGATGCCGAGTTGCGCGCGCACCGCCTCGAGATCGCAGATCAGTCGCGCGGTGCTGTTATGACGCGTGCCGCCGCGCGGCGCGGACGCGCCCGCGCCGCGCTGGTCGACGAGCACGACGCGTGTGCGCGTCAGGTCGAACAGGCGCAGGATGCCGGCCTGGCTGCCGCTGCCGGGGCCGCCGTGCAGCACGAGGACCGGGTGGCCGTGCGCAGCGCCGGCCACGGTGAACGCGATCGACTGTGCGTCGCGGTGCAGGCGCCGGTGAACGGGGGCGGCGGGCACTGCAGGCGAGGCAGGCACGGCAGGTGCGTCGGGTGATACAGGCGCGCGAGGCGCGGCAGAAGAGGCCGCCATCGCGGGCGACGGCGCGGATCGAATCGGGGCAGGCGTCATGTCGATGTGGTTCGGATGGAATCGGCGCAGCCGTCACTCGGCCGCGTGGGTGTCCGGGCGACCGCCGGGCTTGATCCACGACAAAGCCAGAAACGCGCCAGCCGCGAAGATCGGGATTCGCACGGGTAGTCACGCGTCGGGCAGTCGCGGTATCACGAAGGCCGACCTGTCGGGTGAATCGACATGCGCGGCCGCGATCTGACAATGTCTTACATCATGCTTTCGATCTGCGCCGCGACGCTTGCGTGGCCCGATGCTTGCTTGTTACGACGGCAAAGAGTCCGGCAGATGACCGGAAGGATCCCCGGAGGAGACAATGCGCGATGACGTAGATCAGGCGGCCCGGACTCGGGCCGCGCATCCCGCCGGCTGGCCCGCGCCGTCGATCCAGAAAGCCCATGAGCGGTCCGAAACGTTCGGCCTGCAGGTATCGGCACGCCCCGACTACGACGTGCTGTCGAGCGCGGCGCTGGTGCTGAAGCGCGAGCAGAGCCGCGTGCTGTGCGTGCACGCGATGCCGGTGATGGAGACGCTGCACGAGCAGATCGTCAACACGCAAAGCATGATCGTGCTGACCGACGCGGAAGGCCTGATCCTGCATTCGATCGGCGACGACGATTTCCTGCAGCGCGCGGAGAAGGTCGCGCTGCGCCCGGGCGCGAACTGGGCGGAGAGCCGGCAGGGCACCAACGCGATCGGCACGGCGCTCGCCGAGCTGTGCCCGATGGTGGTCCACGGCGACCAGCACTTCCTGGCCGCGAACCGCTTCCTGACCTGTTCGAGCGTGCCGATCCTCGACCCGTACGGCGACGCGATCGGCGTGCTCGACGTGACGGGCGACCACCGCAGCTATCACCAGCACACGATGGCGCTCGCGAAGATGTCGGTGCAGATGATCGAGAATCACCTGTTTACGACGACCTTTCAGGAAACGCTGCAGGTGTCGTTCCATGGCCGTCCCGAGTTTCTCGGCACGCTGATGGAGGGGATCGTCGCGTTCACCGCCGACGGCCGCTTCCTGTCGGCCAATCGCAGCGCGCAGTTCCAGCTCGGCATGCCGCTCGCGGTGCTGCGCGCGCATACGCTGTCGTCGCTGTTCGACATCACGAGCGCGCAGCTGATCGACCGCATGCGCGCGAGCACCGACCGGCACCTGATGCTGAATCTCGGCACCGGCGCGGTGGTCTGCGCGCGCGTGCACTTCCGGCGTGCGACGCTCGCGGAAGGCAGCCGGCCGACGGACGTCCACGACGCGGGCGCGCCGGCCGCGCGCGCGAGCACGGTGCCGGCGCCGGCGGCGGGCACATCGGCGGGCCTGTCGCGGCTCAACTATCTCGACACCGGCGATCCGCAGGTCGCGTGCGTGATCGCGAAGGTGCGCAAGGTGATCGGCAAGGACATTCCGATCCTGATCACCGGCGAGACCGGCACCGGCAAGGAACTGCTCGCGCAGGCGATCCACAACGACTCGCCGCGTCGCGACGCGCCGTTCGTCGCGGTCAACTGCGCGTCGATTCCGGAGACGCTGATCGAATCCGAGCTGTTCGGCTATGAGGAAGGCGCATTCACCGGCGCGCGCCGCAAGGGGGCGATCGGCAAGCTGCTGCAGGCGAACGGCGGCACGCTGTTCCTCGACGAGATCGGCGACATGCCGTATCCGCTGCAGGTGCGGCTGCTGCGCGTGCTGCAGGAGCGCCTCGTCAACCCGCTCGGGTCGACGAAGACGATTGCCGTGGACATCTCGATCATCTGCGCGACCCACCGCGACCTGCGCGACATGATTGCGCAGAACCGCTTCCGCGAGGATCTCTACTACCGGCTGAACGGCCTCGTGGTGCGCCTGCCGCCGCTGCGCGACCGCACCGATCTCGCGATCGTCGTGCAGAAGATGCTGCAACGCGAAGCGTTCGCGGGCTCCGACTGCCCGCCGCTTTCCGTCGCGCCGGACGTGATGGCGCTGTTCGTGCGCTGCACGTGGCCCGGCAACTTCCGCCAGCTCGGCAACCTGCTGCGCACGGCGGCGGCGATGGTCGACGACGATGGCGAAATCCGGCGCGAGCACCTGCCGGACGATTTCTTCGACGACCTGCGCCGCGGCGATGCGCCGGCCGAGCCGGCCGCGCAGCACGATCCGGCCGTCGCGCCGTGTGTCGTGGAGGCGTTCCCGCCCGCCGACGCGCGCTTGCAGGACGTCGCCGCGTCCGCGATCGCCGCCGCGCTGGCCCGTCACGGCGGCAACGTGTCGGCCGCGGCGCGCGCGCTCGGCGTGTCGCGCAACACGATCTACCGGAAGATGCCGGCGGCCGACGCGGAGCGTCAACAGTCCGACGAAAGCTGACGCGCAGGCCGCGCGATCCACCGCAGCCGGTGTGTCAAGTTGCAACACCCGTTGCAACACCGGTGTTCAACGATTCAACACCTGTCACCGCCCCCGCGCATCGTGCCGCCGGGGCGGCGTATCGCATCCGCGCGAATCGTGTCGGCAAATCGTAAGGATTGCATCCCGATGCCCGGACGGCGGCCATGTGCCGCCGTCGCGCAGGCAAAGTGCGGCTTCGGCACGCTCCTTGCTGAAGAGGAACCGACCGCCAGATTGCCGCGGTTGTCGGACTTACCGACGCGACTCACCAACCCAACCAGGAGACACATCATGCAGTGGACGACCCCGTCTTACACCGACCTGCGCTTCGGCTTCGAAATCACGATGTACATCGCCAACCGCTGATCGTCGCGATGCGCCGTCCGTGCCGCGATGCGCGGCGCGGACGGCCTCGGGAGCTGACGCCCATGAAGATCAAGATACTCGGCTCGGGAGCCGGCGGCGGCCTGCCGCAGTGGAACTGCAATTGCGCAAACTGTCGCCGCGCGCGCAGCGGAAGCGGTCATGTGCTGCCGCGCACGCAGTCGTCGCTCGCGGTCAGCGCGGACGGCATCGACTGGATCCTCGTCAACGCGTCGCCCGACATTCTTTCCCAGTTGCGTGCGAATCCGGACCTGCAGCCGGCGCGCGCGATCCGCGACAGCGGCATCGCCGCCGTCGTGCTGTGCGACGCGCAGATCGATCACGTGACCGGCCTGCTGATGCTGCGCGAGCGTGCGACGCCGCTGCCGCTCTACGCGAGCGCGCCGGTGCTCGACGACCTGTCGACCGGGTTGCCGCTCGTGCCGCTGCTCGGCCACTACTGCGGCGTCGATGCGCACACGATCGCGCTCGGCGAGCCGTTCACGGTGCCGGCGGCGCGCGGGATCCGCTTCACCGCGATTCCCGTCGACAGCAAGGCGCCGCCGTATTCGCCGCGGCGCGCGTCGGCCGCGCCCGGCGACAACATCGCGCTGTCGATCGAAGATGTCGCGAGCGGCCGGCGCGCGTTTTATGCGCCGGGGCTCGCGGCCGTTTCCGACGACGTGCGCGCGGCCATGCACGGCGCCGATCTCGTGCTGGTGGACGGCACGTTCTGGACCGGCACCGAGATGATCGACCTCGGCCTGTCGAGCAAGCACGCGGCCGACATGGGGCATCTCGCGCAGTGCGCGGAACACGGGCAGCACGGCATGATCGACTGGCTCGACATGCTGCCCGCGCGCACGCGCAAGGTGCTCACGCACATCAACAACACGAACCCGATTCTCGACCCGCATTCCGTCGAGCACGCGCATCTGCGCGCGCATGGCATCGACGTCGCGCACGACGGCATGCAATTCCAGGTCTGACCATGAACGCACCGATCCCCGCTACGGCGTTGCACGCGACGCCCTGGACCGCGACCGAATTCGAGGCCCGCCTGCGCGCGCTCGAATCGCGCTATCACATCCATCACCCGTTCAACCGGCGGCTCAACAGCGGCGCCTGTTCGCCCGCGCAGATCCGCGGCTGGGTCGCGAACCGTTTCTACTACCAGATCAACATCCCGCTCAAGGATGCGGCGATCCTGTCGAACTGCCCCGATCGCGACACGCGGCGCCGGTGGATCCAGCGGCTGGTCGACCACGACGGGCAGGGCGACAACGAAGGCGGCATCGAGGCGTGGGTTCGACTCGGCGAGGCGTGCGGTCTCGATCGTGCCGAGCTGTGGTCGCTCGAACACGTGCTGCCCGGCGTGCGCTTCGCGGTCGACGCATATGTGAATTTCGCGCGGCGCGCACCGTGGCAGGAAGCCGTGTGCTCGTCGCTGACGGAGATGTTCGCGCCGCAGATCCATCTCGACCGGCTCGCGGGCTGGCCGTCGCACTACCCGTGGATCGAGCCGGACGGGCTGCATTACTTCCGCAGCCGCGTGCCGCTCGCGCAGCGCGACGTCGAGCACGGGCTTGCGGTCACGCTGCAGCATTTCACGACGCCGGATGCGCAGCAGCGCGCGCTCGGCATCCTGCAATTCAAGCTCGACATTCTCTGGTCGATGCTCGACGCCGTCGAAAAGGCCTACCCCGTATGAACGCGATCGATGCCGCCAGCGGCGTGCCGCTGCGCCCCTGCCTGAGGGGCATGTACCGCCTGCAATGGGAGGCGGCACAGGATGCCTACGTGCTCCTCTATCCGGAAGGAATGGTCAAGCTCAACCCGAGCGCGGCCGAGATACTCGTGCGCTGCGACGGCACGCGCGAGCTCGACGACATCATCGGCGAACTCGAGTGCCTGTTCAGCACGTCGGATCTTGCCTCCGACGTATACCGTTTCCTCGATCATGCGCGGCTGCGCGGCTGGCTCGACTGACATGGCACCCGATACTTCCCGTCCGTCCACGCCGCTGTGGCTGCTCGCGGAGCTCACGTACCGCTGCCCGCTGCACTGCGCGTTCTGCTACAACCCGGTCGACTTCGCGACGCACGGCGCGGAGCTCGACACAGATGCGTGGCGCGCGGTGATAAGCGATGCGCGCGCGCTCGGCGCCGCGCAGATCGGCTTCTCGGGCGGCGAGCCGCTGCTGCGCGACGACCTCGAGACGCTCGTCGAGCATGCGCGCGGGCTCGGCTTCTACACGAACCTGATCACGTCGGGCATCGGGCTGAACGTCGCGCGCATCGAGCGGCTCAAGGCGGCCGGGCTCGACCACATCCAGTTGTCGCTGCAGGATTCGACGCGCGAGCTGAACGATTTCCTGACCAGCACGCGCACGTTCGAGCTGAAGCACCGCGTCGCGCGGCTGATCAAGGCGCACGGCTACCCGATGGTGCTCAACTGCGTGCTGCATCGCTACAACCTGCCGCACGTGGGACAGATCATCGAGATGGCGCTCGATCTCGGCGCCGATTACCTGGAGCTGGCGAACACGCAGTACTACGGCTGGGCGATGCTGAACCGCGACCAACTCATGCCGACCGTCGAACAGGTGCGCGAGGCCGAGGAAACGGTGAACCGCTATCGCAAGCTGGTCGGCGAGCGCTGCCGGATCCTGTTCGTCGTGCCCGACTATTTCGAGGAGCGCCCGAAGGCGTGCATGAGCGGCTGGGGCTCGGTGTTTCTCGGCGTCGCGCCGGACGGCACCGCGCTGCCGTGCCATGCCGCACGTTCGCTGCCGGGGCTTGCGCTGCCGAACGTGCGCGACCGGTCGCTGAAGGAAATCTGGTACGACAGCGACGCGTTCAACGCGTTTCGCGGCGACGCGTGGATGCGCGAGCCATGTCGCACGTGCGACGAGCGGCATACGGATCATGGCGGCTGCCGGTGCCAGGCGTACCTGCTGGCCGGCGATCCGAAGGAAGCCGATCCGGTGTGCGCGAAGTCCGCGCATCACGGCCAGGTCGAGCAGGCGGTGCAATTCGCACGGCGACCGGCGCCGCGCGACGAGCAGCCGCTGGTGTTTCGCAGCAGGGAGAATTCGCTCGCGCAATGCGGGGCGGCGTGCGACCGCTGACGGCAGGCGGCGACGACGACGGGAGCGAGCGATGCGATGCGATGCGATGCGATGCGATGCGATGAACACCGTGGCGATCGATATGCAGTCCTCTTCATGGTGGAGAGGTGGCGTGCGTGAGCGAGGGTGGGTGAACGCGGGACGGGGCGCGTGATGAGTACCGCTGCGTTCGGCGCGCGAGAGATGGGCGGGGCGATCGGAGCCGTCCGCAATCGCGCCCTTCATCGCGGAATGCGCGTCGCGTCGGTCGTCGCTGTCGTGTGCGTGCTGCATGTGGGTGGATTCGTGCTGCTCGCGCGTGAACAAGTCGTGCATAGCGTGCCCGTGCAACGGCAGGTGATGGTGGCGACGCTGATTGCGCCGGCACCGGAGGCTTCGACGATGACGACTACCGCGACGAAGTCGATGGCAGTGCCGCACGCGATGCCTCGGGCGACGTCCGTGCTCCGATCGTCGGCGAGCCGAGAATCGTCGACAGCAAAGCCGATCGAACCTGTTCGAACCCGGCCGCAGGTGCATGACACGCCTGCGCCATTGCGGCCTGTTCCTGACGCCGCCGCGGTTGAGCGACACGGTGCGCCGCAAAACGTTGTGCCGTCCAATGCCGCGCAGACGCAGACGCAGACGCAGACGCAGACGCAGACGCAGACGCAGACGCAGACGCAAGCGTCCCCAGCGCCCACGACGCCCACGACGCCCCGCTTCATCGCGCATCCCGAATGCGCGCTGACCAAACCAGACTACCCGCCACAGTCGCTGCGCATGGGCGAGCACGGCACCGTGCTCGTCGAACTGGAGACTGATGCGGCGGGCCAGGTCGTCGCCGCGCGTGTCGTGACCGGCAGCGGTTATCCGCGTCTCGACGCGGCGGCGCGCGAAGCGGTGCTGGCGAGCCGCTGCGCGCCGCATGTGGAGAACGGCGCGCCGATCCCGACGCGGGCGCGCGCGCCGATCACGTTCAATCTCGACGAATGACAGGACACCTCATCATGAAGGACGATGGAATCGGTCACATCTGGGCGCAACCCGACACCGAAGTCCGCGCGGCAGTAGCGTAGCAAATACCTTCCCGCGACCAGCGCAACTCGACACCAAAGTGAACGCGCGCTGCCGCTTGCCGCCGCGCGCCCGCCTGCAACGAGCGCGCGTTACCCGCATCCAGATGCAACACCGGCGGCGACCGGCTCGATCGTTGCCACCCGCGCGCCGTCATGCCGGGTCAGCTTCGCTCCCCGTCGGCTTCAAGCCGCCCGGCCAGGCGAATGAAATCGAACGAAATCGAACCGCGACATCACCCGTCGTCGGCCTTCGCCTGCAGATCCTTCAACCCCTGAATCACGACCAGCAGCGCGCGCCCGTGCTCGTCGGAGCCGTCCCATGCGTCGACGATCGCGTCGCGCAGCAGGTCGTTATAGCGGCGGCGCGACGGCCCGGTATCGACGCCATAGAAACTGCATAGCTTATTGAATGGCGCGCTACGGCGCAGCCGATGCCCGTTAGACAGCCGCAGGCGCGATACGGTTGGCTGGCTGACCCCGGAAAGTCGCGCGATTTCGCTGGACGAGCGTGTATCTGCCATCAGGCGGCGCAACAGGTCTTGAACGGGAAAATCTTGGTCCGGGGCTTCCATGCGATGCATTATACCTATACAGTTACGGCTGTTGAATGGGCTTCCTGTCACCAGCGAGGCTGTATCCCGAGAAAGTTGATGACGCTGAAACACCTCCCCCCCACGTTCTGCTGGACCAAGATCGGCACCGAGTCCGGCGAGGAACTGCCGACCGTCGTGCTCCGCAAGGAATGGGAGCGCCGGCTCGGGGGCGGGCGTTTTCTGTGGGGCATCAACCAGCCGCTCGGCAGCAGCGCGCAAGTCGCCGCGCATCGCACGGGCTCGCTGCTCGCGCTGTTTTCGCCGGTCGCGTCGCGCCCGCGCGCGGGCGCGCGCAAGGACGCGCTGCTGTGGAACGCATGGATCGACGCGAGCGGGCAGGTGCGCCCGCTTCCGCCGCACACGTTCATCGCGAGCCGCTCGACGCTGCCGTCGGGCCGTCGTCGCGAACAGCACTACGCGCTCGTGTGCGCGTCGTCCACCGCGCTCACGGTCGGCACGCAATTGCGCGTGTTTCCCGATCACCTGCGCAGCGTGAGCACGGGCAAGCCGCTGGGCGCGGCACAGGGCGCGGCCGTGGTCGATTGCGTCGGGCGCGCGAAGGAGCAGACGGGCAAGAGCTATCCGCTCGCGCTGTCGGTCGAGCTCGAAGCGCCGTATTTCGTGCGGCTCGCGCAGCCGTGCGTGCTGAGGGCGCGCGATCTCGCGGAAGTGAACAAGGCGACGCGCGCAGGCGATTTCGATCGTTTCGTCGAGTTGGTTGCGCGCTTGCGCGGCCGTTCGCCGACGGATGCCGTGCGCGGCGTCACGCGCGACCTGTTCGACGTACCGCCGATCGAAACCGCGGCCGCGTATGTCGCACCCGCGCATGCGGCGCGATTGCGCAGCCGGCCGGCGGTCGAGCATCCGCGCGATCTCACGGGCGATCTGTTCGACCTGTCGCCGGGCGACGCTGCTACGTTCGGTGGCCTCGCGCATCCGCGCATCGGGCGCGCGTGACGGCAAGCGCGGAGAAGGTCGCACGAAAATTTGTTGCAATCTCGCCATAGCGGATCGGCGAGCGCAGGGGGACAATCGGCATGAAGCGCGCTGCGCGGCGGCCGATGCGTCGACAATCGATGGATCGTGGTTCACGCCGCCGACATGCGTACCACGCACACTGAGCGTCGGCTTGCTTCACACTGCAATCCTGAGGGAGAAGTGTCGATGTCGACCCATATCTGTTCGCGGGAAGCCCGGGCTGCGCAACGCTTCGTCGAAGCGACGCGCAACGTCGATCAGGCCTTTCGCGCCGTGCGCGGCGAAAGCGACGACGACGCCTCGTCGGCCGAATACGCACGCGCGATGTCGCGCCTCGATCGCGCGCTCGACGAGCTGGCGCGTGCGCAGGAAGTCTTCGATCGCGTGGTGAGTGCCGACGCGGCGCGCGGCAACTGATTCCGCCGCTGCCATTTTTCTGCGCGTCGAGCGACGCGCTTTCGTCATCTTGCCGGGCGTGCCGCCCGGCATGTCAGTCGTTCATTCCTTCCCGACTTCAGACCTTGCGGCCTTCGACCGGATAACCGGGATCGGTGTAGCCGTGCGTCGACGCGTGGCCGGGCGGCACGAGCGAATCGACGAACCTTTCGTCGTCGGGGCCGAGCTCGAGCGTCAGCGCATCGATGTAGCTGTCCCAGTGCGCTTCGGTGCGCGGCCCCGCGATCGTCGAGCTGACGATGCGGTTCTTCATGACCCACGCGAGCGCGAACGCGACCGACGTCGTGCCGCGCGCGGCCGCATGCGCGGCCACCTGCTGCGCGATGTGCAACGACTCGGGCCGCCATTCCGTCTGCTGGATACGCCGGTCGCCGCGACCTGCACGCGAATCGGCGGGCGGCTGCGCATCAACCGTGTATTTGCCGGTCAGCACGCCGCGCGCGAGCGGGCTGTACGGCACGACGCCGATCCCGTAATGCGCGGCGGCCGGAAGCTGTTCGACTTCGGCCGTGCGATCGACGAGGTTGTACAGCGGTTCGCTCGCGACCGGACGATCGATGCCGAGCTGGTCCGCGAGGCGCACGATCTCGGCGATGCGCCAGCCCTTGAAGTTCGACAGCCCGAAGTAGCGCACCTTGCCTTGCCGGATCAGGTCGGCCAGCGCGCGCATGCCTTCGTCGAGCGGCGCGTCGGTCAGCGCACGATGGAAATAGAGGATATCGATGTAATCGGTGCCGAGCCGCTTCAGGCTCGCGTCGACCGATTCGACGATCCATTTGCGCGACTGGCCCTGCCGGTTCGGCCCCGCGTCGGGGCCGGCCGGATAGCCGAACTTCGTCGCGACGACCCAGTTGTCGCGACGCGGCGCGATCGCGCGGCCGACGATTTCTTCCGAGCGGCCCGCGTGATAGACGTCGGCCGTATCGATGAAATTGACGCCCTGGTCGAACGCCTTGTCGATGATGCGTGCCGACGTCGCTTCGTCGGTCTCGCCGCCGAACATCATTGCGCCGAGACACAGCGGCGACACCTTGAGCGCACTGCGCCCGAGATAGCGGTAATCCATGGGGAGGCTCCATGCGGGCGCGGGCCCGCCGGTTGAAGGAAGGGGCGCCGCGCTTATGCGCCGGCTTCGTCGAACACGCGCTGCGCGATCGGCAGCGCCGAGCTCGCGGTCGGCCAGCCCGAGTAGAACGCGAGATGCGTGATTGCTTCGATCAGCTCGTCGCGCGTGAGGCCGTTGTCGAGCGCCTTCTTCAGATGGAACGGCAGCTCGTTTACGCGATACAGCGACACGAGGCTCGCGACCGTCACGAGGCTGCGATCGCGCGGCGACAGGCCGGCGCGCTGCCAGACGTCGCCGAACAGCACGTTGTCGGTGTAGTCGGCGAGGGCGGGCGCGATGGCGCCGAACGCTTTGTGCGCGGCGGAAGTCGGTTCGGACATCGAGGGCTCCGGGAGACGGTTGGGACACCGACGATGGTAGCGGCGGATGCGCCTATCGATAATCCCCAACAATCTGCATGCACTTATCGAGCGGATTCATGAATCGCGGCTCGTGGCAGACGCCTGCGCAGCTCATGCACGGTAGCGCAGCGCATCGACGATCACCGCGAGCGCGCGCGACGATTGCCGCCGGCTCGCGTAATACAGATGATGACCGGGGAACGTCGGGCACCAGTCGTCGAGCACGCTGTCGAGGCGGCCGGCGGCGACATGCGGCGCCGCGAGGTCGGCGGGCACATATGCGAGCCCGTAGCCGGCGAGCGCCGCGTCGAGCATTTCATACGTGCCGTTGAACGTAACCTGTCCGTCGACGCGCACCTGCAGCGTGTCATCGCCGCGCGCAAGCTCCCACGCGTACAGCGCGCCATGTGTCGGCAGGCGCAGGTTGATGCAGTCGTGCGCGACGAGATCCTGCGGCGACGCGGGGCGTTCGCGTTCCGCGAAATACGCGGGCGCGCCGACGATCGCCATTTTCAGGTCGGGCGAGATGCGCACGGCGATCATGTCCTTCGCGACCTGGTCGCCGAGCCGGACGCCGATGTCGAAGCGCTCCGCGACGATGTCGGACAGCCCGTAGTCGGTCACGAACTCGACCTTCAGTTCGCGGTAGTCGCGCAGCACCGGCGCGAGCTTCGGCCACAGCAGCGTGCGGATCATGTAGTCGGTCGCGTTGATGCGCACGGTGCCGGCCGGCTTGTCGCGCAGTTCCGCGAGCGCCGACAGCTCGGCCTCGATTTCGTCGAAGCGCGGGGCGAGGTTGCGCAGCAGCCGCTCGCCGGCTTCGGTCGGTGCGACGCTGCGCGTCGTGCGCGTGAGCAGCCGCACGCCGAGGCGCGTTTCGAGCGAGCGGATCGTATGGCTGAGCGCGGATTGCGACACGCCGAGCTGGGCGGCCGCACGCGTGAAGTTGCGCTCGCGCGCGACGGCGATGAAGGCGAGCAGGTCCGCAAAGTTGTCGCGCGGCATGGAGGGCGTCGGGTAGTCGGTGCCGGCGCATCGTACCACCGGTTCACCGGGCCGCGCGGCGACGCGGCGCGCGCGTCAGCCCGCGCGCGTCATGCCCGGCGCAGGGGTTGCCGGATGGAACGCGTAGCCGCGGTGCTGGAACGACGCCGCGAAGAACCGCATCTGGTAGCGGATCGCATTCGCCCAGTAATCCCAAGTATGGCCGCCGGGCCGCTCCGCATAGTCGTGCGGCACGCCGAGCGCGACGAGCCGTTCGTGCAGCGTGCGGTTCGAGCCGACGAACGCGTCGTCGCGGCCGCAATCGATTGTCACGTCGAGATGGGCGCGCACGAACGCGCGTGCGCTTTCGACGATCGCATTGCGGTTCCAGAACGACGGATGGCGGCCGGGATCGCCGAATACGTGGTCGATGCCCGGCTCGTCCTCGCAGCAGCGCGGATCGACCGCGCCGCTGATGCTGCCGACCGCGCCGAACGTGTCGGGCCGGTCGAGCGCGATGCGCAGTGCGCCGAAGCCGCCCATGCTGAGCCCGGTGATCGCGCGGGCGCGCTGGGTTGCGATCGTGCGGAAGTGCGAATCGACGTAGGACACGACTTCGTCGCCGATGAAGGTTTCGTAGCGGCTGCCCGAATCGAACGGGCTGTCGATGTACCAGCTTTCGTGTCCGCCGTCGGGCATCACGAGGATCACGCGATAGCGGTCGGCCAGCGCGGCGATGTGCGTGTTCGACGTCCAGTCGGTATGGTCGCCGCCCGAGCCGTGCAGCAGGTAGACGACCGGATAGCGTTCGCCGTTGCGGTTGGCGCGCGCGTAGTCGTCGGGCAGCACGACGGTGGCCCTGAGCGTCTCGCTCATCGCGGCGCTCGGGATCGCGACGACCCGCGCATGAAACGCGAAGGCAGGGCTCGTGACGGCGAGCAGCAGAAGCAGCCAGAAGGCGCGTGCCAGGTGCATCGATCCTTGCATGTGTCGACCCTGTCCGGCGCCGGGGCACCGGGAAAACCCTGTTCGGACGACTCTAGCAACCGCACCTTTCAACCATATTTCGGCGAATCCTACGGGTTTGTCAGGCGGGTGCCGCGCTGGCTCCGCTCCCGCCTGCCGCTCAGGATTTCTGCCGGGCGTCGATTTCCGCGCGCATGCGCGCTTCCTGCTCCTGCAGCTCGGGCGTGAATTCCGCGCCGAAATCCTCAGGCGAAAACACCTGGCGGATCTCGATATCCGATTCGCCCGGCATCGGGTTCGGGCAGCGCTTCACCCATTCGACGGCTTCTTCCATCGAGTTCACCTGCCACAGCCAGAACCCGGCGATGAGTTCCTTGGTTTCTGCGAACGGGCCGTCGATCACCGTCCGGTCCTTGCCGGCGAAGTGCACGCGTTTGCCGCGCGAACTCGGGTGCAGCCCTTCGCCGGCGAGCATCACGCCGGCCTTCACGAGTTCCTCGTTGTACTGGCCCATCGCGGCCAGCAGTTCGGTGTCCGGCATCTTGCCGGCTTCGGAATCGGCGGTTGCCTTGACGATGACCATGACGCGCATTGTCGTATCTCCTGGATCGGGAAAGGTGGAGTGGGTGTCGGCCGTGCGGGAATACCGACCAGTGCTTGCGATGGTACGACGGGCGACGCGCGGCGAAATCGACATCGGCACGAAAAAAAGGCGCCGTTGCTTGAGCGGCGGGCGAGCTGGCCGACCCCCTCGCCAAAACTGGTATGCTGAACCTCACCACGTTTACGCGGAGGGTGCCATGGCTGCTAAAGAAGTCTCGAAGAAGAAATACCTGAAGATCCTGAACAAACGCTTGCGCGCAGAGCCGTCCGCCCCGGACGGCGCGTCGTTCGTGTTTTTCCCGCTGGGCGCGAAGGCGAAGCACGCGACGGGTGTCGTGTCCTCCGACGCGCGCAGCAAGCGCGAGCTGGCGGTGATGGCCGCGATCCAGCGCAAGGCGGCCGAAGAGTTCGTCGTCACCGGCGCCTGACCGGCATTCGTCATACCACCGCTTGCGTCTCCGCCCGCGTGTGTTACGCGGCGGCCTCGCAATGCGCGATCGCACCGGCCAGCACGCGCGGGATGTCGTGCGTGATGGCCGGCCCGTGCATCGGCAGGATGATGTCGAGATCGAGCGCCTGGATGCGGCGCAGCGCGCTCGCCAGGTGCGCGAGCGACGGCAGGTAGTCCGAGCGCGCGATCGAATCGACGATCGCCGGCAGCGGGTCGTCCGTTGCCTCGTCGCCGAAGCGCATCAGGATGTCCGACGACAGCAGCGCCTTGCAGGCCGGCAGGTACACGACCAGCGCATCCCATTGATGCACGTGCTTCGTGAAGATCGGCACGATGTCGACGCCTGAGATCGTCGTCGGCGTGCCGTCCTTCAGCGGTGTCGCCCGCACGCCGAACACGTCCGCCAATCCCCACGTGCACATCGGATGGCCATACGCGATCAGCGCCGGATTGGCCGCGAGGAAGTCGGGCAGTGCGCCCATTTCGTCGGCCTCGAAATGCGGGACGATCACGCTGCTCACCATCGACGGCGTGATGCCGACCGTCGCGAGGCTCGCGCTCAGTTGCGGGAAGTTGGAACGGGTGCCCGTTTCGATGCAGACGACTTCGCCGTTCGGCGATCGCACGAAAAACTGACTGAAACAGAGGTTCAGCGTGTCGACGTAGGTCGTCGCGCGAAACAGGCCGCTGCGGATTTCTTCGATACGAGCGTTGTCCATCGATGCAATCCTCGCGCGGGCGGTGGGGGCGGGACAGCACCGTCGCGCGATCGCCGCGACGCACCAACGGCCGCACGAGCCGGTGCCTCGATGCAGTCTAGCAGCGTCGATCCGTACATGAAGCCAGTCGATTCGCGCAACGGCCGGGAACGACGTTGAACGCCATCCCGGCCTGAAAGAAAACCGCGATTCGATTCGTGGATCAGGACACCTTGTCCGCTGCCGCCGCCGGATACCGGCCGCTGCCGTCGGCTCCGTCGCCCGCCGCCAGTTGCTCCAGCGCGAGGCCCTTCGTCTCGATCCCGAGCGTCCACACGGCGATCGCGGCCGCGATGAACGACAGCGCGCCGAGCGTGAACACGCCGCCCTGGCCGAACACGGGCAGCACGACGCCCACTACATAAGGCCCGATCAGCGAACCGACGCGCCCGATCGCCGACGCGAAGCCCGAGCCGGTCGCGCGCGCGCCGGTGCCGTACAGCTCGGGCGTGTACGTGTACAGCGCGGCCCACATCCCGAACAGGAAGAACTGCATCGCGAGGCCCGTGCCGATCAGCAGCGCCATGCTGCCGCCGTACAGCGCGCTCTGGCCGTACGCATACGCCATCGCGCCGCCGCCGATCAGCGATGCGATGCAGGTCGGCTTGCGCCCCCAGCGTTCGACGAGCCACGCGGCGCACAGGAAGCCCGGCACGCCGCCGAGCGAGATCAGCACCGTATAGAACACCGATTTCGTGACCTCGAAGCCGGCCTGCTGCAGCAGCGCGCCGAGCCACGATGTGAGGCCGTAGAAGCCGAGCAGCGCGAAGAACCACAGCAGCCACACCATCACCGTGCGGCGGCGGTACACGCCGCTCCAGATCTCGCGCAGCGCGCCGCGGCCGCGCGCGGCCACCGGTTCGGCGAGCCGCGACGGCGGCGGCAACGTCGTGACGCCGGCCGAGCGCATCACCTTCGCCTCGATCGTGTTCATCACCGAGTCGGCTTCCGCGTGCCGGCCCGCATGCTCGAGCCAGCGCGGCGATTCGGGCACGATGCGGCGCACGACGAGCACGAACACCGCGGGAATCGCGAGCAGCGCGAACACCGTGCGCCAGCCGAATTGCGGCAGCACGAAGTACGCGACGATGCCGGCCGTGATGAAGCCGAGCGGCCAGAAGCCGTCCATCAACGCGATCAGGCGGCCGCGTTTTTCGGTCGGCACGAATTCGGACAGCAGCGTCTGCGCGACCGGGAATTCCATGCCCATCCCGATCCCGAGCAGCACGCGGTAGACGATCAGCGCGTCGACGCTCTGCGCGGTCGAGCACAGGTACGACGCGGCGCCCCACAGCACCATGCTCCACTGGAACACCGGCCGGCGGCCGAAGCGGTCGGCGAGCAGGCCGGCGACGGCCGCGCCGAGCACCATGCCGAAGAAGCTTGCGCTCGCAACGAGGCCGGCGGCCGCGGTCGACAAACCGAACTCCTTGCGGATCGAGCCGAGCACGAACGTCATCGTGCCGAGGTCGACCGAGTCGAAGAAGAACGCGATCGCGATGATGAAGAAGATCCGCTTGTGATAGCCGGAGAACGGCAGGCGTTCGAGCCGGGCGGCGGCGGAGGCGGGAGCGGTGGCGGCGGGCATTGGCGTCCTCTGAAATGAAAAGGGGCCTCGCAGCGCATGCTCCAAGGCCCCGATGCTTCGGTATTCAGTAGACGCGACCACAAAGTGCCGCATCAGAGGAAAAGCGCCGCCTGCTTGCTCAAATGCGTCATCGGCGGGCGGCGCCGGGTGCGTCGGTTTGCGTCAGTTCTTCAGCTTGTATCCGGTGCGGAACATCCACGCGACGATCGCGAGCAGGATCACGAGGAACAGCCCGGTGGCGGCGAGGCTGATCCACACGTGCACGTCGGCGAGCCCGTAGAACGACCAGCGGAAGCCGCTGACCAGGTACACGATCGGGTTGAACAGCGTGATGATGCGCCACGCGGGCGGCAGCATGTCGACCGAGTAGAAGCTGCCGCCGAGGAACGTGAGCGGCGTGATGATCAGGAGCGGCACGAGCTGCAGCTTCTCGAAGCTGTCGGCCCAGATGCCGATCACGAAGCCGAACAGGCTGAACGTGACCGCCGTCAGCACGAGGAACAGCACCATCCAGAACGGATGCAGGATGTGCAGCGGCACGAACAGGCCGGCCGTCGCGAGGATGATGACGCCGAGCAGCATCGACTTCGACGCGGCCGCGCCCACGTAGGCGATCACGATCTCCCAGTACGACACGGGCGCGGACAGGATCTCGTAGATCGTGCCCGTGAAGCGCGGGAAGTAGATGCCGAACGATGCGTTCGAGATGCTTTGCGACAGCAGCGACAGCATCACGAGGCCCGGCACGATGAACGACCCGTAGCCGATGCCGTTCACGTCGCTGATGCGCGAGCCGATCGCGGAGCCGAACACGACGAAATACAGCGACGTCGAGATCACCGGCGCGATGATGCTCTGCATCAGCGTGCGGCGCGTGCGGGCCATTTCTGCGCGGTAGATCGCGCGGATTCCATGAAGGTTCATGCGCGTCAGGCTCCTTGTGCGCCGTTGCGGCGGTTGTCGATCAGGCTGACGAAAATATCCTCGAGCGAGCTCTGCGTCGTGTGCAGGTCGCGAAAGCCGATGCCGGCCGAGCCGAGCGCGTTGATCAGCGTCGCGATGCTCGCGTCGTCGCGCTGCGAGTCGTACGTGTAGACGAGCGCGGCGCCGTCGTCCGCGCGTTCGAGCCCGAACGGCGCGAGCGCGGGCGGCATGTCCGCGAGCGGATGCTCGAGCTGCACGGTGAGCTGCTTCTTGCCGAGCTTGCGCATCAGCTCGTGCTTTTCCTCGACGAGCACGAGCTCGCCGCCGAGGATGATGCCGATCCGGTCGGCCATTTCCTCGGCTTCCTCGATGTAGTGCGTGGTCAGCAGGATCGTCACGCCGCTTTCGCGCAGCGAATCGACGAGCTTCCACATGTCGCGGCGCAGCTCGACGTCGACGCCGGCCGTCGGCTCGTCGAGGAACAGGATGCGCGGCTCGTGCGACAGCGCCTTCGCGATCATCACGCGGCGCTTCATCCCGCCCGACAGCGTCATCAGCTTGTTGTCGCGCTTGTCCCACAGCGACAGCGCTTTCAGCGTCTTCTCGATGTGCGCGGGATCGGGCGCCTTGCCGAACAGGCCGCGGCTGAACGACACGGTCGCCCACACGGTTTCGAACGCGTCGGTGGTCAGCTCCTGCGGCACGAGGCCGATCATTTCGCGGGCCGCGCGGTATTGATCGCGGATGTCGTGGCTGCCGACCGTCACGCGGCCTTCGGTCGGCGTGACGATGCCGCAGATCGAGCCGATCAGCGTCGTCTTGCCGGCGCCGTTCGGGCCCAGCAGCGCGAAGATCTCGCCGGGACGGATGTCGAGGGTCACGTGCTTCAGCGCCTGGAAGCCGGACGCGTAAGTCTTGGAGAGGTCTGAGACGGAAAGGATCGGTTGCATGCTCACGGATGGCACGGCCGGCCGGCGCGACGGTGTGTGCCGCGCGTGCCCGGTATCGCCGCCGCTGCGAAGCGGCCGGGATCGGGGACGGCATGGCGAACGGGCGTCATGTCGAACGGCGTTGTGGTGCGGGATCGCGGGACCGCCATATTAGCAACCGGCAGATGGAAATGCATTCCGGTGGAAAGGCCGCGCGTGGTCGGTGCCGGATTTGCTCGAAATGCTCGAGTGTTGCTCAATAAAGCGGCGCTTTGTTTGAGTTGCTCGAACAATTTTGGATATTTTCGGCGAACCGGATGGCGATCGCGTTTTCTCGCGGCCGCGCGGCGGCCGGCCCGCCGACTGTGCCGCCCGAACGCCTTTGCGCCGTACCGGGACGGCATGCCTGGCGCTCGCGATAATGCGTTCCTTTCACGGTTCACGGAGCGGGGCGAATGTCTTTGATCGATTTCAGATCCGTTGCGGCCGCGCAGGCCGTCGCGTGGAAATCCACGATCGTCGGCGAGGTCGGGCCGGCCAGGATCAAGGTGTTGCGCATGGACGCGCAGCCGTACGAAGCGGAAGTGCACGACTACAACGAGGGGCTGCTGGTGCTCGACGGCCAGCTGATGCTCGAAGTCGGCGCGGAAACGATCGTGGTCGAGGCGGGGCAGATGTATCTCGCGCTTGCCGGCACGCGCCACGCGGTGCTGCCCGGCAGCCATGGCACGCTCGCGATCATCGACGTGTAAAAGGTTGCGCGGCCGTGTTCGCGACGCCGCCTGCGGGCCGCGTCGCCCGCCCGGCGCGGGGCGCGGCCTGCCGCGCAGGGCCGTCGACCGGGTCATCTATTTGTCTGAGCAAATAAAATGAAGGCTGTTTGAAAAACTGTCAAACACCGTGAAAACACGAGGATCGCGTGGTTCCGGCCGTTTGGAACTCTGCATCCATTTACTTGTGCGTATCGTCCGATCATAGTCTCGACAAACGACGCATCACGATAACGAATCAAGCGTACGTACGGAGACCAATTCATGCGACGCGTATCCGCGGGGCCAGCCGGACTGCCGTTTCCCAGTTTTTCGCTGAATGCAGGCGCGACGCAGGTCGCCTGCCTGCGTTGTCGCATCGCCGTGTAGCGGCGAACCACTTTCCGTTTCGATCGTTCCGACGGCGCCGTGCCGCATGACGGCGCCGCGGGAGAGCGCTTGTCTGCCGCCGCGGCTTTCGTCGCATTTGCATGAGCGGCAGAGCGGTTGACTTGCGAACACCACATCATGCGCCGCGCGTTCTTGCGGCGGCGCGATACCAACCGGCAGGCCATGCAGCCCGTCCGGACGAGACTTGTCGTACCTGAAAAGGAGGGGTTGATGATTTGCATTCCTGAATGGCGGAAGGCGATCCTGTCGTGCGCGGTGCTGGTGCTGCCGTTCGTCGCCGGTTGCGGCGGCGGTGACGATCCGGGGCCGATCAACGTGCCGCAGTGCTCGGGCAGCGCATGTGGGCCGAGCGGTCCGATCACGCAGCCGCCCGTCGTGACGAAGCTGTGCCCGGATTCGCTCGATTACACGACGACCTACACGGGCGGTTCCGGCAGCGGCGAATACGTGAAGGTGAAATTCGACACGACGAAGCTCACCTACCAGATGCAGTTCATCGAATCGTCGGTGCCGACGTCGGCAGGGCAAGTCAACAACACGCGCGCGGGCTTGACGATCAGCGGCGCGTTCCATCATCCGAGCAATCTCCCGACTGCCGAGCAGAACCGCTGCGCGTTCGTGCTCGATAGCGGCGCGACGAGCGACGGCGCGTATTCGGTGACGATCAATCGTGCCGATCCGCCGATGCTGTTCGTCGGCAATGGCGTGGTCGGCGGCGGGATTCCGGGCGCGACGATCGCGTTCCAGGGCCTCGAGCCGATTCCGGGTCTTGTCCTCGGCGTGGTGCCGTCGCGCACGTTCGATTTCTATCCGTTCATCGGCTTTGTCGAAACGGAAACCGACTTCACGAAGGTCGCGGGCAACTACAACGAGGTTGGCATTCACCTGTCGCCGGTCGGCACCAACTATCAGAACGTTCTGGCGCCCGTCGGCTGGCAGCCTGACGTGATCAACTGGAACCAGACGTTCAACGCGGATGGATCGTGCACGATCACGCCGGGCAGCGACTACTCGTGCCAGACCACTGGATCGCCATGGACGTTGCGCCAGAACACGGACGGATCGGCCGATAACGTCTTCGTGAGCAATGCGATGGCGAACCAGGTCGGCACGGTCGTCTATCCGTTCGCGGGGCAGGGGGCGGCCATCGTGATTCTGGCCCCCAGCCAGGCGAAGGGCATCATGATCGTCGGCAAGCTGAATGGCGTGCTGGTGCCGGTCGTGATTCGTGTTGGCTACACGCATATCGATACCAGCAACGTCCTTGCATCGGTCGCCGATGCCGAAGTCGGCATCTCGATGCTCTCGTCGACCAAGACGATCGCGGCGAATTCGCTGAAAGGCGGGTACATCGGTGCAACCAGCGCGTCGGCATGCGGCATCGTGACGTCCAACGGACCGACGGGTGCTTTCGCGACAGGCGGTCCGAGTTTCAACGTCAATATCCCGCATCCGGACTTGCCCGGAACCTTCAACGGCAACGCCTTCCTGCCGGAAGCGGGCACCTGCAACGACGGCACCGCCGTGTCGACGATCGCCGCGAACTACACGTCCACGCTGTTCCAGGGCAATACCGCGGCCTTCATCGATCCGCAGACGTCGTCGGTGAGCTCGCTGTTCGCGCTCGACTACACGCAGGCCACGCCCGGCAAGATCAAGGTCACGGCCACGCAGGACTTCAATGCGAAGGGTGCGAACGGCAACGTGGCGATCTTCAGCAAGGGCGATACGGGCTGGCTCGTGACGGCCGGTAACGTCTACGCGATGGTCGTCAACAACAGCAAGGTCAACCCGTTCTTCACGGTCGGCGCGTTCGTCCAGTAACCGCGCACTGAACACCTAACACCGGCGGCGCACGCGTCGCCGCCGGCGGAGCGAATTTCAAGAGGATTCCTATGAATTTGAAGCAATGGATGGCCGCGGCCTCGCTCGCGCCCGTGCTGGCCGCGTGCGGCGGAGACGGCGACCCGCCGCCCGCTCCGGTGGTCCGGCTGTGCCCGCAGACGATCGACTACAACACGGTGTTCATCGGCGGCTCCGGGTCGGGCGAGCTCGTGAAAGTGCAGCTCGACACCACGAAGATGACGTACCGGATGACCTACCTCGCGTCGCCGGCGCCGACCACCGCGGGCACCGTGCAGCCGACGCGCGACACGGCGCCCGCGAACGTGGTGGACGGCACGCTGGCCGACGAAACGGGCCTGCCGACCGTGAAGCTGAACCAGTGCACGTTCCGGATGCAGAACGCGAGCCTCGATCCCAGCCGGCCTGCGCGGCTGTTCCTCGGCGAAGGCGTGCTGGGCGGCGCGATTCCGGGCGCGACGATCCAGTTCGACGGCGTGATCGGCGTCGGCAGGATTCCGAAGACGACGTTCCCGTACTACCCGTTCATCAGCTTCTCGTCGCTGGAAACCGATCTCACGAAGATCGCCGGGACCTACAACCAGCTCGGCTATCACCAGGTGCCGTCGCAGAACTTCCAGCCGGTGGCGCTCGATCAGAAGGTGACGATCAACGCGGACGGCAGCTACGTCGAGACCGACAACTTCGGCAAGAAGAACGGCGGGCAGCCGCTTGCGTCGAGCGCGACCGTGAACCAGCCGTTCACGCTGCGCCCGGATGCGCCGGCGTTCCAGTCGCTCAACTACCAGCCGCAGATTCCGCCGACGCTCGCGGCGGTCGATCCGGCGAAGGCCGGCAAGGGGATCCTGATCGTCGGCAAGCTGCGCAACCAGCTCGTGCCGATCTTCATCCGCACCGGCGCCGCGAACGCGGACCTTACGCAGGGCCCGCCGAGCGCGGACGACGAATCGGGCATCTCGTTCCTGGGCCCGCAGACGGCGATCGCGCCGGGCTCGCAGAACGGCGAGTACACGGGTGTCGACAGCGCGTTCAACTACCGTGCGACCGCGCTCATCGGTGCGCAGGCGACGCTGCTCGATCCGTTCAACGCGTCGCAGGCCGCGCTTACGCGCGCACTGAACCTCGACTTCACGCAGAAGGTGCCGGGTGTCGTCACGACCGTGCATGCGGATGCGGCGTCGGGCCCGGCGACCGGCAAGTTCGTGTTCACCGGCGGCGTGTTCGGGTTCCTCGACATGAACGATACGAGCAATCCGTACTTCACGGTCGGCGCGTTCGTGCAGTGACCACACCCGGATGGAGACACGGCGGCGTCGCGCGCGAATGCGCGGCGCCCCGACAGAATGATGAGGAGACTTCATGAAGAAGCTGATTGTCGCGGGTGTCGTCGCAGGCATGTCGACGCTCGCATCGGCCCAGCAGGCGGGCGACAACGTCGCGACGCTGGGCTGGCTGCACATCATGCCGCAGGATTCGACCAACGGGCTGACGACGAATCTCGCGAACATGCCGATCAACGGGCCGCTGCGCCTGCCCGGGTCGTTCACGTCACCGGGGACGAGCCTGACGGTCAACAACGCCGATACGGTCGGCCTCACGCTCACGCACTTCTTCACCGACCACATCGCGGTGACGTCGGTGCTCGGCGTGCCACCCGAATTCACGCTGACCGGGCACGGCGTGATCCGGCCGCCGGGCCCGGCCGGCTCGCTCGGCTCGGTCGACATGGACAAGACGTCGAACCAGCCGGCCGTGAAGAACGCGCGGCAGTGGAGCCCGACGATCATCCTTCAGTACTACTTCAATGCACCGACGGCGAAGTTTCGCCCGTTCGTCGGGATCGGCGTGGCCTACAGCTGGTTCAGCAATATCGAGCTGAACGGCAACTTCGCGAAGGACATCAACGAGAACCTCGGCAGCGTGCTCGCGGCCGGTGCCGGCAAGCCGGGGCCGACGTCGGTGGAGGGCAAGGCGTCGTCGTCGTTCACGCCGGTCTACAACGTCGGCGCGAGCTATGCGATCGACAAGCACTGGGGGCTCACCGCGACGCTGACGTACATGCCGCTGAAAACCTACTCGTCGCTCGTGATCAAGGCGGCGGACGGTTCGACGCTCGCGACCACGCGCACGCGGCTGAAGGCCGATCCGCTGATCACGTTCGTCGGGATTTCCTACAAGTTCTGAGCCGTCCGGCGCGCATGACGCGCGCCGGACGGCTTCCTGCGGCCGGCTGGCCGGGTTGTTTCGGCCGGACGGTTGCGTTCCTGGCGGCATGCCGCCATTTGTGAAGAGAGGGGGCAGTTCAAATGAGCATTCGCAAAATCGTATCGCTTGTTGCTGCAGTGGCTTTCACCGCGGTTTCGGCCGCGCCTGCTTTCGCAGTCACCGTTTCGCGCGCCGACGGGCAGCCGATGAACCCGAACGGCGAACCGTTCTCCGTATCGGGGCTCACGAACCTCAGCAAGGGATCGATTGCCGCATCCTGCAACGCGACGTTCAACGGCACGATCACGTCGACCGGCATCGTCCACATCACGTCGACGCAGTTCACCGGCGGCGCCACGTGCGGGCTGATCAGCGGCAGCGCGAGCAGCACGTCGCCGTGGACGGGCCAGGCCGACAGCACGACGCAGTTGTCGATCAACAACGTGCAGGTGAACGTCGCGCTGCTCGGCGCGTGCGGCCCGAGCAAGGTGGTAACGGCATGGAACGATCCGAACTCGTCGCTGACGTTCAATAACGCCGCATTGACGCCGAATTGCACGGTGTCCGGCACGGTCACGACGTCGCCGAAGTTCCACGTGCAGTAAGCGCCGCTCGATCGAAACGTGGCGCCCGCCGTGCGTGAGGGCCGTGCGGCATGCGCGGCGGGTGTCCGCGGCTTCGATGCATTCGTGCCGTCGCGCGTATCGGCGCGACGGCCGATTGGCCGCCCGTGTCGCGATCCGATGCGGGCGGACCTACAAGGTCGGCACGGTTCACCGCTATGACCGAAACAACATTATTCCAATTGGCCAGAACATTCCCGGACGACCCATGCTCACCGACCCAGCGAAGTATGGCGATGCCCGCGGCGCGACGCCCGACCGGCTGCGCACGGCCGCGTGGCTGCAGTACCTGATCGAACATCTCGGCGCTGCCGCTTGCGTGGCGGCGGCGGGCGACGCCGGCGACACGACCGTCGTTGCGTCACAGGCGATACGCATGAGGGCAGGCGGGAGCCTTTCTCGCGACGCAACGGAGATTCTTCACCGGCTTGCGCCGTGGATCGCAACGGATGGCGGCGGCTGCGCTTGCGACGCGACCGACCCGCTCGGCGCGTGCTCGCACGTGCCTTCCGCGCAGCAGCTCGCCGAAGCCGAACGCTGCTGCCCCGGTTCGCGCGCCGTGTTCGAAGCCGCGCACGGCGTGATCGATGCGTGCGCGTTCGACGATCCCGATGTCGGCTGGGCCGCGCTCGCGCGGATTGCCGGCGGTGTCGAATGCAACGGCGAAGACGCTGGCGAACGCACCGCAGATGAAAGAGACGGGCAGGGCGAGACGCCCTTTGCGAAGAACCTGAGAGAAAGGCTGGCCGTCGTCGCGGCGACGAGTGCGGACGCATCGGCCCGTCCCGGCGCGATCATCGACGCGATCGTGCTGCGCGTGTGCGGCCCGCGCGACGACGCATCACGCATCGACGAGATGGCCGCGCTGGCGATGTTCTCGGCCGAGCTCGCCGCCGGCAACGGGATTTCCGTTGTCGCGTACGGCGGTCAGCACAACCTCGTTGCGCGGGCGATCCGCACGCATCGGGCCGATCTCGCGTCGGTGGACGGGCTGCTTGCTGCGCTGTCCGTGTGCCGGCTCGACCGACTCGTCGGCGCGGGCAGCTTCTGGGCGTACTACTTGCTGGCGGGTATCGTGATCGAAGCGCCGGACGCGGTGCGGGAAATCGGCCGTCGTTTTCATGGCGACATCTGGCAGACGTGGCTCGATGACGTGCTCGCGCGGCCGATGGTCAGCCGCTTCGGACCGAAGGAGGATGTCGCGTTCGAGCGCCTGCGCGACGCGATGAGCCTGACGTCACGATGGAACCCGATCGTCCGCGCAAAGCGGATGCGCACGCGGGCCATGCCAACCTGACCGACAGCGCGGCAGCCGCAGATCCGAGCCGCATCGACCGGACGCAGTATGATTCCGCAGACGATGCCGGCGTTCGATCGATTCGGAGTACCCGACCGCTGGCGCCGCCGAAGATCCGCCAAGCTTGTCGAAAGCCGGACGCGAGACGCAGTCGCGTGAGAGCGCCGCTGCCGAACCCGCGTCCGGATCACCTTCATCGATACGGTCAGTCAGATGTCAAAGCAAAACAAGAAAATCCTTCTCCTGAGCGTCAGCGCCGGCGCCGGGCATACCCGCGCGGCCGAAGCGATCCGCGCATTCGCCGGCAGTCATCCCGCCGGCATCGAAGCCACCCACCTGGACGTGATGGATTTCGTGTCCACCGGTTTCCGCAAGCTGTACACCGATCTCTACATCAAGCTCGTCAGCAGCCAGCCGGCGCTGTGGGGCTACCTGTACCAGAAGACCGACGAGGTCGATCCCGCCGCGCCATCGCAGAAAATCCGGCGCGCGATCGAGCGGCTCAACTGCCGGCAGTTGCTCGCGGAGATCGAACGGCAGCGCCCGGACGCGATCATCTGCACGCACTTCCTGCCCGCCGAACTGCTGTCGCGCGAGATCCGCAAGGGCCGCGTCGACACACCGGTGTGGGTGCAGGTCACCGATTTCGACCTGCACAGCATGTGGGTCGTGCCGAACATGCGCGGCTACTTCGCGGCCAACGACGAGATCGCATGGCGCATGCACGCCCGCGGCATGGCGCCTGAAACGGTGCATGTCAGCGGCATTCCGATCATGCCGGCGTTCGGTCTGCCGCTCGAGCGCGCGGCCTGCGCGGCCGAATTCGGCCTCGATCCCGCGCGACCGACGTTCCTGATGATGTCCGGCGGCGCGGGCCTCGGCGGGCTCGACGTGCTGGCGACGCGGCTGCTGGAAATGGACGCCGATTTCCAGTTGATCGCGCTGGCCGGCAAGAACCAGGCGATGCTGGCGTCGCTGCAGACGCTTGCCGCGAAGCATCCGGGCCGGCTCTTTCCGCAGGGCTTCACGCAGCAGGTCGAGCGCCTGATGGCCTGTGCCGACCTCGTCATCACGAAGCCGGGCGGCCTGACGACGTCCGAATGTCTCGCGATGAAGCTGCCGATGATCGTCAACTCGCCGATTCCGGGCCAGGAAGAGCGCAATGCGGATTTCCTGCTCGAACAGGGCGTCGCGCTGAAGGCTATCGACGACGATGCGCTCGTCTACCGGATCCGCGCGCTGCTGCAGACGCCGGAGCGCCTGGCCGACATGCGCCGCCGCCTGGCCCCGCTCGGGCGGCCGCTGGCCGGACGCTTCGTGCTCGATCGCGTGCTCGGCCTGGAGCCTGCCGCATGAGCGTCGCGCGATTTGTGCCGACGCGCCATACGCTGTTCGTCGTCGCGTGGGTCGTGTTGCTCGCGTTCTTTTTCGCGAACGTCGAGATCCAGATCGAGGGCAGCGCGGGCTGGGCCGCCAACCTGCCGACCTGGCGCATCGACAAGCACTGGCTGCTCGACATCTTCTGGGGCGGGCGCCCGATGACCGGATACCACGCGTGGGTGTTTCCGTTCGTCGCGCTGTTCTTCCACCTGCCGCCCGTGTTCAACGGGCGCTGGTCGTGGCGCATCGAAGCCCGCATCATCGCGTGCATCATGGTGTTCTGGCTGACCGAGGATTTTCTGTGGTTCGTGCTGAATCCCGCCTATGGTCTTGCCCGCTTCAACCCGGCCAACGTGCCGTGGCATATCCACTGGCTGGGCGTGGCGCCCACCGACTACTGGACCATGAGCGCCGCCGCGATCGTCCTGTTCATCCTGTCGCGCGAGCACAAGCGCGCATTCCACTGAACACCGAACCAACATGAAAATCGCCTTCATTGCCGCGATCGCCGTCACGCTTGCCGGGCTCGTGCAGCCGGCATACGCGGACCCGGCTTCCGGCGTTGCGGCCCGACCGATCGCGGCCCGACCGATCCAATGGGCGCAAAACATTGCCGATGCGCGCGTGAACAACCTGCATCGCATCACGCCGACGCTGTACCGCAGCGCGCAGCTCTCGCGGGAAGACGTGCCGGAATTGCAGAAGCTCGGCATCCGCAAGGTCATCAGCTTCCGTGCGTTTCACGCGGACGACAGCATCCTGGCCGGCACGCAGATCACGATGCAGCGCATCCGGATCAACACGTGGTATATCCGCGACGAAGACATGGTCGCCGCGCTGAAGGCGCTGCGGACCGCCGACCAGGATGGTCCTGTGTTGATCCACTGCCAGCACGGCGCCGATCGCACGGGGCTCGTGTCCGCGCTGTACCGGATGGTGTACCAGGGCTGGACGCGCGAGCAGGCGCTCGACGAGTTGCAGCACGGCGGCTACGGGTTCCATCCGGTCTGGCAGAACATCACGAATTACCTGAAGCACGTCGACGTCGAGCGTTTGCGGCGAGAGGTCGACAACGGCTGAGCCGGAAAGGAAAAACGCCGCTGACGGCAATCGTCAGCGGCGTTTCGTACATCAGTCGAAGACGGGCAGCACGCCCGCCGTCGTCAGACCGTCTCCGGTTGCCTCACGGCCTTCGCGACATCGCGCGCGAGCGCGCCGTTCGCGACGAAATACGGCACGTCCACACGCGCGAGCGGCTGCTTCCCACGAATCTTGTCGGCGATCTTCTCCGCGATCATGATCGTCGGCGCGTTCAGGTTGCCGGTCGTGATGATCGGCATGATCGACGCATCGACGACGCGCAGGCCTTCCAGCCCGTGCACGCGCCCCTCTTCGTCGACCACCGCCATGTCGTCGTAACCCATCTTGCACGAGCACGACGGATGGAACGCGGTCTCCGCGCGGGCACGCACGAACGCGTCGAGCTCCTGGTCGCTCTTGCAGTCGGCGCCCGGGTTCAGCTCGCGGCCGCGATAGCGGTCGAGCGCGGGCTGCCGCATGATCTCGCGCGTCGCGCGGATCGCATCGCGGAACTCGCGCCAGTCGAGCGCTTCGGCCATGTAGTTGAACAGGATGCTCGGATGCTGGTTCGGATCGCGCGAGCGCAGTTTCACGCGGCCGCGGCTCGGCGAGCGCATCGAGCCGACGTGCGCCTGGAAGCCGTGCATCTCGATCGCGTTCGAGCCGTTGTAGTTGATCGCCACCGGCAGGAAGTGATACTGGATGTTCGGCCAGGGATCGTCGTCGCGCGTGCGGATGAAGCCGCCCGCCTCGAAGTGGTTGCTCGCGCCGAGGCCGGTGCCGTTCAGCATCCATTCGAGGCCGATCTTCGGCTGGTTCCACCACTTGAGCGCCGGGTACAGCGACACGGGCTCCTTGCACTCGTACTGGATGTACATCTCCAGGTGGTCCTGCAGGTTCTGGCCGACGCCGGGCAGGTCGAGCACGACGGGAATGTCGAGTTCCTTCAGCCACGCGCCGGGGCCGACGCCCGAGCGCTGCAGCAGTTGCGGCGATGCGATCGCACCGCTGCACACGAGCACTTCGCGGCGCGCATGCGCGGTCGCTCGCTCGCTGCCGCGCAGGTACGTGACGCCCGATGCGCGCTTGCCGTCGAACAGGATGCGGTCGGCGAGCGCGTGCGTGACGATCTCGAGGTTCGGCCGCGCACGCGCCTGGTCGAGATAGCCGCGCGCGGTGCTCGCGCGTCGGCCGCGCGGCGTGACGGTGCGGTCCATCGGGCCGAAGCCTTCCTGCTGATAGCCGTTCAGGTCGTCGGTGCGCGGATAACCGGCCTGCACGCCCGCGTCGATCATCGCCTCGAACAGCGGGTTCACGCCCGGCTTGCTGGTCGTGACCGACACGGGGCCGTTGCCGCCGTGGTAATCGTTCGGGCCGACGTCGCGCGTCTCGGCTTTCTTGAAGTACGGCAGGCAGTCGAGATACGTCCAGTTCTCGAGGCCCTTGTGCGTCGACCAGTTGTCGTAGTCGAGCGCGTTGCCGCGGATGTAGCACATGCCGTTGATCAGCGACGAGCCGCCGAGCCCCTTGCCGCGACCGCATTCCATCCGGCGGTTGTCCATGTGCGGCTCGGGGTCGGTCTCGTACGCCCAGTTGTAGCGGCGGCCCTGCAGCGGATAGGCGAGGGCGGCCGGCATCTGCGTGCGGAAGTCGAAGCGGTAGTCGGGGCCGCCCGCTTCGAGCAGCAGCACCGTGACGTCCGGATCTTCCGTCAGGCGCGTTGCGAGCACGTTGCCCGCGGAACCTGCGCCGCAGATGATGTAGTCGTATTCGCGTGTCGTCATGACGGGTTCTCCTCCTTCAAGAATCAAAACACCGGGTTGTAGCGGCCGAGCTCGACCTGCACCGACTTGATCCGAGTGTAGTGCTCGAGCGTCGTGATGCCGTTCTCGCGTCCGACACCGGATTGCTTGTATCCGCCAACCGGCATTTCGGCCGGCGATTCGCCCCACGTGTTGATCCAGCAGATGCCGGCTTCGAGGCGATGGATCGTGCGATGCGCGCGCGACAGGTTCTCGGTCACGACGCCGGCAGCAAGGCCGTAGTGCGTGTCGTTCGCGCGGGCGATTACTTCGTCCTCCGATTCGAAATCGAGGATGCTCATCACCGGCCCGAAGATTTCCTCGCGGACGATCTTCATGTCGTCGCGGCAATCGCCGAACACGGTCGGCGCGACGTACTGGCCGCTGCCGAAGTGGCCGTCGGTCAGGCGCGTGCCGCCCGCGAGCAGCTTCGCGCCTTCGGCCTTGCCGCTTTCGATGAAGCCGAGCACCTTGTCGAGCTGCGCAGCCGACACGAGCGGGCCGAAGTTGGTATCGGCATCGGTCGGCTTGCCGACGCGGATGCGCTTCACGCGTTCGAGCACACGCTGCGTGAACGCGTCCTTGATCGAGCGGTGCACGAACACGCGCGTGCCGTTCGTGCAGACCTGGCCCGAGCTGAAGAAGTTGGCGGTCACCGCGATGTCGGCCGCGCGGTCGAGGTCCGCATCGTCGAACACGATCAGCGGCGACTTGCCGCCGAGCTCCATCGTCACTTCCTTCAGCGACGATGCGCCGGCCAGCGACATCACCTTCTTGCCGGTCTCGACGCCGCCCGTGAACGACACCTTCGCGATGTCCGGGTGGCCCGTGAGCAGCGCGCCGACGGAACCGTCGCCCTGCACGACGTTGAACACGCCGGCCGGCAGGCCGGCTTCCGTATAGATTTCCGCGAGCTTCAGCGCGGTCAGCGGCGTGACTTCGCTCGGCTTGAACACCATCGCATTGCCGGCGGCGAGCGCGGGCGCCGTCTTCCAGCACGCGATCTGGATCGGGTAGTTCCATGCGCCGATGCCCGCACACACGCCGAGCGGTTCGCGGCGCGTGTAGACGAACGAATCGGCGCGCAGCGGCACTTGCAGCCCTTCGATCGCGGTCGCGAGGCCCGCGTAGTACTCGATCACGTCCGCGCCGGTGACGATGTCGACCGCGAGCGTCTCGCCGATCGGCTTGCCCGTGTCGCGCGTTTCCAGCGCCGCGAGCTCGTCGTTGCGCTCGCGCAGCAGGTCGACCGCGCGGCGCAGGATGCGCGAGCGCTGCATCGCGGTCATCGCGGCCCATTCGCGCTGGCCTTCCTGCGCGGACGCAACCGCACGATCGACGTCGGCCGCGCTCGCCTGCTGCACCTGCGCGAGCAGTTCGCCAGTGGCGGGATCGAAGGTGTCGAAAGTCTTGCCGCTCGTGGCGTCGACGTAACCGCCGCCGATGTAGAGGCGCTGCAAACCGAATACGGACATGAGGATCTCCTTGAGGGCGACTGCGTAGCGTCAGTCGGACGCGAGCAGCAGGTCGATGTAATCGTGGGCGAGCTTCAGTGCCGCCCGGGTGTCGATCGGGCCGCCGGCGAGCGCGCCGCGCAGCCACAGGCCGTCGATCAGCGCGGCGAGGCCGCTGGCGGCTTCGCGCGCCTTCTTGCGCGGCAATGCCTTCGCGAATTCGGCGCACAGGTTCGAATGGAGGCGCCGCGTGTTGACGTGCTGCAGGCGCTTGAGCATCGGGTCGTGCATGCTCTGCGACCAGAACGCGAGCCAGGTCTTCATCACGGGCGCGCTGACCTGCGTGTCGTCGAAGTTCGCGGCGACGACCGCGCGCAACCGCGAACGCGGATCCTTGCGGGCCGCCACGCGACGGCGCGTGGTGGCCGACCACAGGTCGCGCAGCACGTGCCGCATCGTCGCTTCGAGCAGGCCGTCCTTGTCGCCGAAGTAGTGGCTGACGATGCCCGTCGAGATCTTCGCGCGTTGCGCGACCGATGCGAGCGTCGTGCCGGGCAGGCCCGCTTCGTCGATCGAACGCAGCGTGGCGTCGATCAACTGCGCGCGGCGAATCTCCCGCATTCCGACTTTCGGCATCGCGACTCCCTTCGCCCGGGCGGGCCAATCCATGGAAGTCGAGAGCTTAGCGGTTTTTTATTGAACGTTCAATCAACAAAAAAATAGGGGTCGGACGGTGGCGGAGTGCTCGGCAGTGCGGCGGACCGACCGTTTGCCGCGATGTGCAGGTGCGGAAAAATGAATTGAAAGGAGATTAAATAAGTTGGAGTTTGTTTAAAACGGTTTGTGAAAAGGTGATGCAATGCGGCGGAAAATTTCCGGCTTCGTTTCTATTACAAAACGAAAGAGTGTGGAGGTCTGCAATATTCTCCGCGATGTGAAATTGTGAGTTCCTGTCATGAAGATCGGCAATGTCATAAAATCCGTTTAAATCGAATGATTTAAATGCGACATCTGTATGAATATAAAGGGAAATATTTGATTTTTGAACGGTGAGTCAGATTGCTCGCAAACGATTGCCGTCGCGTTTAATTTGATCGCGTTTACCATAAAAAATGATGAAAGAATTTGAATCCGGCGTATTCCCGGGTCGAGTAGAGGGAATCGTTGGGGTGACTTGAGTCAGTAATATTGTCCGTATTAGTATGGCGCCGCACCACGAGGAATGAATGAGCGCCGCCGGCATTTGCCGCGGTGCGTCGGCAATGGGCGCGGCGCCGCACCGCGCGCGGGGCCGGCGCCAGCCATTGCGCACCTGCAGCATGCCGCGACGTCGAGACGCCGCATCCACCGGAGAACGACGATGCCGACCGAAAAACACGTGGTCCCGCTGCCGAATGGTCTGAAGGTCTACGTCGAACGGAACGTGTTCGACCCGGCATTCGACACGGCGATGCTCGTCAACGGCGCGCTCGCGACGACCGCGTCGTTCGGGCAGACCGTCCAGTATCTGGGCGAGCGGATGAACACGATCTGCTTCGACCTGCCGTACGCGGGGCAGTCGCGCCAGCACAACCCTGGCTGCTTCATCCTGACCAAGGACGACGAAGCCGCGATCCTCCAGCATCTGGTCGAGCGCTTCGCGCCGGCGTTCCTCGTGTCGGTGTCGTGGGGCGGCGTTGCATCGCTGTTCGCGCTCGCGCGCGGCTGCCCGAGCGTGCGGCGCGCGGCGATCTGCTCGTTCTCGCCGTTCCTGAACGACGCGATGGTCGACTACGTGACGCGCGCACGCGATCACATCGCGGCCGGCGAGAACCTGAAGGCCGCGCAGCTGCTGAACGATACCGTCGGCCGCTACCTGCCGCGCATCATGAAGCTGTACAACTACCGGTATCTCACGCGTCTGCCGCGCGACGAGCAGGACCAGGTCGCGTTCCACGTCGACCAGATCCTGTCGCTGCAGCCCGAGCGCTACTTCAGCGAGTTCTCGAACATCGGCTGCGAACTGCTGTTCCTGAACGGCGAGCGCGACGAATACACGACGCCGGCCGACGTTCGCCAGCTCGGCGCGCACGTGTCGCGCGCGCGGTTCGCGACGGTGCCGGACGCCGGCCATTTCCTCGACATCGAGGGCCGCGCGCAGCGCGAATACACGCGCTCGGCGCTGCTCGATTTCTTCTGCGACGGGGCGCCGGTCGCGGCCGGCGTGGCGCGCGCCGCCGCGCATGCGTGCGTGCCGGCGCCGATGCACGCGCTGTCGTCGTGACGCCGCACGTCGTGCCGCGGGCCCGGCCCGCGCATCCGAATTCCCATCCCAACGAGGCAGGCCAGCCGTGAATATCGTTCAGACCATCGCCATCGTCGTTCCCTGGGCCGCATGGCTCGCGTACTGGATCGCCACGTCGCAGGGCGTGAAGACGACCGTGCGCAAGGAAGCATCGCGCTCGCGCACGCTGCAGTCGATTCCGCTGATCGTCGGCGGCGCGCTGATCATCCTGCCCGATCCGTCATGGCAGGCGCTCGTGCCCGACTGGCAACGCTTCGGCCTGCAGGCGCAATGCGGGCTCGCGGTGCTGGTCGCGGGCCTGCTGTTCTCGGTGTGGGCGCGACTGCATCTCGGCACGAACTGGAGCGTGTCCGTCACGCTCAAGGAAGACCACGAACTCGTGCGCACGGGGCCGTACGCGCTCGTGCGTCATCCGATCTACACGGGCTGCCTGCTCGCGCTCGCCGGTGCCGCGCTGATCGGCGGCGAATGGCGCGGCGCGATCGGCGTGCTGCTCGTGTTCGCGTCGCTCGCCTACAAGGTGCGTGTCGAGGAGAGCTGGCTGACCGGGTATTTCGGGCCGGCGTACACGCAGTATCGCCGCGAAGTCTCGGCGCTGATTCCCGGCTTCTACTGATTCCCGCGAGGCGCGCGATGGCGAAGATGATCGTGACCGCGATCGGCTCGGCGGGCGACGTGCATCCGTTGCTCGGCGTCGCGCGCACGCTCGCGGCGCGCGGTCACGCCGTCGTGTTCTGCACGCACGCGCCGTTCGAGGCGGCCGTGCGTCGTTGCGGTTTCGAATTCGTGCCGGTCGGCACCGCGGCCGAATACGAGGCCGCGATGGCGAATCCAGCGCTGTGGAACCCGCGCACGTCGTTCCGCACGCTGTGGCAGGTGATCGCGCCGATGCTGCGCCCGCATTACGACGCGCTGCATGCGCTGACCGACGACGATACGGTGCTCGTCGGCACGCTGTGGGCGTTCTCCGCGCGCTTCATGCAGGAGCTGCACGGCACGCCGTACGTATCGGTGCAGGTGTCGCCGTCGACGCTGCTGTCCGCGCATGCGCCGCCGACGCACCCGCGCCTGACGATTCCCGCGCGCTGGCCGCTGCGGGTGAAGTCGGCGCTGATGACGCTGATCGAGCGGCAGGTGCTCGACCGCGTATGCGGCCCCGCGCTCGACACGGTGCGCCACGAACTCGGGCTCGCGCCCGCGCGGCGCGTGCTCGGCCGCTGGCTGCATTCGACCGACGGCGTGCTGTGCCTTTTCCCCGGCTGGTTCGCGCCGCCGCAGCCCGACTGGCCGGCGAATCATCTGCAAAGCGGCTTTCCGTTGTTCAACGATATCGCGGCGCCTGACGAAGATGCGGAACTCGATGCGTTTTTCGCGGCCGGTGAACCACCGGTCGTGTTCACGGCCGGCTCGACGCTCGTCGATCACGCGGCGTATGCGCGCGCGGTGGCGGACGCGCTGCGCACGACCGGCGCGCGTGGGGTCCTGCTGACGCCGCACGATGCAGCACCGGACGACAACCGGCTGCTCGTGCGCCGCTTCGTGCCGATGCGCACGCTGCTGCCGCGTTGCCGCGCGCTCGTGCATCACGGCGGGATCGGCACCGCGGCGCTCGCATACGAAGCCGGGATCGTGCAGGTCGTGACGCCGTTCGCGCACGACCAGTTCGACAACGCGCAACGCGTCGCGGCGAGCGGCTGCGGCGTGCGTGTCGACGGCTCGGTCGATGGCGCGCGTCTCGGTGCGGCGCTTGCGCACGTGCTCGACGAACCCGCATTCGCGGTGCATGCGGAGCGCGCGCGTGCGCTGCTCGCCGCCGCGCCGGACGGCTGCAGCGCGGCTGCCGATTTCATCGAACGGTTCGCGCCGAAGCGCGGGCGGGCGGCCGCGCGGGCCGATGTCGCGGTGGCCGGCGCATGAGCACCGCGTCGCCGCTTCACGATGCGCCCGTCGCGCCGTCCGCGTTCGATGCGCCGGCCCCGGCCCCCGCGCCGGCCGCGCAGCCGGTGCGCGGCATCCGGCTCGCGCTGCTGACCTTCGCGCTGTCGCTCGCGACCTTCATCGAGGTGCTCGACTCGACCGTGACGAACGTCGCGGTGCCGGCGATCTCCGGCAGTCTCGGCGTATCGAACAGCCAGGGCACGTGGGTGATCAGTTCGTATTCGGTCGCGGCCGCGATCGCGGTGCCGCTGACCGGCTGGCTCGCGCGCCGCGTCGGCGAATTGCGGCTGTTCGTCGGCGCGGTGCTGCTGTTCACGCTGACGTCGCTGCTGTGCGGGCTCGCGCGCGACCTGCACGTGCTGGTGATCTGCCGCGCGCTGCAAGGGCTGTGCTCGGGGCCGATGGTGCCGCTGTCGCAGACGATCCTGCTGCGCACGTTCCCGCCGGACAAGCGCACGATCGCGCTCGCGCTGTGGGCGATGACGGTGCTGCTCGCGCCGATCTTCGGGCCGGTGGTCGGCGGCTGGATCGTCGACAACTTCTCGTGGCCGTGGATCTTCCTGATCAATTTGCCGATCGGGCTGTTCTCGTTCGCGGTCTGCACCGCGATGCTGCGCCCCGACGCGCAGCGCGGCGCGGCCGGCCCGATCGACGTGCCGGGCATCGTGCTTCTCGTGATCGGTGTCGGCTCGCTGCAGGCGATGCTCGATCTCGGCCACGATCGCGGCTGGTTCGATTCGCCGCTGATCGTCACGCTCGCGGTGGTCGCGGCGCTCGCGATCGTGTCGCTGCTGATCTGGGAGGCGGGTGAAGCGCACCCCGTCGTCGATCTCGGCCTGTTTCGCGACCGCACGTTCTCGTTCTGCGTGCTGATCATCTCGCTCGGGATGATGAGCTTCTCGGTGGTCGGCGTCGTGTTCCCGCTATGGATGCAGGCCGTGATGGGCTACAACGCATTTCACGCGGGGCTCGCCACGGCATCGCTCGGCGTGCTCGCGCTCGTGTTCTCGATCCTCGTCGGGCTGCATGCGCACCGCTTCGACGCGCGCGTGCTCGCGACGTTCGGCTTTCTCGTGTTCGCGGCCGTGCTCGCGTGGGACGCGCATTTCACGCTGAAGATGACGTTCGCGCAGATCGCCGCGCCCGGGCTGATCCAGGGGATCGGGCTGCCGTGCTTCTTCATCCCGCTGACCGCCGCGACGTTGTCGCGCATTCCGGACGACCGGCTCGCCGCCGCGTCGAGCCTGTCGAACTTCCTGCGCACGCTGTCGGCCGCGTTCGGCACCGCGATGAGCGTGACGCTGTGGGACAACCGCGCGACCTATCACTACGACGTCGTGTCGCAATCCGTCACGCATGCGTCGGCGAACACGCAGCGCTTCGTGCACACGCTGAACGCGATGGGCGTGGACGGCGTGCGCGAGCTGACGACGCTGCACCAGGTCGTGATGCAGCAGGCTTACATGATGGCGACGAACGACATGTTCTGGATGGCGAGCATGACCTGCCTCGTGCTCGCGGCGATGATGTGGCTGACGCGGCCGAAGCGCGGCGCGGCGGCGTCCTTCGGGCATTGAGGAGACGAACATGACGACACTCGGCGCACTCGTGATCCTGTATCACCCGAGCGACGCGCAGCTCGACGCGCTTGGCGCGTGGCGGCATGCGTGCGACGCGTTGCTCGTCGTCGACAACACGCCGCAGCCCGATGCGCGGGCGCGCGACCGGTGCGCGCGCGAAGGCATCGCGCTGTTGCATCACGGCAACCGCGGCGGGATCGCGGGCGCGTACAACGCGGGGCTCGCGGCGCTGTTTCGCGATCGCATCGATGCGGTTGCGCTGTTCGACCAGGATTCGTCGGTGCCGGCCGCGTATTTCCCGGCGATGCGCGATGTCTGCGCGGGGCTCGCGGGGCGTGCGTTCCTGGCCGGCCCGCGCATCTTCGACGAGAACGCGCGCAGCTTCCTGCCCGAACTCTCGACCAACGGGATCGGGCTGCGCCGCCTGCGCATCGAGCCGGGCGCGCCGCTGCAGCGCTGCGCGTTCCTGATCTCGTCGGGCTGCGTCGTATCGCGCGACGCGTTCGACGTGCTCGGCCGGTTCGACGAGACGCTGTTCATCGATCACGTCGACACCGAATACAGCTTCCGCGCACTGTCGCGCAACGTGCCGCTTTATGTCGTGCCGTCGCTGGTGCTGCCGCACCGGATCGGCGCGAAGCAGCGTCACGCGATCGGCCCTTTTGAAATGACGTCGATGAATCACTCGTGGCAACGGCGCTACTACAGCGCGCGCAATGCGGTGCAGCTCGGGATGCAGTACGGGCTGCGCTTTCCGGTGGCGATCGTGCCGAACCTGCTGACCGTGTGGCAGGTCGTGCAGATCGCGCTCGTCGAGCGCGACAAGCGCGCGAAGCTCGCCGGCATTCTGTTCGGTGTCGCCGATGGCCTGTTCGGCCGGCTCGGCCCGCTCGAACGCACGCGGCCGCGGCTCGTTGCGCGCGAAGCGCATTCGGCAAGGGTGAGGGCACGATGAGGCGTATGAAAAAGGCGGCAGGTCTGGCGTGTGGCGTGCAACGCGGCTCGATGATCGCGGCGGCGGCCGTGCTGCTGGCACTGGGCGGATGCGTGCCGTCGGGCTTCCTGCCGTCGCTGTCGCTGCGCGCGCCGGCCGGCGATGCGCTCGCGCACACGGCCGGCCCCGGCGCGAACGGCGCGTGGCCGTCGCCCGACTGGGTGAAGCAGTTGCAGGATCCGCAGCTCGACGCACTGGTGACGGAAGC
Organism: Burkholderia sp. BKH01; assembly: GCF_025685725.1. Taxonomy (NCBI): domain Bacteria; kingdom Pseudomonadati; phylum Pseudomonadota; class Betaproteobacteria; order Burkholderiales; family Burkholderiaceae; genus Burkholderia; species Burkholderia sp. BKH01. Next base: position 280,029 of record NZ_JAOTQT010000005.1, on the reverse strand, counting down.
ATCGCAGAACAACCCCGATCTGCAGGTCGCGCAGGCGCGGCTGCGGATCGCGCAGGCGCAGCTTCGGCAGTTCGATTCGCTGACGGGGCTGACGGGCACCGCCGGCGCTACGGTCAGCCGCGCGCGGATGCCGAAGCCCGGCGACATCGCCGACGTGACGGCCGGCGGCTATCGCGTGCCGGTCGAGATATTCGGCGATCCGAACGTATCGCCGTCGTCGGTGTTCGTCGGGCTGAACTACCAGCTCGACCTGTGGGGGAAGAACCGCGCCGCGACGAAAAGCCTGATGTCGCTGCGCGATGCGGCCGCCGTCGAGGCCGAACAGGTGCGGCTCACGCTCGCCGTCGCGATCGTCACCGTGTACTGCCAGCTCGACCAGGCGTACGCGGTGCGCGACCTGCTGCAGCAGAAGCTGAAGATCAGCCAGCGGGTGACGGCCGTGCTGCGCGAGCGCACCGCGCGCGGCCTCGACAACGCGTACGACGCGAGCGACGCGTCGATCAAGCGCAGTCGCCTGCTTGAACAGATCGCGCTGAACGACGAGCAGATCAAGCTCGCGCAACTGCAGCTCGGCGTGCTGTCGGGCCGCGGCCCCGAGCGCGGGCTCTCGCTGCAGCGGCCGCGCGTCGGCGCGTTCGCGGGCAGCGCGGTGCCGGCGCGGCTGCCGGCCGACCTGCTCGGCCGTCGGCCCGACATCGTCGCCGCGCGGCTGCGCGTCGAAGCCGCGTTCGCGAATGCCGATTCGACGCGCGCGCAGTTCTATCCGGACGTGAACCTCGTCGCGCTCGGCGGCGTATTCGCGCTCACACCCGCATCGCTGTTCTCGCGCGACTCGCTTGCAGGCTCCGTCGGCCCGGCGATCTCGCTGCCGATCTTCGATCGCGGCCGGCTCAAGGCGAAGCTCGGCGCGGATGTCGCGCAGGCCGACGTCGCGATCGGGTTGTACAACAAGACCGTTGACGATGCGCTCGGGCAGGTCGCGCAGCTCGTCACGTCGCTGCAAACTTCGCAGACGCTCGTCACGCAGCAGCAGGACGCGGTGGCCGCCGCGCAGAAGATCGTGCAGATCGCGGCCGACCGCCATCGGCGCGGCGTGCTGATGCAGAAGGATGTCGATGTCGCGGATCTCACGCTGATCGACGAGCGCGCGCAGATGATCGCGTTGCTCGGCCGGCAGCGGGCGCTGCGCGTCGGGTTGATCGGCGCGCTCGGCGGCGGGTTCGATGCGGGCGCAACGGTTGCGCAGGCGCCGGTGGTGCATCAGGCGCGCAGCGGAGCGGCAAGACGCGGTGCGGCGACCGCGGCGGCCGCCGGCACGGCTGCGACCGCGAATCGGGCGGCGGCGGGTACGTCGAACGACGCGCGCCCGGGGAGCGTGGCAGTGCCGCCGGCTACCGGTACGGCGAGTTCCGCACCCGCAACCGCAACCGCATCGCGTAACGACGCGGCGCGTCCGTCGACGGTCGGTGCGACCAACCCCGGCGCGACGCCTCGCGGTACGCCTGTTCTCGCGCGCACGGCATCGGCGAGCCCGGCGCCGGGCCAGTCGGTCATGCCGGCGATCCCTGTCTTTCAGCACGATCGTCTGATCGTTACGCAAAGCGACTGATGCACCACGACAACCTTCATACCGCCGCGCAACCGGCCGCGCTGAACGATCCGGCACTCGATGCGCGCCGCGCAACGCGCCGCAAGCGCTTCACGGTGTTCTTCGCGGTCGTGCTGCTCGCCGCGCTCGCGTGGATCGCGTTCTGGCTGTTGAGCGGCCGCTATTACGAAGACACCGACGACGCGTATGTCGCGGGCAGCATCGTGCAGGTCGCTGCGCAGATTCCGGGCGCCGTGACCGACGTGCTGGTTGCCGATACGCAGGCCGTGCGCGCCGGGCAGACGCTCGTGCGGCTCGACGACACCGAGGCGTCCGTCGCGTTCGCGCAGGCGAAGGCGCAGCTCGCGCAGGCCGTGCGGCAGGTCGCGAACGCGAAGATCTCGAACACGATGTACGTCGAGGCCGTGAACGCGCGGCGCGCTGACCTGTCGCTCGCGCAGCGCGCGCTGGTCGCGCGCTCGGGCGCGTCGGTCGAGATCGTCGCACCCGAGGAGCTGGCGCGTGCGCGCGCGGCGGTGGCCGGCGCGCAGGCGAATCTCGCGGCCGCGCAGGCGCAGCTCGATGCCGCGCGCGCGCTCGGCAGCAAGCTGCCGGTCGACGAAAGTCCGGCCGTCGTGCAGTCGGCCGCGCAGTTCAAGCTCGCGTACCGGAACCTGAAGCGCACGACGATCGTCGCGCCCGTCGACGGCACGATCGGGCAGCGCTCGGTGCAGGTCGGCCAACAGGTCGGGCCCGGCGTGCCGCTGATGTCGGTCGTGCAGTTGAACCGGCTGTGGATCGAGGCGAATTTCAAGGAAGGGCAGATTCGCCACATGCGCGTCGGGCAACCGGTCGAGGTCGTGTCGGATCTCTATGGCACCCGTGTTGCCTATCGCGGCCGCGTGCAGGGGTTCTCGGCGGGCACGGGCAGCGCGTTTTCGATGCTGCCGTCGCAGAACGCGGCCGGCAACTGGATCAAGGTCGTGCAGCGCGTGCCGGTGGTGATCGCGATCGATCCGCGCGATCTCGCCGCGCATCCGCTGCGCGTCGGGCTGTCGATGCGCGCGACGGTCGACACGCACGACCGCAATGGCCATGCGCTCGACAGCGAGCCGCCGACGCCGGCCGTCAGCACGCGCGTGCATGACGGCGTCGCGAGCGAGGCGGAGGCGGCTGCCGCGGCGGTCATCCGCGAGAATCAGGGCGGGTAACGCACGCCGAAAAAAGGGCAGGGCCGGTCATCAGGATCGGTCCGACCCGAGATGCGTCCCGCCGCGTCCCGGCTGCTCCGTCGTTTCCCGCTCGACTTTCGTATTTCCGCCATCGATGTCGGCGCCGTTCAAACACATGTCGCGTTTGAGACATCGGCGCCCCTGCCTCCGGGACTACTCTCGAACAGCACGTTGCGTGTGCGCCGCATTGGCCGGCGCGCCGCCGCGCCATCCAACGAGACATGGAGACAATACGATGAGCAGCAATCGAGGTGTCGTCTATCTTGGACCGGGCCAGGTCGAAGTCCAGAGCATCGATTATCCGAAGATGGTCGATCCGAGCGGCCGCGCGATCGGCCACGGCGTGATTCTGAAAGTGGTCAGCACGAACATCTGCGGTTCCGACCAGCATATGGTGCGCGGCCGCACGACCGCACCGGTCGGCCTCGTGCTCGGTCACGAGATCACGGGCGAAGTGGTCGAGGTGGGTCGCGACGTCGAGACGCTGAAGATCGGCGATCTCGTGTCGGTGCCGTTCAACGTCGCGTGCGGCCGCTGCGCGATGTGCAAGGACACGCATACGGGCGTGTGCCTGAACGTGAATCCGTCGCGTGCCGGCGGTGCATACGGCTACGTCGACATGGGCGGCTGGATCGGCGGCCAGGCCGAATACGTGCTCGTGCCGTATGCCGATTTCAACCTGCTCAAATTCCCCGACCGCGACCAGGCGATGGCGAAGATTCGCGATCTGACCTGCCTGTCCGACATTTTGCCGACCGGCTATCACGGTGCGGTCAGTGCGGGCGTGAAGCCGGGCTCGACCGTCTATATCGCGGGCGCGGGCCCGGTCGGGATGGCGGCGGCCGCGTCGGCGCGCCTGCTCGGCGCGGCCGTGACGATCGTCGGCGACATGAACGCCGAGCGCCTCGCGCACGCGAGGGCGATGGGCTTCGAGACGGTCGACCTGTCGAAGGACGCGTCGCTCGGCGAACAGATCGAGCAGATTCTCGGCGTGCCCGAGATCGATTGCGCGGTCGACTGCGTCGGCTTCGAGGCGCACGGCCACGGTTCGTCGGGCCACTCGGAGGAAGCACCCGCGACGGTGCTGAACTCGCTGATGGAAATCACGCGGCCGGCCGGCGCGATCGGCATCCCGGGCCTGTACGTGACCGACGATCCGGGCGCGAAGGACAAGGCCGCGCAGCACGGCAGCCTGAGCATCCGCTTCGGCCTCGGCTGGGCGAAGTCGCATTCGTTCTTCACGGGCCAGACGCCGGTGCTGAAGTACAACCGCAACCTGATGCAGGCGATCCTGTTCGACCGCCTGCCGATCGCGAAGATCGTCAACGTCGAGGTGATCTCGCTCGACCAGGCGCCGGAAGGCTACAAGAAGTTCGACGGCGGCGCGCCGCGCAAATTCGTCATCGACCCGCACGGGTTGCTGGCGGCCTGATGCGCTAGCGTTCGACAGGCGTAACGCGAAACGGGCGGCTCCGGAAACGGGCCGCCCGTTTTTGCTGTGGGCGCGAACGACAGGATCACGCGCTCAGTGGCCGGCATAGAGCTTCGCGATATCGGCTTTGTCGGATGCATTGCGCCGCGCGTGGCTATGGCCGTGGCCGGTGTGCAGGCCCACACGGCGGATCGCATGCGAGCGATGCGCGGGATCGCGACTGCGTTGCCAGTCCGTCACGCGAACTGCCCTGGTGTGGGTCCGGCCAGGTTCGCGAATCGATGGTGCGGCCTGCGCAACCGGCATCCGGGTTGCGGGTTCGCCGGCGCTCGGGCCGCCGTGTAATGGATTGGCCGCCAGTTGCGTTCCGTCAGTCGAATGAAACGGATAGACGGGCACCGGCAACACCGGCAGCGCCGGATCATTCGATGCAAGCAGACCGGACTCGGCCGCCGACGCGGCAGGCGTGTCGGAGCCGCGACAAACGGGATCGGCCTTGCACGACCGGTCGGCCGTCACGTAGCCACCGACCAGCAGCATGAGCGTCAGGATGCTCAGGATCGGTGCGCTCGATGCGTGAGGCCGCCGGAAGGCCGCGTTGCGCAGCGTACGCGCGACGCGTGACGACCACGTGTGGAAGGATCGTGGCGCACGTGTGGCGTGCGCGTCGTCCGATGCGCGGTGAATCGGATCGAACGGCCAGTTCCACCGGCCGCAGACGGGGCAGTGCTCGAGTGCGCGAAATGCTACGAAGCCGCATGCCCTGCAGCGGCAGCAAGCGGTATGCCGCGATTCGGCGCGCGTGTTCAGCACGACGCGCCAGGCATCGCGCGCGCGGACGTTCCGGTTGGGCAGGACTCGCATGGTTCGAAGCGGGCAGGTGTCATTGACGAGACGAAGGGTCGCCGACGAGCGTGTTTTTCTCGTACGCGGCAATCGATCCACGCGCGCCATCAGCCAGCGGAGCGTGCGTCGTCGACTGTCGTTCGCATGCGGTGCTCATGTGATTCTCCATAACATCGGACGCGTTGAACACGTTCGTCCGCAGCTGCCTTCCGCTTCATTCTTTGTCGCTCGCGTGCGAAACGCAAGGAGCATGTCGGTCGTCGCGATCCGCACGTTCTGCGCTAACCCTCGTGCCGCTGCCGGGCCGCGAGCGTCCCGATGGTCTCCATCGCACGCTCGACTGCCGGCGTCCACGGCCGGCCGTAGTTGAGCCGCAGATAACGGCGGAATCCGCCGGTCGCGGAAAAGATCGGCCCCGGCGCGATGCTGACGCCGCTTTCCATCGCATCGCCGAACAGGTGCATCGCATCCACGCGCGGCGGCAGTTCGATCCACAGGAAATACCCGCCGCGTGGCGCGAAGACTTCGGTGCCGGCCGGAAAATACGCGCGAACGGCGGCGAGCATCTGCGCCTGGTGTGCGGCGAGATTGCGCCGCAGTTTCCGCAGGAAGCGGTCGTACGCGCCGTTGCGCAGGTAGCTCGAAATCGCCATCTGCGCGGGCACGTCGGCCGACGGCGCGCTCGCGTCTTTCGCCTGCCGGATCTGTCGCACGTAGCGTCCGGCCGCGACCCAGCCGATCCGGAATCCGGGCGCGAGGCATTTCGAGAACGAACCGCAATGCAGGACGAGCCCGCTGTCGTCATACAGTTTCGCGGGGCGCGTGGGAGCCGATCCGAAATGCAGTTCACCGTACACGTCGTCCTCGATCAGCGGCACGCCGCGCGATGCGAGCAGGTCGATCAGCGCGCGCTTGCGCTCGTCGGTCAACGTCGCGCCGGTCGGGTTGTGGAACGACGTCATGAACCAGCAGGCGCGCACCGGGTGCGTATCGAGCGCCTCGGCGAGCGCGTCGAGGTCGAGGCCGGTGAGCGGGTCGACCGGGATCTCGACGGCCTTCAGATGCTGGCGCTGCACGGCCTGCAGCACCGCATGGAACGCCGGTCGTTCGATCGCGACGATGTCGCCGGGGCGCGTCAGCGCCTGCAGGCTGAGCGTCAGCGCTTCGAGCGCGCCGGTCGTGACGACGATCTCGTCCATCGGCAATGCCGCGCCCGCGCTCAGGTAGCGCAACGCGATCTCGCGACGCAGCGCGTCGTTGCCGGGCGGCAAGCCGGACAGCAGCTTCGTGTGATCCATGCTGCGGGCCGCCGACGCCATATAGCGCCACAGGCTGCTCATCGGGAACAGCGAATAGCTGGCGAATGCCGAGCCGAGCGGGACGATGTCCTCGCACTTCAGCGAGTCGAGCAGGCGGAACAGCGGATCGTCGTCGCCGGTTTGCGCAGCGGCCGGCTTGCGCGGCGGATTGTGGCCGCCCCGTACGTGCTTGTCTTCCAGGTTCGCAACGAAATAACCGGACCGCGCACGCGCGACGATCAGACCCTCGCTTTCGAGCGCGTAGTACGCGCGAAATACGGTGGATGGGCTCACGCTATACGCGCGGCACGCGGCGCGCACGGTGGGGATGCGCGCGCCGGCCGCCAAGTCGCCACGCCGGATCGCATCGGCGATCGTCTGTGCCAGCGTCGCATATCGCTTCATGCCAGCCCTCCGGCCGCTCGGGGCCCTGCTGAAAAAAGAGTAGCACGGCACCCGTCGCGCGCAATCGCGCCCCAATCGCTGATCCGCATGTTTTTGAACGGCTCTGATCCTTTTCTTTCGTCTGACAAGCGGGCATGCTCCTGCAAGTCTTGTTCCCGATGTCCGACCGATACGGAATTCACGGTGCCCGACGGCGGATCCGTGGCCCCCGCGCGTTCCGCGCGGGACCTTGTCTGCGGCGTCCTTACCTTACCCGGAAGCATTCAGCGTGAAATCGAAGACCCTCATCGCGGGCCTGGTGGCCGGCATCGCCCTCAACCTGTTCGGCGGCGCCGCCACGGCGGCCTGCATCAGCAATCCCGCGGCCCAGCCGAACGCGACGTTCCCCGCCGCGCTGACCGGCAAGCTCGTCTATCACAGCTACGTCAATTACGGCGACGGCACGAGCCAGCTGTTCCTCTACGATTTCTCGGCCCATACGCTGACGCAACTGAGCAAGAGCACGTGGGGCATCACCGATCCGATGAACGGCGTGTTCAGCCCCGACGGCAAGTGGCTCGCGTTCATGGGCATCAGCAACGGCGCATGGAACGTCTTCATGCTGCAGCTCGGCGCCGGCACGCCGCCCGTCAACATGACGAACAGCACGGGCGCCACGCGCAACGAGGACCCGAAATTCAGCGCGGACGGCAGGACGCTCGTGTTCAAGCAGAACGGCGACGTCAAGCAGGCCACGCTGTCGTACACGAGCGCGGGCCCGGTGTTCACGTCGGTCGTGAGCCTGACCAACGCGCCGGCCGGCGCCGAATACTCGATGCCGTATCTCGCGCCGGACGCGAGCGCCGTCTACTACGCGACCGGCACGGGCTCGAACATGGGGCTGATGAAGCGCACGATCGCGACCGGCGCGACTGCTGTGTTCGATCGTCCGGCCGGGCTGCAGACGTACTACCCGATCGTGCGTGCGGACGGCATGGTGTTCTACGCGCGCTGGAAAGACAGCGGTGGGGCCGACCAGATCTATTCGAAGACTGCCGACCCGGCGTCGACGCCGAACGCGTTGTCGCTCAACGACTGCGTGAGCAACAACTCGGACCCGGCACCGGTGAGCGGTACGAACTACCTGTTCTTCTCGTCGACGACGGCGGGCGGCTATCAACTCTATGTCGGCGACGTGACGACCGGCCAGCGCTGGAGCCTGTCGCAGTTCGGCGTGAATGCCGATACGACGAAGGCCAAGCTCGGGTCGAGCTACTACGGCGGCCCGGCCGCCGCGCAGCCGACGCTGCTGTCGCAAGGGCGTCCGGCTGCCGCGTCGGCGAGCTACAACGCGTCGCTCACGCCCGACAAGGCGTTCGACGGCAACACCACGAGCACGCGCTGGGATTCGCCGGAAGGCGCGGGCGTCGATCCGCAATGGATCTCGGTCGATCTCGGTGCGACGAAGCATATCGATCACGTCGATCTGTACTGGGATGCGGGCGCGCTTGTCTACCAGATCCAGACGTCGAACGACAACGCGAACTGGACGACGATCTACTCGACGAACAACGGCGTGTCGTACGGCCATGTGACGCTGCCGAACCTGAAGGCGAGCGGCCGCTACGTGCGGATGCTGGGCACGAAGCGCGCGACGCAGTGGGGTTATTCGCTCGACGAAATGCAGGTGTGGGGATCGTAAGCGAAAAAAAGGCGGCTTTCAAAGCCGCCTTTTTTATTCGTCATGCGTCACGCGCTGCGCGCTTCACGCATGCAGCACATGCGTCGGAAACGCCGGACTGGCACTGGCCGCACCCTGCGCGAGCGGCGCGACCTGCTTGCGGCGCTCTCTCGTCGGCGCGACGCCGAACGAGTCGCGATAGCTCTTGCTGAAGTGGCACGCCGACTGGAAGCCGCACGCCATCGTGATGTGCATGATCGACATGTCGGTCTGCAGCAGCAGTTCGCGCGCGCGGCGCAGCCGCAGCGTCAGGTAGTAGTGCGTCGGCGTCATCCCGAGATGTTCGCGGAACAGCCGCTGTAATTGCCGCTGCGACATGTTCGCGAGCCGTGCGAGCTCCTCGCGCGACAGCGGCTCCTCGATGTTGTTCTCCATCAGCGAGATCACTTCGAACAGCGACTTGTTCGCCGAGCCGAGGCGCGCGACGAGCGGCATGCGTTGCTGCGCGCTGGTGTCGCGCACGTGTTCGACGATGAACTGCTCGGCGATCTGCGTGACGCGCGCGGTGCCCACGCGCGCGGCGATCAGGTTCAGCATCATGTCGAGCGGCGCGACGCCGCCCGTGCACGTGATGCGGTCGCGGTCGATCACGAACAGTTCCTTCAGGAAGCGCGTATCCGGAAACTCTTCCTTCAGCGCCGACATGTTTTCCCAGTGGATCGCGCACGCGTAGCCCGCGAGCAGCCCCGACTTCGCGAGCGCATAGGTGCCCGTGCACAGGCTGCCGAGCGGGATGCCCGAACGCGCGAAGCGGCGCAGCGCCGACAGATGGGCGGGCGTGGTCGCGCGCTGCACGTCGACGCCGCCGCACACGAATACGATGTCGGGCTGCCCGACGCATTCGGCCGGGCCCGTGTCGACCGTGAGCCCGTTGCTCGCCGTGATCGGGCCGCCGTCCGGGCTGATCACCGACCAGCGGTAGAGCGGCTGGCCGCTCAGGTAGTTCGCCATCCGAAGCACCTCGATCGCATTGGTGAACGCGATCATCGTGAAGTTCGGTAAAGGCATGAACGCGAAGTGGGACAGCGACGCTGTGCGGTCGGGCGACATGGGGAGCTTCCTGGAATCTCTAATAGCTATAGGCCCGAGGCACGAATCGGGCTGCGGTATTGTGTGAGCGAGCGCAACAAGCGTGCCATACGGCTAAACCCTAGCCGCTTTCGTTGATCTGGCTCAAGCGCATGCTGCACTGCACCGAACCCGTGACGCGCTGCACCTGCGCCGGGCGGCGGTGGCACCGCCGAAGTGCCTGTTCATAGGTAAACGCGCTCCGCGTATTTCATTGGCCATCCGGAAAAGCACGACCGGTCACTTGTATAAAACGGACGCGCATGGCGGAAAAGGCAAAGAACGCGTCTAAATTCATCAATCCGCCGAAAATCCGAACGACAAGAATAGAGCCGTCGGCAGCCTTGCACTGGGCAAGCAGGAAACCCAGGCAGGGCGGGCCTTGAGCTTCGGTTTCAGCCCCTTATTCTTCGTCACGGACGCACTATGTCGAACACCCAGCCTTTCTTCTCGCAGCCCCTTGCCGAGCGCGACGCGCCGGTGCGCAGCGCCATCCTGAAGGAACTCGAGCGTCAGCAGTCGCAGGTCGAGCTGATCGCGTCGGAAAACATCGTGTCGCGCGCCGTGCTCGAAGCGCAGGGTTCGGTGCTGACCAACAAGTACGCGGAAGGCTATCCCGGCAAGCGCTACTACGGCGGCTGCGAATTCGCGGACGAAGTCGAGGCGCTCGCGATCGAGCGCGTGAAGCAGATCTTCAACGCCAGTTATGCGAACGTGCAGCCGCACTCGGGCGCGCAGGCGAACGGCTCGGTGATGCTCGCGCTGGCCAAGCCGGGCGACACGGTGCTCGGCATGTCGCTCGATGCGGGCGGCCACCTGACGCACGGCGCGAAGCCGGCGCTGTCGGGCAAGTGGTTCAACGCCGTTCAGTACGGCGTGAACCGCGACACGATGCTGATCGATTACGACCAGGTCGAGGCACTCGCTCACGAGCACAAGCCGAACCTGATCATCGCCGGCTTCTCGGCGTACCCGCGCGCGCTCGACTTCGCGCGCTTCCGTGCGATCGCCGACAGCGTCGGCGCGAAGCTGATGGTCGACATGGCGCACATCGCGGGCGTGATCGCCGCGGGCCGCCACGCGAACCCGGTCGAGCACGCGCACGTCGTCACGTCGACCACGCACAAGACGCTGCGCGGCCCGCGCGGCGGCTTCGTGCTGACCAACGACGAGGACATCGCGAAGAAGATCAACTCGGCCGTGTTCCCCGGCCTGCAGGGCGGCCCGCTGATGCATGTGATCGCCGGCAAGGCCGTCGCGTTCGGCGAAGTGCTGCATGCGGACTTCAAGACCTATATCGACAACGTGCTCGCGAACGCACAGGCGCTCGGCGAAGTGCTGAAGGCCGGCGGCGTCGATCTCGTCACGGGCGGCACCGACAACCACCTGCTGCTGGTCGACCTGCGCCCGAAGGGCCTGAAGGGTGCGCCGGTCGAACAGGCGCTGGAGCGCGCGGGCATCACCTGCAACAAGAACGGCATTCCGTTCGACACCGAGAAGCCGACCGTCACGTCGGGCATTCGCCTCGGCACGCCGGCCGGCACGACGCGCGGCTTCGGCGTCGCGGAGTTCCGCGAAGTGGGCCGCCTGATCCTCGAGGTGTTCGACGCGCTGCGCGCGAACCCGGAAGGCGACCACGCGACCGAACAGCGCGTGCGCCGCGAGATCTTCGCGCTTTGCGAGCGTTTCCCGATTTACTGATCGACACCGACAAGACCAGAGACTCAAGCGAGAGGCGGATATGAGCACGCTGCATCAGGACAGCATCATCATCGACGGACTGAACATCTCGAAGTTCGAGAAGCCGGTGTTCGAAGACATGCGCAAGGGCGGCATCACGGCCGCGAACTGCACGGTGTCGGTGTGGGAGAACTTCACCAAGACCGTCGACAACATCGGCGTGATGAAGAAGAAGATCCGCGACAACGGCGAGCTGCTGACGCTGGTGCGCACGACGGACGACATCTTCCGCGCGAAGAAGGAAGGCAAGACCGGGATCATCCTCGGCTTCCAGAACGCGCACGCGTTCGAGGACAACCTCGGCTACATCGAGGCGTTCCACGACATGGGCGTGCGCGTCGTGCAGCTTTGCTACAACACGCAGAACCTGGTCGGCACGGGCTGCTACGAGCGCGACGGCGGGCTGTCGGACTTCGGCCGCGAAGTGATCACCGAGATGAACCGCGTCGGCATCATGGTCGACCTGTCGCATGTGGGCGGCAACACGTCGTCGGAAGCGATCGCGTTCTCGAAGAAGCCGGTGTGCTATTCGCACTGCCTGCCGTCGGGCCTGAAGGAGCATCCGCGCAACAAGAGCGATGAGCAGCTGAAGGAGATCGCCGATGCGGGCGGCTTCGTCGGCGTGACGATGTTCGCGCCGTTCCTGAAGCGCGGGATCGAGGCGACGATCGACGACTACATCGAGGCGATCGATTACGTCGTGAACCTGATCGGCGAGGACGCGGTCGGCATCGGCACGGATTTCACGCAGGATTTCGCGAAGGAATTCTTCGACATGCTGACGCATGACAAGGGCCGCTATCGCCAGCTGACGAACTTCGGCAAGGTGATCAACCCGGACGGTATCCGCACGATCGGCGAATTCCCGAACCTGACCGCGGCAATGGAACGCGCGGGCTGGAAGGAGTCGCGCATCCGCAAGATCATGGGCGAGAACTGGGTGCGCGTGTTCAAGGACGTGTGGGGCGCGTAAGCGCCACGCCGGCCGGACCGCCCCCAGCGATTCAACAAATTAAAAATCGGGACGTGCCCGCGCAAGCCGCGCGGGCACGCGGACGATGTCGTGCCTGCGCGCCGAGACGCGCGGCCAATTTCCTCACGGAGTCACCACGATGCAACCGCAACTGCCGATCAACGTCGATCCCGATACCGGCGTCTGGACCACCGATGCGCTGCCTATGCTGTACGTGCCGCGCCACTTCTTCACGAACAACCACGTCGCGGTCGAGGAAGCGCTCGGCGTCGAAGCGTATGCCGAGATCCTCTACAAGGCCGGCTACAAGTCCGCATACCACTGGTGCGACAAGGAAGCGAAGCTGCACGGTCTGACCGGCATGGCCGTGTTCGAGCACTACCTGAAGCGCCTGTCGCAGCGCGGCTGGGGCCTGTTCTCGATCATCGAGGCCGATCCGGCCAGTGCGCGCGCGAAGATCGAGCTGCGCCACTCGTCGTTCGTGCTCCAGCAGCCGGGCAAGGAAGGCAAGCTCTGCTACATGTTCGCCGGCTGGTTCGCCGGTGCGATGGACTGGGTCAACGACACGACGCCGGAAGGCAAGGGCGCGCCGCGCGCGCATTCGAAGGAAGTGCAGTGCGCGGCCGAGCATCACGACCACTGCGTCTTCGAAGTGTCGCCGATCGCGCACTGAAGTACCGACTCACCGACACAGAACAACCCGCAACACGAGACATTCGAACGCCAGAGGTCGCCTGCGATGCGTTATCCCCACCTGTTCAAACCCATGCAGCTGAACCAGCTGACGCTGCGCAACCGGATCGTCAGCACCGCGCACGCCGAGGTGTATGCCGAGCCGGGCGGCCTGCCGGGCGACCGCTATATCCGCTACTACGAAGAAAAGGCGAAGGGTGGCGTCGGCCTCGCGATCTGCGGCGGGTCGAGCCCGGTGTCGATCGACAGCCCGCAGGGCTGGTGGAAATCGGTGAACCTGTCGAACGACAAGATCATCGATCCGCTTACGCGTCTCGCCGACACGATGCACAAGCACGGCGCGAAGATCATGATCCAGGCGACGCACATGGGCCGCCGCTCGTCGTTCCACGGCGAGCACTGGCCGCACCTGATGTCGCCGTCGGGCGTGCGCGAGCCGGTGCACCGCGGCAACGCGAAGATCATCGAGATCGAGGAAATCCGCCGCATCATCGGCGATTTCGCTGCGGCCGCGAAGCGCGTGAAGGCCGCCGGCATGGACGGCATCGAAATCTCGGCCGCTCACCAGCACTTGATCGACCAGTTCTGGAGCAAGCGCTCGAACCACCGCACCGACGAATGGGGCGGCAGCCTGGAGAACCGCCTGCGCTTCGGCATCGAGGTGCTGACGGCGGTGCGCGAGGCGGTCGGCAAGGATTTCTGCGTCGGCCTGCGCATGTGCGGCGACGAATTCCACGAGGACGGCCTCGATCACGAAGCGCTGAAGGAAATCGCGCAGGCGATGTCGGAGACGGGCCTGATCGACTACCTGAGCGTGGTCGGTTCGGGCGGCGACACGCACAACACGATCGCCAACTGCATGCCGCCGATGGCATTGCCGCCGGAGCCGTTCGTGCACCTCGCGGCCGGCATCAAGTCGGTCGTGAAGATTCCGGTGATGCACGCGCAAAGCATCCGCGATGCGGGCCAGGCCGAACGCCTGCTCGCCACCGGCATGATCGACCTGGTCGGCATGACGCGTGCGCAGATCGCCGATCCGCACATGGTGATCAAGATTCGCGACGGCCGCGAGGACGAAATCAAGCAGTGCGTCGGCGCGAACTACTGCATCGACCGCCAGTACAACGGCCTCGACGTGCTCTGCATTCAAAACGCCGCGACGTCGCGCGAAGCGACGATGCCGCACATCGTCGAGAAGTCGCGCGGCCCGAAGCGCAAGGTGGTGGTGGTGGGCGCCGGCCCGGCGGGCCTCGAGGCGGCGCGCGTCGCGAAGCTGCGCGGCCACGACGTCGTGCTGTTCGAGAAGAACACGGAAGTGGGCGGCCAGGTGATGATCGCCGCGAAGGCGCCGCAGCGCGAACAGATGTCGGGGATCATCCGCTGGTTCGACATGGAAACCAAGCGCCTGGGCGTCGATCGCCGCTTGGGCGTCGCCGCCGACGAGAAGATGATCATGGCCGAGAAGCCGGACATCGTCGTGCTCGCGACGGGCGGCTCGAGCTTCACGTGGCAGGTGCCGGGTTGGGGCGTGGCCGAAGGCCTGGCCGTCAGCTCGTGGGACATCCTGACCGGCAAGGTCGAACCGAAGCAGAACGTGCTGCTGTTCGACGGCGTGAGCACCCATGCGGGCGCGGGCGTGGCCGACTTCATGGCGAGCCGCGGCTCGAAGGTCGAGGTCGTTACGCCGGACGTGAAGGTGGCCGACGATTGCGGCGGCACGACGTTCCCGATCTTCTATCGTCGCCTGTACGCGCTCGGCGTGATCCCGACGCCGAACACGATGCTCGACCGCGTCTATGAAGAAGACGGCAAGAAGATCGCCGTGCTGCGCAACGAGTACACGGAAGAACTGGAAGAGCGTGCGGTCGACCAGGTGGTGATCGAGAACGGTTCGTCGCCGAACGACGAGCTGTACTGGAAGCTCAAGCCGGAATCGCTGAACCGCGGCCAGATCGATCCGCACACGCTGTTTGCGGCCGAACCGCAGCCGTGCCTGTCGGAAGAACTCGGCAACGGCCGTTTCCTGCTGTTCCGTGTCGGCGACTGCATCTCGATGCACAACGTCCACGGCGCGATTTACGACTCGCTGCGTCTCGTGAAGGATTTCTGAAGATGAATCCGTCCTTCCTCATTACCGCACTGTTGTGGCTGTCGGTGGCGGGGCTCGCGTTCGCGGTCGCGAAGCGCTCGTCCTACTGGCGTCTCGGCCGGGCCACGGCGCCCGGCTCGTTCGGCGTCGCGAACCTGTTCGCGATTCCGAAGCGCTATTTCGTCGACCTGCACCATGTGGTTGCCCGCGATCCGTACATCGCGAAGACCCACGTCGCGACCGCCGGCGGCGCGATCGGCGCGCTCGCGCTGGTGTTCGTCAACTACGGCCTCGCGATCTACTCGCCGTGGCTCGACAAGCTGATCTTCCTCGCGGCGCTCGCGATGCTGGTCGGCGCGGTGTTCGTGTGGCGCCGGCGCGCGGCGAAGGACGTGCCCGCCCGCCTGTCGCGCGGCCCGTGGAATACGCTGCCCTGGCTGCTCGGTTCGTTCGCGCTCGGCCTCGTGCTGTTCATGCTGGTGCCGACCGGCGCGATGTCGGGTGCGTTCGCGGTGCTCTGCGCGCTGCTGATCGGCATCGGCGCATTCACGATGACGGTCGGCGCCGCGAAGGGCGGCCCGATGAAGCACGCGATCGCCGGCCTGCTGCACCTCGCCTTCCACCCGCGCCAGGAGCGTTTCGCGGCCACACGCGAGTCGTTCACCGGCAACGGCACGGCCACGCCGCCGACCGCGCTGAAGCTGCCGGACATCGAGCATCAGGAGTACGGCGTCGCGAAGCCGGTCGAATTCCGCTGGAACCAGCTGCTGAGCTTCGACGCGTGCGTGCAGTGCGGCAAGTGCGAAGCAGCGTGCCCCGCGTTCGCGTCGGGCCAGCCGCTGAACCCGAAGAAGCTGATCCAGGATCTCGTGGTCGGGATGGCCGGCGGCACCGATGCCGCGTACGCGGGCAGTCCGACCCCGGGCCTCGCGGTCGGCCAGCATCGCGGCGAGCCGAACGGCCCGATCGTGTCGGGCCTGATTGAAGAACAGACGCTGTGGTCGTGCACGACCTGCCGCGCGTGCGTGCAGGAATGCCCGATGCTGATCGAGCACGTCGACGCGATCGTCGACATGCGCCGCAACCGCACGCTCGTGCACGGCTCGGTGCCGGGCAAGGGCCAGGAAGTGCTTGCGAACCTGCGCGAGACCGGCACGATGGGCGGCTACGACACGGCCGCGCGCTACGACTGGTCGGTCGACCTGAGCGCGCCGGTCGCGCAGCCGGGCAAGCCGGTCGACGTGCTGTTCGTCGCGGGCGAAGGCGCGTTCGACATGCGCTACCAGCGCACGCTGCGCGCGTTCGTCAAGGTGCTGAACAAGGCCGGCGTCGACTACGCGGTGCTCGGCTCGACCGAGACCGACACGGGCGACGTCGCGCGCCGGCTCGGCGACGAAGCGACGTTCCAGCAGATGGCGAAGCGCCTGATCGGCACGCTCGGCACGCTGTCGTATAAGCAGATCGTGACGGCCGACCCGCACGTGATGCACAGTCTGCGCAACGAATACCGTGCGCTCGGGCTGCGCGTGACGGTCAAGCATCACACGACCTATCTCGCCGAACTGGCCGACAGCGGCAAGATCGTGCCGAAGGCCGTCGAAGCGCTGAGCGAGAAGCGCACCACGTATCACGACCCGTGTTATCTCGGCCGCTACAACGGCGAGACGGAAGCGCCGCGCAAGCTGCTAAAGACGATCGGCATCCAGGTCGTCGAGATGGAGCGCAACGGCATGCGCGGCCGCTGCTGCGGCGGTGGCGGCGGTGCGCCGCTGACCGACATCCCCGGCAAGCAGCGCATTCCGGACATCCGCATCGCCGACGCACGCACGATCGGCGCGGACGTGGTCGCGGTTGCGTGCCCGAACTGCACGGCGATGCTCGAAGGCGTCGTGGGCCCGCGCCCCGACGTGCTCGACGTAGCCGAACTCGTTGCCGCTTCGCTGGAGTGAGTGAATCGATGAATACGATCAAACGAATCGATCCGCGCCGGCCGTTCATCATCACGGCCGCAGGCCTGAAGCGCATCACGCTCGGCGAGGAAGGCAGCGCCGACGCGAGCGCCGCACACTGGTCCGCGCACGGCCACGCGGCTGCCGCGAAGCCGCGCCGCGCGGTGCAGGAGCCGAAGCACGTGGTGCTGGTGGTCGCGCACGGCGAACGCGGCGCACTCGACGATCACGCACGGCAGGCGATTGCCGCCGCCGCGGTGCTCGCCGATGCCCAGACCGAAGTCGCGCTGCTTGCATTCGGCG
The DNA here is from genome assembly GCF_025685725.1 of Burkholderia sp. BKH01. Taxonomy (NCBI): domain Bacteria; kingdom Pseudomonadati; phylum Pseudomonadota; class Betaproteobacteria; order Burkholderiales; family Burkholderiaceae; genus Burkholderia; species Burkholderia sp. BKH01. The sequence continues at coordinate 262,693 of NZ_JAOTQT010000005.1, read as the reverse complement.
AACTGAAGGACGACGTCGCCGAACTCGGCGTCGACAAGCTGGTTGAACTCGCCGGCTTCGATCGCCGCGCATTCGATCCCGAAAGCGAATTGCAAGCGTTGCAGGCGTGCGTGGCGGCGCTCTCGCCGAAACACGTGTTCGTGCCCGACAACGCGACGGGCGACGGCGATCTCGGCCGGCGTTACGCGGCGGCCGCCGGTGCGAGCGTCGCGACCAACGTCGTCGAGATCGACGCGAAGCATGTCGGCGCGTATGCGCAGGCCGGCCGCGCGTTCGCGACGCGCGGGCTGCCCGACGTGATCCTGCTCGCGCAGAACGCGGTCGACGCGAAGCTGCCGTTCGTCGGTGCGGGCGAACGCCTGGCCGCCGACTTCATCCGCCCGGCCCATGACGCCGCGCAGCCTTACCGCGATCTCGGCCTCGAGGAAATCGATGCGGCGCGGGTTGCGCTCGAGGAAGCCGATTTCATCGTGTCGGCCGGCAACGGCGTGTCCGACATCGGCGCGTTCGAGCAGCTGGCCGGTGCGTTCGGCGCGGCGATCGGCGCGAGCCGCGTCGCGGTCGACAACGGCCACTTCACGCGCGACAAGCAGGTCGGCGCGACCGGCAAGACGGTCGAGGCGAGCGTGTATATCGCGTTCGGCATTTCGGGCGCGGTGCAGCATCTGCAGGGGATCAAGGACTGCCGCCACGTGATCGCGGTGAACCTCGACGGCAGCGCGCCGATCGCGAAGCGCGCGAACCTGACGGTGGTCGGCGATGCGCAGGCGACGATCGCCGCGCTGATCGAACAGGTGCAGGCCGCGCGGGTCGCGCGCGGACAATCGCCGGCCGCGGTCGGCAACCGTGAACCGGAAGGAGTCGCAGCATGAACGCCCCTCGCCAGTTGCAACGCATCGCGGTGCTCGTGTCCGTCGGCCGGCACCGGGTCAGCGGCGTCGCGCGATACAGCCGCAACGACGCGGCCGCGCTCGAAACCGGCCGCCAGCTCGCGGAACGGCATCGCGCGCAGCTCGACGTGATCCATGCAGGCGACCCCGCGAACGCGGCGCTTGCCGAATATCTCGCGCTGGGCGCGCGGGAGGTCGAAGTGCTGGCCTGCCGCGACGGCGACGATGCCGTGCATGCGCTCGCCGCGCGCGTCGAAGGCTACGACGTCGTGCTGACCGGCACGCGCGCCGAGGGCGCGTACGACACCGGGATGCTGCCGTATCGCATCGCCGCGGCGCTCGGTTATCCGCTCGTCGGCTCGGCCGTCGACGTGACGATCGAAGGCGGCCGCGCGGCCGTGCGGCAATTTTTGCCGAAAGGACTGCGGCGCCGCGTCGACGCGGCGCTGCCGGCCGTCGTCGCCGTCCATCCGCTCGCCAATGCCGAGCCGCGCTACGCGTATGCGCGGCTGCGCGCCGGCGCGATCCGGCCGGCGCTCGCGGCGCCCGGCGCGGACGCCGACGCGGCCGCGTGGACGGTCGGTCCGGTTGAGCGTAAACCCGTAAAACTGGTCGCCGCCGAGAAGCGTTCCGGGCATGCCCGGATGCTGTCCGCGACGACGACCGAAAGTCGTGGCGGCAGCGTCGTAAATGAAGGGAGTTCGGTCGAAAAAGCACAAGTGATCCTCGCGTATTTGCGCGAGCATCAGCTCATCGACTACTGATTTTGATGCCTGTCGGCAAGAACCCAGGGATGCAAGGAATCCGGAGCAAACGATGAAAGTATCGGCAGACATTCGTGCACTGATCGAGCGGCGCAAGGAAGGGCACAGCCTCGACGCACCGTTTTACACGAGCGAGGAAATTTTCGCGCTCGACATGGAGGCGATTTTCCGCCAGCACTGGATCCAGGTGGCGGTCGAGCCGGACATTCCCGAGCCGGGCGACTACTTGACCGTGGAGCTGGGGACCGATTCGATCCTGATCGTGCGCGACGACGACATGGCGATTCGTGCGTTCCACAACGTGTGCCGTCACCGCGGCGCGCGCCTGTGCAACGAGGACAAGGGCTCGGTCGGCAACATCGTGTGTCCGTACCACAGCTGGACCTACAACCTGACGGGCCAGCTGATGTTCGCCGAGCACATGGGCGAGCAGTTCGACCGCTGCAAGCACAGCCTGAAGTCGGTGCACGTCGAGAACCTCGCGGGCCTGATCTTCATCTGCCTCGCCGAGGAGCCGCCGGTCGACTTCGCGAAGATGCGTGCCGAGATGGAGCCGTACCTGCTGCCGCACGACCTGCCGAGCACGAAGGTCGCCGCGCAGATCGACATCATCGAGGAAGGCAACTGGAAGCTCACGATGGAGAACAACCGCGAGTGCTATCACTGCGTCGCGAACCATCCGGAGCTGACGATCTCGCTGTACGAATACGGCTTCGGCTACCAGCGTTCCGACGCCAACGCCGAGGGCATGGACGCGTTCGCTGAGACGTGCGTCCGGCGCGGGAAGGAATGGGCCGAGATGGGCCTGCCGTCCGCCGAGATCGAGAAACTGCTCGACGTGACGGGCTTCCGTACGCAGCGCCTGCCGCTCGACCGCAGCGGCGAATCGCAGACGCTGGATGCGAAGGTCGCGTCGAAGAAGCTGCTTGGTGGATTCGACAAGGCCGATCTCGGCGGGCTGTCGTTCTGGACGCAGCCGAACTCGTGGCACCACTTCATGAGCGATCACATCGTGACGTTCTCGGTGATCCCGCTGTCGGCCGGCAAGACGCTGGTGCGCACGAAGTGGCTCGTGCACAAGGACGCGAAGGAAGGCATCGACTACGACGTGAAGAACCTCACGGCCGTGTGGAATGCGACCAACGACCAGGATCGCGCGCTCGTCGAATTCTCGCAGCGCGGTGCGACCAGCAGCGCATACGAGCCGGGCCCGTACTCGCCGTACACGGAAGGTCTCGTCGAAAAATTCTCGGCCTGGTACATCGGCCGGCTCGCCGAAAAAACCGGCGAATAGTATCCAGCAGCGAACAAGCGGAGCAAGACATGATGCGAGATGCGGCCAATTTCGAGCCGACGGACAGCCGGGTGACACGCCCGGCGTTCTGGAACGCCCTTCCCGAGCGCTGGACGAGCGACGTCGAGGAAACGCTGGTGTGCTGCCAGGTGCGGCAGGAAACGCACGACGTGAAGAGTTTCTTCTTCCGTTCGCCGCAGGGCCGCTCGTTCTCGTTCGAACCCGGGCAGTTCCTCACGCTCGAGCTCGACATCGACGGCGAAACGATCAACCGCTGCTACACGATCTCGTCGTCGCCGGCGCGGCCGCACACGGTGTCGATCACGGTCAAGCGCGTGCCGGGCGGCAAGGTGTCGAACTGGCTGCACGACAACCTGCAGCCGGGCGCATCGGTGCGGGTGCTCGGCCCGGCCGGCGAATTCACGTGCGCGCGGCATCCGGCGCGCAAGTACCTGTTCCTGTCGGCCGGCTCGGGCGTCACGCCGCTGATGTCGATGAGCCGCGCGCACCATGATCTCGCGGAAGATCGCGACATCCTGTTCGTGCACAGCGCGCGTACGCCGGACGACATCATCTTCGCGCGCGAGCTCGACCTGATCGCGTCGAATCATACGAATTTCCGCACATCGTTCGTCGTCGAGCGCCTGGGCGCGCGCACCAACTGGCCGGGCGTCACGGGCTTCCTGACGCTGCCGCTGCTGAAGCTGATCGCGCCGGACTTCATGGAACGCGAAGTCTTCACCTGCGGCCCCGCGCCGTACATGAAGGCCGTGCGCGACCTGCTCGACGAAGCCGGTTTCGACCGCAAGCAGTATCACGAGGAGAGCTTCTCGTTCGAAACGCTTGCGCAGACCGCGAGCGACGAGCTGCTCGCCGATCTCGCGCCGCCGGCCGAAGGCGGCGACGCCGATACGAAGCAGTACACGGTCAGCTTCGCGAAGAGCAACCGCGAGATCGCGTGCGGCTCGGAGCAGCACGTGCTCGACGCGGCACGCCAGTCGGGCGTGCGGCTGCCGGCCTCGTGCACGCAGGGCATGTGCGGCACCTGCAAGGTGAAGCTCGTGTCGGGGCAGGTCGAGATGAAACACAACGGCGGCATCCGGCAGCGAGAGATCGACCAGGGGATGGTGCTGCTGTGCTGCAGCAAGCCGCTGTCCGATCTCGTGATCGACAAGTAGTCAAGACGCGCCATCGGCTGTCTGGGCGCGTCGCGTCCGGACAAGCATCCGTCGGAAAACAACGATACCGCGGATTTGTGGTTGAAGAACCTAGAGAGGCAACGCGCGCAGGCGCATATCAAGGAGATCGACCATGAAGTTGTTCGGAAAACTGTTGTGGACCGGCGCACTGTCGGCGATGGTGGCGCTGAGCGCATCGGCGCTTGCCGATACGAAGCCGACGCTGAAGATCGGCTACGTCGAAGGCTGGGACGACAGCGTTGCCACGTCGAACGTCGCGGCCCGCGTCATCGAGAAGAAGCTCGGCTACCAGGTCCAGCTCGTGCCGGTCGCCGCCGGCATCATGTGGCAGGGCGTCGCGCGCGGCGATCTCGACGCGACGCTGTCCGCATGGCTGCCCGTCACGCACGGCTCGTACTGGGATGAGTACAAGGCCAAGGTCGTCGACCTCGGCGCGAATTTCCCAGATGCGAAGATTGGCCTGATCGTGCCCGCGTACGTGAAGGCGAAGAGCATCGACGACCTGAACGCGGAGAAGGCCAATTTCGGCGGCCGGATCGTCGGCATCGACGCGGGCGCCGGCGTGATGCGCAAGACCGACGAAGCGATCAAGAGCTACGGGCTGAACTACACGCTGATGCCGAGCTCGGGCAGCGCGATGACGGCCGAGCTGTCGCGTTCGGTCAACGCGAACAAGCCGGTCATCGTGACCGGCTGGGCGCCGCACTGGATGTTCGCGAAGTGGAAGCTGCGCTTCCTCGAGGATCCGAAGAAGGTGTTCGGTGGCGCGGAGCACGTCGACAGCGTCGCGAATCCGGGCCTCGAAACGAAGGCCAAGCCGGTCGTCGCGTTCCTGAAGAAATTCCAGTGGAAGCCGGGTGAAATCGACAGCGTGATGCTGGCAATCCAGAACGGATCGAAGCCGGAAGCGGCGGCCGACGCGTGGATCGCGGCGCATGCCGACCGCGTGAATTCGTGGACGGAAGGCGCGCAGTAAGCACTAAAAGCTTTGTCATACGAAGCACCATGAAAAATACGCCGGGAATGGCATGCAGGAATCCGAAATAATCGTGAATTCATGCAGCCGTATCCCGGTTTTCTTTTACTGAATCTGCAAAAAAGCCCGTAAGTTGTTACACTACGGCCCTTGTGCAGAGTCATCACAGGAGGAATTGGATGAGTCAAGCAGGACTGCGTGCGAACCGCACCAGTGATGTCGAGGCAACCATCTCACATGATTCGACGGGCCACACGCTGCATCGTGGCCTGACTTGGAAAGACGCGTTCTGGGTAACGAGCGGCGTGCCGGCGGGCGTGCTGTTCACGATCGGCGGCGTATGCGCGACGATCGGCCAGCCCGCGTGGGCGATCTGGATCGCCGCGATCACGATGGGGTTGATCCAAAGCGCGACTTATGCGGAAATCTCGGGGCTATTTCCTCATAAATCGGGCGGCGCGTCGGTGTATGGCGCGATCGGCTGGGTCCGTTACAGCAAGCTGATTGCCCCGGTGTCCGTGTGGTGCAACTGGCTCGCGTGGTCGCCGATGCTTGCGCTCGGCTGCGGCCTCGCGGCGAGCTATGCGCTCACGAGCCTCTTTCCCGCCGACGCGGCGGTGCTGCACTGGCAGCTCAAGTTAGCGGACCTGAGCTTTATCAAACCCGGCCTGTCCCTGCGGATCAACGCGACGTTCATCATCGCGACGATCCTGCTTCTCATCACGTTCAAGCTTCAGCACAGCGGAGCATCGAAGGCCGCGCGCACGCAGCGCATCCTCGGTATCGCGTCGCTCACGCCGCTGTTGATCGTTGGCATCGTGCCGTTCGTCACGGGCGACGTGCCGATGTCGAACCTGCTCCCGCTGCTGCCGCTCGGCCACGACGCGCACGGCAACCTCACGGCCGCGACCTACGGCTCGTGGAACGGGCAGGGCGTCACGATGGCGCTCGGCGCGATGTTCATGGCCGGCTGGGCGTCGTACGGCTTCGAGACGGCCGTCTGCTACACGCGTGAATTCCGCGATCCGCGCCGCGACACCGCGAAGGCGATCTTCTGGTCGGGTGCGTTGTGTCTCGTTGTGATGACGCTCGTGCCGCTGGCGTTCCAGGGCGCGCTCGGCACGCAGGCGATGCTCGATCCCGCGATCGGCGACGGCACCGGCGTCGCGGCCGCGATGGCGAAGATCGTCGGCGGCGGCGCGTGGGTGGCGAACGCGGTCGTCGTGATGCTGATGCTGTCGATCCTGCTGATCGTGATGACGTCGATGATGGGTTCGTCGCGCACGCTGTACCAGGCATCGGTCGACGGCTGGCTGCCGAAGTATCTGTCGCACGTGAACGAGCACGGCTCGCCCACGCGCGCGATGTGGACCGATCTCGGCTTCAACCTCGTGTTGCTGATGATGTCGGACTACATGACGGTGCTGTCGATCTCGAACGTCTGCTACATGCTGTTCGTATTCCTGAATCTTCAGTCGGGCTGGATCCATCGGATGGATCGCGGCAACTGGGATCGGCCGTTCCGCTGCCCGACGTGGCTGCTGGTCGGCGGCGCGATCTGCGGTTATGCGAACCTCGTGTATGTCGGCGCGGGTGCGAACCTGCAGGGCGAAGGCACGCTGCGTAACGGGCTGATCGCGATGCTGCTGATCGTGCCGGTGTTTCTCTATCGTCACTACTGGCAGGACCGCGGCCGGTTCCCCGCGCAGATGCAGCGCGACATGGAGCTCGAGGTGCCGAAGCGCAGTGCGTGGCTGAATCTGATGCCTTACGCGGCGCTGATCGGCGCGGGGCTGACGATCTGGTTGTCGTATTACCTTGCGTGGGTGAAGTGACGAGGTAATGCGTGCATTGTCGCGCGCGATGGCGCCGGAAACCGCACACGGGGCCGTCGCGCGATGCGTCGAATGCAACGCGATCGCAAAAAAGGCCCGACGGTACGCCCGTCGGGCCTTTTTCGTTTTCTTCGCGTTCGAACGAACGTGCTGCCCGATTACGAAAACACCACCGTCCGATCCCCGTTCAAGAACACCCGCCGCTCGATGAACGCCTTCACCGCGCGCGCGAGCGTGATGCTTTCGACATCACGCCCGACCGCGAGCAGCTGCTCCGGCCGCAGCGCGTGATCCACACGCTCGACGACCTGCTCGATGATCGGACCTTCGTCGAGATCGTCGGTGACGAAGTGCGCGGTCGCGCCGATCAGCTTCACGCCGCGCGCATGCGCCTGGTGATACGGCTTCGCGCCCTTGAAGCCGGGCAGGAACGAATGATGGATGTTGATCGCGCGGTTCGCGAGCTTCGCGCTCGTCTCCTGCGACAGCACCTGCATGTAGCGCGCGAGGATCACGAGCTCGGCGCCGCTCGATTCGAAGAAGTCGAGCCACTGCGCTTCCTGCTGCGCCTTCGTGTCGGCCGTGATCGGGAAGTGCCGGAACGGCAGCCCGTGCTGCGCGGCCATCGGCTCGAAATCGGGGTGGTTCGACACGATGCCGACGATGTCCATCTTCAGTTCGCCCATCCGCCAGCGGAACAGCAGATCCGCGAGGCAGTGCTCGAGCTTCGACACCATGATCAGCACCTTCGGCCGCGCGTTCACGTCGTGGATCGCCCATTGCATGTCGCCGCCCAGGCCGGCCGCGATCGGCGCGAATTCCTGGCGCAACGCGTCGATCTGCAGCGTTTCATCCGTCGGATGAAAGACGCAGCGCACGAAGAAGCGGTTGCTGAGATCGTCGTCGAACACGTTCAGCGCATCGACATAGCAGCGATGGCGATCGAGAAAGCCGACGACGGCGGCGACCTGGCCGGCCGCGCTCGAGCACGACAGTGTCAGGACGAATTGATCGGGGCGGTGCTCGGCGGTCATGAGAATCCTCGGATGGCATGGGGCGCACGGCCGTGCGGCAGCGCACGAAAGCGCCGCGCCGCGCGGGTTGCGGGAGACTCAAGTAAATCAGGACGATTTTGGGGAGGATAGAACCAACGCGCCGTGTGGCTGGTATCGGTGCGTCAGCGCGCGGGGGCAGGCTCGACCCGTCACGCGCTCGCGCACGCGTCGAGCAGCCAGCGCCGGAACACGTGGGTCGCGTCCGGCTCGGGCCGCTGCGGCGGCCGCACCAGGAAGTAGCCGCGCGACGTGACGACGGGCGCGTCGACCAGCTTCACGAGCTGGCCGGACGCGACGAGCTCGTCGACGAGCGGCGACCAGCCGAGCGCGACGCCTTCGCCGAGCAGCGCCGCGTGGATCACGAGCGCGTAGCTGTTGAAGGTCACGCCGCGCGCGGCGGCCGCCGTGTCGAGGCCGTGCGCGTCGAACCAGCCGGACCACGACAGCCAGCGTTCGGGGCGCGTCGGCTGCACGTGCAGCAGCGGCAGCGCGAGCAGTTGGTCGGCCCGCGCGACGTGCAGGTGCGCGTCGCGGAACGCGGGCGAGCATACGGGCGTGACGGATTCCGGAAAGAGCCGCGCGGCCGTGCACGACGGCCAGTGGCCGTCGCCGAACAGGATCGCGATGTCGCCGTGGTCGCGCTGCGCGTCGTAATCCTGTGATGTGACGACGCGCACGTCGACATCCGGCATCACGTGCTTCAGGCCCGCCAGGCGCGGCATCAGCCAGTAGGTCGCGAAACCGAAGTCGGTGACGATCGTGAGCGCACCGTGCTCGCGGCGCGCGCGCAGCGTCGCGGTGGCGCCGCGCAGCGTGTCGAGGCTCAGCCGCACGGCTTCGTACAGGCACTGGCCGTCGGCCGTCAGCGTGACGCCGCGCGGGCTGCGCTCGAACAGCGGCACGCCGAGCTCGGCCTCGAGCTGGAACACCTGCTGGCTCACGGCCGGCTGCGTCGAGCCGAGCTCGCGCGCGGCGGCCGTGAAGCTCGCGAGCCGGGCGGCCGATTCGAATGCGCGCAGCGCCTGCATCGACGGTAACGGTTCCGGTTTCGACATAAGTCCTTCTAATGGCCCCATAAGGGCAGGACGCCTTCCCGCCCGAATTCGGGCGGGCGATAGTGCATCGGACGGTACGGCACACGCGCTTCACGGCCGCCGCGCCAGGCCTTTCCGCGATTCTAGCCAGTCGCGGCCGGCATGCGCGGCACTTTCTTCGGGCCGCATCCGTCATGCCGGACGTCTCGCTGCCAAGGCGGCGCGCCGTTCCATTCGAACACCGTTTCCCCCACGACCGCCGATGACGAACCCGACACCCAACATCCTGATCCTGATGGCCGACCAGCTCACGCCGTTCGCGCTGCCGGCGTACGGCAACCGCGTCGCGCGCACGCCGACGCTCGACCGGCTTGCCGCGCAAGGCGTGGTGTTCGACGCCGCGTATTGCGCGAGCCCGCTGTGCGCGCCGTCGCGCTTCTCGCTGCTGACCGGCAAGCTGCCGTCGGGGATCGGTGCCTACGATAACGCCGCCGAATTGCCGGCGCAAACGCTGACGTTCGCGCACTACCTGCGCGCGGGCGGCTACCGGACGATGCTGTCCGGCAAGATGCATTTCTGCGGGCCCGATCAGTTGCACGGCTTCGAGGAGCGGCTCACGACCGACATCTATCCGGCCGATTTCGGCTGGGTGCCCGACTGGGACAGCCCGACCGAGCGGCCGAGCTGGTATCACAACATGAGCTCGGTGCTCGACGCGGGCCCGTGCGTGCGCACGAACCAGCTCGATTTCGACGACGAAGTCACGTTCGCCGCGAAGCAGAAGCTGTACGACGTCGCGCGCGAACGTGCGGCCGGGCACGACGCGCGGCCGTTCTGCATGGTCGTGTCGCTGACCCATCCGCACGACCCGTATGCGATCACGCGCGAATACTGGGATCTGTACCGCGACGACGAGATCGACATGCCGGCCGTGCGGCTCGATGCAGCGGACAGCGATCCGCATTCGCAGCGGCTGCGCTTCGTCTGTGAGAACGACCGCACGCCGCCGACCGATGCGCAGATCCGCGCCGCGCGCCGCGCGTACTACGGCGCAACCTCCTACGTCGACGCGCAGTTCGGCAGCGTGCTGGCCGCACTCGAGCAGTGCGGGTTCGCCGACGACACGATCGTGATCGTCACGTCCGACCACGGCGACATGCTCGGCGAGCGCGGGCTCTGGTACAAGATGACGTTCTTCGAAGGCGGCTGCCGCGTACCGTTGATCGTCCATGCGCCGGGCCGCTTCGGCGCCGCGCGCGTGCGCGGGCCGGTGTCGCACGCCGACCTGCTGCCGACGCTCGTCGACCTGGCCGGCGCCGCGCCCGCCGGCGGCTGGCCCGACCCGGTCGACGGCGCGAGCCTCGTGCCGCACCTGCACGGCACGCCCGCGCACGATGTCGCGCTCGGCGAATACCTCGCGGAAGGCGCGGTCGCGCCGGTCGTGATGATCCGCCGCGGCGACTGGAAATACGTGCATTGCCCGGCCGATCCCGACCAGCTCTACAACCTCGCCGACGATCCGCGCGAACTCACGAATCTCGCCGGCTCGCCGGAAGCCGCCGGCGTGCTCGCGGCGTTCCGCGTTGAAGCCGCGCAGCGCTGGAACCTGCCCGAGCTGGACCGGCAAGTGCGCGCGAGCCAGCGGCGCCGGCGCTTCCATTACGCGGCGGCGACGCAGGGCCGCATTCACGCGTGGGACTGGCAGCCGTTCACCGACGCGAGCCAGCGTTACATGCGCAATCACATCGAACTCGACACGCTCGAGGCGATGGCGCGTTTTCCGCGGGTCGGGCGCTGAGCGTCCCGCATCGCGATCATTGACGAACGACGGAGGAAGCTGGCGATGGAACGGCAATGCAATGCAGCAATCCGGATCGGCGCGGCGCTCGCCGCGGCCGCCTGCCTGGTGGTGGCGCAGGGCGCGCATGCGGCCGACCCGCAGACGTGCAGCGACGTGAAGATGGCGGCGCCCGGCTGGACCGACATCGACGCGACGAACGCGATGGCGGGCGTCGTGCTGAAGGCGCTCGGCTACCGGCAGGACGTGGCGAACCTGTCGGTGCCGATTACGTACCAGGGGCTCAAGAAAGGGCAGGTCGACGTGTTCCTCGGCAACTGGATGCCCGCGCAGGCGCCGCTCGTGAAGCCGTTCGTCGACGAGAAATCGATCGACGTGCTGCACGCGAACCTGAGCGGCGCGAAGTTCACGCTTGCGGTGCCCGACTACGTCGCGGCCGCGGGCGTGCATACGTTCGCCGATCTCGCGCGCTATGCCGACCGCTTCGGCGGCAAGATCTACGGGATCGAACCGGGCGCGCCCGCGAACCAGAACATCAAGCGGATGCTGTCCGACCACGCGCTCGGCACGGCCAGCTGGTCGCTCGTCGAATCGAGCGAGACGGGCATGCTCACGCAGGTCGAGCGCGCGGTGCGCGACAAGCGCTGGATTGTATTTCTGGCGTGGGAGCCGCATTTGATGAACACGAAGTTCCATCTGACCTACCTGTCGGGCGGCGATGCGTACTTCGGCCCGAACTACGGCGGCGCGACCGTCAACACGGTCACGCGCGCCGGGTTTGCCGGCCAGTGCGCGAACCTTGCGCGGCTGTTCCGGCAGATGACGTTCTCCGTCGACGTCGAGAACCGGATGATCGCCGACATGCTCGACAACAAAACGTCGCCCGCGCTCGCGGCTCAGCACGCGCTGAAGGCCGACCCGGCACTGGTCGCCGGCTGGCTGGACGGCGTGACGACGGCCGCCGGCGCACCGGGCCTGCCGGCCGTGCGCGCGGCCCTCGACGGCCGCTGACCCCCCTCCGGGCGGCCGGTTTTTGCCGTGCCGCCCGTCTACGTGTTTTCCCGACCCGTCGCATCGTGACCATTTGGTGTCGCCTTCAGACGGGTGACCCGAAATATGGGTTTGTATTTTTCGGCAATGGCTGCGTTATTGCGAAAAACGAAATGCCGAAGCCAGCGGGTGTACCGAATTCGAATCCACCGGCGTATCGCGGCACGCGCCGGGACGAGATTCTTTCCATCGAACGGTTCAGGGAGGGTGGTCGATAATGAAGCACACGAAAGTCGCCGTAGCCGCCGCGCTTGCATGCGCGGCCTGTATTCCCGCCATCGGGCACGCGCAAAGCAGCGTGACGCTGTACGGGATTCTCGACGCGGGCATCACGTATGTGAACAACACCGGCGGTTCGCACGTGGTCAAGTTCGACGACGGCGTCTCATACGGGAACCGCTTCGGCCTGAAGGGCACGGAAGACCTGGGCGGCGGCCTGAAGGCCGTGTTCACCCTCGAGAGCGGCTTCCACCTCGGCAACGGGCAGCTCGGCTTCGGCGGCGCCGAGTTCGGCCGGCAGGCGTATGTCGGCCTGCAGAATGACTGGGGCACGCTGTCGTTCGGCAACCAGCTCGACATCACGAACGAACTCGTGTCGATCTACAACATCTCGGCGTGGGGCAGCGGCTATGCGATCCACCAGGGCGACTTCGACCGCTTCAACGGTGATCGCCTGCCGAATTCGGTGAAGTTCCTGTCGAACGACCTCAGCGGCTTCAAGTTCGGCGCGATGTACTCGTTCGGCAACGTCGCGGGCAACTTCCACCGCAACAGCGCATGGAGCGCGGGCGCGAGCTTCACGAAGGGCGACTTCTCGATCGGCGCCGCGTACACGCGCCTGAACAACCCGAACGGCATCTACGCGTTCGATCCGTACGCGATGATCGGCACGCACACGTTCCTCGGCCAGCAGACGGTTACCGTCGATCCGGCGACCGGCGCGCGCACCGACCTGTTCGCGAACACGCCGATGAACGTCGACAGCCAGGGCACGTTCGGCATCGGCTCGAGCTACACGATCGGCAAGCTGACGCTCGACGCCAACTTCTCGTACACGACGATCAAGGGTTTCGGCCAGTCGTCGCACATGCAGGTGTATGAAGGCGGCGGCTTGTACCAGTTCACGCCGGCGCTGAGCCTGATTGCGGGCTACCAGCATACGCGCTTCGAAGGCCATCACTGGAACCAGGGCACGGCGGGCCTGCACTACCTGCTGTCGAAGCGCACCGACGTGTATATCTCCGGCGATTACCTGCGCGCGTCGCAAGGCGTCGATGCGGTGGTCGGCTACAGCTTCACGCCGTCGACGACGCAGACGCAGGCCGACGTGCGGATCGGGATGCGGCATTCGTTCTGAGCGGGGTGGTGTGGGGTAGTGACGTCTTCAGCGAGGTCTCTCTTTGGCGCGAACCGAGGTTCGCGCTTTTTTTTTGCGCGTTTCGGCCGACGGCGTATCGCAGTCTCAGCGCTTCGAGCGCGTCTCGGACGGGCGTTCGCCGAACATCCGACGGTAATCCGCGGCGAACTGCCCGAGATGGCCGAAGCCCCAGCGCGTCGCGATCTCCGTGATCGAAGCAGCGTCGTCCGGCGCCTGCAGCGCCGTTCTCACGCGCTGCAGGCGGACTTCCTTCAGGTAGCGCATCGTGCCGATGTCGCGCCATTGCTGGAATGCGCGTTGCAGCGTGCGCACGCTGCAATGCGTGGCGGCCGCGATGTCGGACAGCGCGAGCGGCTGGCCGGCATGCGCGTCGATATACGCGATCGCGCGCTTCACGCACGCCGGCGCGACACGCTCGCGTGCCGGCGCCGCATCGGCGAGCTGCTCGCCGACGAGGGACATGATCAGCAGTTCCTCGACCAGCGGCAGTTGCATCGCCTTCAGCGCGGGCGGTGTGTCTGGATCCAGCAAGTGCCTGAGCATCTGCACCGACGCGAGCCAGCGGTTGCGGCGCTGTGTGTCGAGCAGCGCGCACGACGGCAGCACCGACGGCGGCTCGCGCCCGGACACGCGGCGCCAGATCTCCGCGATCCGGCGCGCATCGATGCGCACGCCCATCTGGACGTTGTCCTCGCTGTAGCGGAACCGCGCCTGCTCGTCCGACGCGACGAGCACGGTCGAACCGCTGCCGCCCGCGTGCGCGAGCGCGCCGCTGCGGATGTCCGAATGCCCGGCCAGCGTGGTGAGCACGAGCACGAAATTGCCGAAGATCTCCGGGCTGATCGCGATGTCCGTTCCGTATGCAAACCAAGACAGCGCAACGTTGTCGCCGTCGAGATTGAACATGGTGGCGGGCGTCGCGCGGTGCCGCGCGGCGCTGAACCGATGGGGGCGATAGACCTTGCTGACTTCGCGGCGGACATGTTCCAGATCGTCGGACACGAACAGCATCGCGCTGCGCGGAATGTCGTTGTCGGACAGCAGCGGCGGGAAGGTCAGCGGCGGCATGCCGGGCCGCGCAAGCAGGTCGTTCAAGGAGTCCCTCCTGACGGAAGCGGAGCGGATGGCCGCGATACACGAAAAATGGCGCGTTTCCGATGCCGGTGGCGCCGAGGCGATAGTCGCCCGCGCCCGTTCGCGCAATCATGGGGACGTATCGGACGGCCTGCCACCAATGGCCTGACATTATACGGCGCGCGTTGGCGGCGGCTTCGGGCCCCGTCGCGCGACGGCCGGTCGTCCGTCCGGTGCCGCACGGCGGCTTTATGTCTGGAAACGACGCTATTCATCGGAGCATGATCATGACCACCCTTTATCGCGGCATGGACCGCGCCACGCTCGACGCTGCGTACAACAACACCGAAGCGGTGCCGGATTTCCCGGCGGTGCTGGCGGATTGCCAGGCGCGCAGCGCGAAGCTGTACGACACGGCGTCGTGCCGGCGCGATCTGCGCTACGGCGAGCGCCCGCGCGAGCGCTACGACTGGATCGCGTGCGGCCGCGAGCAGGCGCCGACGTTCGTCTTCATTCACGGCGGCTACTGGCAGAACTGCGAGAAGGAGGATTTCGCATACATCGCGAGCGGGCCGCTGGCCGCGGGATTCAACGTCGTGCTGGCCGAATACACGCTGGCGCCCGATGCATCGATGACGCAGATCGTCGGCGAGATCGGCCGCCTGCTCAACCATCTGGCGGCCGATCGTGACCGGCTCGGCATCGCGGGCCGGCCGCTCGTGCTGAGCGGCCATTCGGCGGGCGGGCACCTGACGGCGCTGTATCGCGCGCATCCTGCCGTTACGGCCACGTTGCCGATCAGCGCGCTGGTCGATCTGGAGCCGATCAGCCTGTCGTGGCTTGACGACAAGCTGAAACTGTCGAAGCAGGAAATCGACGCATTCAGCCCGTTGCGCCACATCGGCAAGGGCGCGCCGACCGTCGTCGCGGTCGGCGGCGCGGAGCTGCCGGAGCTCGTGCGTCATTCGGACGACTATGCGGCCGCGTGCCTGGCGGCCGGCGAGACGGTCGAACTGATCCACGTTCCGGGTTCCACGCATTTTTCGGTGCTCGACGAGGTCGTGCGCGCGGACGGACGCCTGCTGCAGGCGTTGTCCGCCATCGTCACGCGGTGACAACGCGGAACGCGGCCGCGCACGTGCAACGCGCGCGCCGGCGCGTTTCCGTGTGCGTCAGGCGTCAGGCGTCACGCGTACGGCCGTGCCGAAGCAGATGACTTCCGTTACGCCCGAACCGATCTCGGTCGAGTCGTAGCGCATCGCGACGATCGCATTCGCACCGAGCTTGCGCGCATCGGCGAGCATCTTGTCGAATGCCTGCTGGCGTGCCTTCTCGCACAGCGACGTATAGAGCGTGATGTTGCCGCCGAAGATCGTTTGCAGCGACGCGCCGAAAGAGCCGACGATCGAGCGCGAGCGCACGACGATGCCCTGTGCGACGCCGAGCGAGCGGACGGTCGTGTGGCCAGGCAGGTCGAATGCGGTCGTGACGCGAGCAGGCGACAGATCGTCGACGGAGCGGGTGGTGTCGGTCATGGCGGGAGCATGTGGTGCGGTAGTGATCAAGCGACGATTCTAGCCGGAAGGCGACCAGACGCCGGAACGGGCGCACACGCCGTGCGCGCCCGTGTCTTCACCGCAGCGAAGCACTTCCCGATCCGGTTCGGTCAGTGCTTGACCGCCGTACCACCATCCCCGCCGAGATCGACCGCATAGGCCAGCGCCAGCTTGCCGAACTTCAGCGCGTGGTTCGCCTGGCGATCCGAGTTCTCCAGCGTGTCGTTCACCGTATGGATATACGGGCTGTCGTTCTGGTCGGCCTCGAACGGGAACGACGCCGGATAGCCCTGCGCATTCCACGACGCATGGTCAGAGCACGCATACCCGCACTGCGACGTGCCGATCGTGAGTTCCGGCAGGTAGGTCTTCGCCAGATTCGTCAGGTACGTGTTCTGCGATGCGTTCGTGTAGTCGGTGATCAGGTAGATATCCTTCGGATCGCCCTTGTAGTTCGTCATGTCGAGCTGTAGCACGCCGACCACGTTGGCATTCTGCGCGCGGAACTGCTTCGCGATCGCCTTCGAGCCGAGCAGGCCGGCTTCCTCCGCCGCGTACCCGACAAACTTGATCGTCCGCTTCGGCCGGTAGTTGTTCGCGAGCAGCACGCGCAGCGCTTCGGTGAGGCTCGCGATGCCCGATGCGTCGTCGTCCGCGCCGGGCGAGCGCGTGTTCTCCGTCGTGCGGCCGACGGTCGAATCGAGGTGGCCGCCCAGCACGACGGTGCCCGCGGCCGGATCGCTGCCGCGGATCGTCAGGATCACGGATTTCTGCGGAAAGCCCGTGTGCGCGAACTGTTCGACGGCGATGTCGGCGCGCCCGCCCGCCAGTTGCTTCCACTGCAGCGCGAGCCAGTCCGATGCGGCAACGCCGTGCGACGTCGTGTAGTAGCGGTTCGTGAAGCCGGACAGCGACGTGATCGTGCCGACGATGTTGCTGGCCTGCAGTTGCTGGATCCAGGTGCCGATCTGCGGCGCGTTCGACACCTTGTACGCGGGGGCGGCCGCCTGCTTTGCGAGCGACGGCGGCACCGGCTGCAGTGCCTGGCGCGCTTCGTCGAACGAGTCGTGCACGACGTAGCCGGGCCCGTGGCCGCGCGTGCGATGGACGGCATGGGCCAGCTCGCCGAGTCGCGAATCGTCGATCTCGACGACGTGCACGGTTTCGCGGCGCGCGGCGCCGTCGGCGGTCTTGCCGGCATCGACCGTCGTGCTGTATTGCGCGGTCGCGCTTGCGTCGATGCGTTGAAGCTGGCGGAACGCCGCATCGCCGAGCGTGATCCACACGGGGGCCGCATGTGCGGCGGCGGTCAACAGCATGCCGCCCAGCGCGGCGCTCAGATAAGTCAATTTCAGAGTAGGCATGTTCGATCTCGCGAGGGTAACGATGTCGAGGAAGAGGGCGCGCCGCAGGTCGTGCGATGCGCCCCCGCCTGCTGCGGAATTACGATTTCTGCGGCACGGTCACGCCGTACGTGCAGCTCTTGTTGTACGCATTGCCGATCGCCGTCAGTTGCGCGCTGCTGTAGCCGAGCGCGGAGGCGGCCGTCAGCACGGCCTGCGCGGCGGCCTTCTGGTTGGTCGAGCCGTTGGTCATCGACAATCCCTTCAGGAACGCCTTGTCCATCGCCTGCGCGCCGATCGCGTCGCGCGCGACGAGGTTGCACGATGCCCAGTACTGGCCGGCCGTGTGAATCTCGGCACCGCGCGCCTGCGCATAGGTGCGCCCGACGTTCCAGTTGGTCACGCGGCCGCCCCAGTATTCGTTGTGGCCGTCCCAGTTGAAGACCCAGTGGTACTGCGCGTCGGTCGGGCTCCACTGGTTGAAGTCGCGGCTGTACGCGGCGGCGAGATAGTCGCCGGTGCCTTCGGACAGCCCCTCTTGTTGCGACAGGCCGCCGTTGGTCACCCAGTCGTGGATGCCGTGGCCGAGTTCGTGGATCACGACGTCCGCATCTTCCGCGTCGTCGACACCGCCCTGCCCGAAGGTCAGCCGGCCGCTGCTCGACGAGTACGACGAGTTGTCGTCGCCCGATTCGCCGTGCGGGTCGTACTGCACGCCGCCCGTGTACTGGTACGGAAGCGCCTTGATCCCGAGCGTCTGGTTCACGTAGCGCAGGAACGTGTCGATGTGGTAGTACGCGTTCACGGCCTCGAAATACAGGTTGCCGCGCGTGAATTCGAACGCGGGCGTCGACTGCAGCGGGCACGCGTTGTCGCGCGGCGCGTCGAAGTCGACGCACGCCGCATACGGGCCCGACAGCGCGTAGCGCGAGCCCGACTGCGCGAGATCTTTCAGCGTCACGCGCACGCGCGCGGCCGTGAGCTGGGTTGAATCGGCGTCGCTGCTGTCCTTGTAGCCGGTGCTGCCGTAGCTGCTCTTGGTCGGCGACAGCGGGTCCGGCCGGAACACGAAGCCGGTGCCGTCGGTCGCGTAGAACGCCTTGTCCTCGGCGCGCAGCACTTCGCCGCTGCCTGAATCGATCAGTAGTTCCCAGTCGCCCTTCGGGCCGTCCTGCGGGCGGCCGCGCACCTTCCACGCGGTGTGCGTGCCGGCCTTGTCGACGAACGCGACGAGCTGCGCATCGAGATTCGTGAAGCCGCTCACGCCGAGATACGCGCGCGCACGGTCGAGCGCCTGCTGCTGGTCGACGGCCTGCGACTTGCGCGACGTCGCGACCACGCCGTTGATCGTGTTGCTCGCAACGTAAAGGATGCGGCCGTCCTTCGCGACCGTCACCGCGATGTCGCTGCCATATACGGGCAGCCCGGCTGCCTGCTGCTGCAGGCGCACGACGGTGAAGTCGGCATCGTTGCGTTCCGACGTGACGACGAGACTCGCGAGCGCGGTCGCGTCGAGCCCGAGCTGCGCCGCTTGCGATGCGACAAAGTCGCGCGCGGTTGCAGCGGGCGTCGCGGCAGCCTTCTTCACACGATACGCGGGGTTGTACAGCGTGACGGCGACGCCGTCCGCGCGGAACTGCCCGGCGGCCGTATCGGCTTTCGCGGCGGGCGGCGCGACGCCGCGCGTCAGGCTTTCGCGCAGGCTCGCTGCCTGCGGATTCGAGACCTTCGTATCGGCCGCGGCGCCGCCGACGATGCCGAAACCGAGCGCAAGGCCCAGGGCGAGCGGCAATGCTTTGCGTGATGTCTGCATACGTGAATCCTCATCTCAACGGTTGGACACGCCCGCGCGCTCGTGGCGCGCAGGCACGACACGGCCCGCGCGCCGGTTCGATGGAACCGGCGCGGCGAAGCGGTGTTGGGAGCGTCGACTGACTAAGGAAACCTAAATGTCAGGTCGAAAAGAAACAGGCGGAGGAAGGAGCGGGGAAGCGAACGGCAGGCAGGTGCGGCGACGGCGAAGCGAGCATCGTCATGTCATACCCCTCGGATCGATATCGGTCGGCAGCCTGCGCGGATCGACGTGTGTCGGATCCGGTCTCTCGTCTCGTTAGGCTGCCTATCTAATTGCTAATTGCGAGGTATGTTACAGAATATTTTCATCGACATTGCAATTTATTTTCGACGATCGCTTCGATCCGTCGATCGATCGCCGGCATTGTTCAGCGAGCGGCGGGAAATGCCGCCGGAACGCGCAATTCCGCGCAGGATTGTGATTAAAACCCGCGACGATCAGCGTGTTGCACGACGGTCGCTGCGCGGGCTCAAGCCGAACCGCGCGCGATACGTGCGCGAGAAATGCGACGGCGATTCGAACCCGCACGCGACGCAGACCGACGTGATGCTCATGTCGGTCTGCTGTAGCAGTTCGCGAGCACGATCGAGGCGCAGGTTCAGGTAGAAATGCGTCGGTGTGTCGTTCAGCGTCGCGCTGAACAGCCGTTCGAGCTGGCGTCGCGTGATCGATACGTCCTGCGCGAGCGCGTCGGAGCCGAGCGGATTTTCCATGTGCCGCTGCATCGTGCCGATCACCTGGATCAGCTTGCGGTTGTGCACGCCGTAGCGCGCGGCGATCTCGAGCCGCTGGCTGTCCGAGCGCTGCCGGATGCGGCTGACGACGAACTGCTCGGAGATCGCCGCCGCGAGATCGGCGCCGTGCCGGCGCCCGATCAGGTCGAGCATCATGTCGATCGACGCAGTGCCGCCCGCGCACGTGATGCGCCGGTCGTCGATCTCGAACAGCTCCTGCGTCGCGTTCAGCCCCGGATAGCGTTCGCGGAACGCGGCCAGCGCTTCCCAGTGCAGCGTCAGCGGCTGCGACGCGTCGAATAGCCCGGCTTCCGCGAGCACGAAGCTGCCCGTGTCGATGCCGCCGAGCGTCGCGCCGTGCCGGTGCTGGCGGCGCAGCCAGTCGCCGATTGCGCGCGTGTAGCACACGAGCGGATCGAAGCCCGCGACGACGAACACCGTATCGACCTGCGCGACGTCCGCGCACGCGGCTTCGGCGGCGACGGGGATGCCGTTGCTCGCGGCGACCGGTGCACCGTCGGCGCTGATCACGTGCCAGCGGTAAAGCTCGGTGCGGAAGCGGTTCGCGACGCGCAGCGGCTCGACCGCGGACATGAAGCCGAGCGCGGAGAAGCCGGGCAGCAACAGGAAGTGGAAATCCTCGGGCATCGGGGGCAGGGGATGGAATCCGGTGGTCGTCGCACATCGCACGGGATTGCGAACGGACGGGCACACGTCGCGTGCCGGCTCGCAGGCGCCGAACGGTCAGCGGAAGATTATCGCGGGTTTTGCTCGTCTTCAGCGCGTTTTTGCGGCGCGCACCGACCGGCGCGCGGTGGTCGAAGGCAGTTCGCCGAATTGCGCCTTGTACGCGTTCGCGAAATGGCCGAGATGGATGAAGCCCCAGCACGCGGCCACGTCGCCGATCGGCAGGTCGGCCTGCCGCGTGTCGAGCAGCATCCGCCGCACCTGCGACAGGCGCAGCGAGCGTACGTAGTGCAGCGGGCTGGTCTGCACGACCGACTGAAAGCTGTTCTGCATCGTGCGCCGGCTCACGCGCAACTGCGCGCACAGGCTCAACACGTCGACGGGCGCTTCCGGGTGGTCGATCACGTAGTCGTGCACGCGGCGCACGATGTCGGCGCGGCACGCGTGCGTGAGCCGGTTCGACGGCTCGGGCATCCGGTACGTGAGGAGATCGACGAGCATGTTGCCGATATCGCCGCGCAGTTCGCGTTGCGCGCGCGGGTCGCCGAACGTGTCGGGCGAGGACAGCACGCGTTCGAGTTGCGTCGCGATCCGCACGCTCGCGCGCATCAGCACGGCTGTCGGCAAGTCGACGACGCCGCGTCGCAGCGTCGCTGCGTCGAGTCGGACATCGGCCGCATCCTCGACCTGTTGCAGCAGCTCGGCGTCGACGACGACACCGATCAGCGACATGTCGTCCGGCGAATGCAGTTCGAACGGCGCACCGCCGCGCGCCATTACCATCGTGCCGCGTTCGATGCGCGCGCCGCCGAACGCGAACACGCCCGAGCCGGTGAGCGGCATGCCGAACACCGTGTGACCGGGCGGTAGCTGTCCGCGCTGGATGATGCGAACGTTCGCGGCTTCCTGGAACAACTCGATGCCGTCGAGCACGGCGTGCTTGACCACACTGCGATACGCGCCCGAACCGATCTGGTCGTAGCGCTGGTTCCAGCCGCGCAGCGCGTCGGCATGCCGGTCCGCGTCGTCGAACATCTCGTGAAACACGAACACAGCGCCTCCAGGGGTGTCGATCAGGACCGCGGAAGATTAAACCGACCGAGCGGTCGGCGCAATAAGGTCGAGCGCTATTCCGCGCGTATTCGTCAGAGGGTCGGAAGCCGCGTGCGCGCGCGGCTTTCAGGCGCATTTCCAATATCCCGAATCGGCACGCACGCGTTGCCGGTCCTGGTGCTGACCGGATTTTTTGTCGAACTACAGTCGCCCCACATCAAGTGAATTCCCAACTGGAGGCGACATGAGGACAACGCGACGAACCGCGGCGCTCGCGGCGACGCTGGCGTTCGCGGCGGCATGGGTCGGCAGCGCATGCGCGACGGAAAAACCCGAGGAGCTGGTCGTGCAGAAGATGCCGCCGTGGCATCCGCACGAGGTCTATGTCGTCGACATCTCGATGCCGTCGATGACCGACGGGCGCATCTACGTATACGACGCCGACGCGAAGAAGCTGCTCGGCCAGATCGACGGCGGCTTCGGCCCCGGCTTCGCGATTTCGCCCGACCACAAGACGAGCTTCGTCGCGACCACCTACTTCTCGCGCGGCTCGCACGGCACGCGTACCGACGTCGTCGAGATGACCGACAACACGACGCTCGATCACGCGGGCGAGATCGTGATTCCGCCGAAGCACGGGCAGCATGTGCCGTCGCCGTACAACACCGCGTTCAGCACCGACGGCAAGCGGCTGTACGTCGCGAACATCACGCCGGCCGCGTCGGTGACGGTGATCGATGCCGTATCGAGGAAGGTGCTGTCGGAGATCGACACGGCCGCGTGCGTGCTCGCGTATCCGTCGGCGAGCGACCGTTTCACCGCGCTGTGCGAAAGCGGCAAGGCGCTGACCGTCACGCTCGATGCGAGCGGCAAGGAAACGAAGCGCACGATGTCGAATGCATTCATCGACGTCGACAAGGATCCGGCGTTCGTGAACGCGTCGCCATACAAGGGCGCTTATCTGTTCACGACATACGGCGGCAACGTGCGCAGCGCCGATTTCCGTGGCGACAAGCCGGCGTTCGGCAAGTCGTGGCCGCTGCTGACGGACGCCGAGCGCGCCGAAGGCTGGCGCCCGGGCGGCATGCAGCAGACGGCCGTGCAGGCGAAGCAGAACCGCTACTACGTGCTGATGCACAAGGGCGGCGACGGCTCGCACAAGGATCCCGGCACGCAGGTGTGGGTGTACGACCTGAAGTCGAAGCAGCGTGTCGCGCGCTGGGAACTCGCGCAGCAGAAGGTCGATCCGCTCGTGTCGATCCAGGTCAGCGAGGACGACAAGCCGCTGTTCTACGGGCTGACGGCGACGTCCGACCTCGTCGTGATGGACGCGCATACCGGCAAGCTGCGCAACGTAGAGAAGCAGGTCGGCAATACGTCGACGCTGCTCGTCAACCCGTGAGGCCGCGATGACTCTCGATCCCGTACTCGCCACCAGCGCGCAGGCCGGCGCGGCCGTCGTCGTGCTGCTCGGCGCGTTCGCGAAGATGCGCCGGCCCGCCGCGTTCCGCCACGCGCTTGCCGGCTACCGGCTGCTGCCCGATGCGCTGACTGCGCCTGTCGCGTTCGCGATTCCGCTTGCGGAAGCCGTCTGCGCGGCGGCACTGCTGTTTCCCGATACGCGCGTGGCCGGCGCGATCGGCCTGATCGCGTTGCTCGCGGTTTTCGCCGCCGGGCTTGCGATCAACCTGCTGCGCGGCCGCACCGACATCGAATGCGGCTGTTCCGGCTTCACCGCTGCGCGCGCGGATGCGCCGCGCGGCATCGGCTGGCTGCATGTCGGCCGCGTGCTGCTGCTCGCCGCGCTGGCCGCAACCGCGCTCGTCGCGCCGGACACGCGCGCGGTCGTGTGGTTCGACTACCTGACGCTGTGCTTCTCCGTATTGCTGATCGTCTGCGCGCTGCTCACCGTCGACGTGCTGCTCGCCAACGTACCGCGCCTTTCCCACCTGAGGAATTCATGATGCAAACCGCTCTCACCGTTTCCACCGCACTGCTGTGGGTTGCCGTCCTCGCGCTCGGCGCGATCTGCCTCGCGCTGGTGCGCCAGATCGGCATCCTGTACGAACGCATCATGCCGGCAGGCGCGCTGATGATCGACAAGGGGCCGGCTGTCGGCGCGATCGCACCGACGTTCGAGCTGACCGACATTCGCGGCTCGCAGGTGAAGGTCGGCGGCATCGATGCATCGGGCAAGGCGACACTGCTGTTCTTCCTGTCGCCGACGTGCCCGGTCTGCAAGAAGCTGCTGCCGCTGCTGCCGTCGCTGCAGGCGAGCGAATCGACGCCGGTGAACATCGTGCTCGCGAGCGACGGCGATTTCGACGAGCACGCGCGCTTCGCGCAGAAGCACGGCCTCGGGCGCTTCCCGTACGTGTTGTCGCAGGAGCTTGGCCTCGCATACCAGATCGGCAAGCTGCCGTATGCGGTGATGCTCGACGAAACCGGCACGGTGCGCGCGAAGGGGCTCGTCAACACGCGCGAGCATCTCGAGAGCCTGTTCGAGGCGAAGGAGCGCGGCGTCGCATCGCTGCAGCAGTTCGTGCATGGCGATCACAGCCACGACGCCCACGCGCAGCACGCATGACCGGCCGAACCTCTTTCAACGTCATTGGAGAACAACGACATGGGCCTGTTTGATTCATGGTTCGAGCGATCGGCGCGCGGAGTCGCGCAGCACAGTTCGCGGCGCAGCGCGATGGCGAAGCTCGGCAAGGTGCTGGTGGGATCGGCGATGCTGCCGCTGCTGCCCGTCGATCGCACCGCGTATGCGGCCGATGCGGCGTCGGGCGCATCTGCTTCGTCCGGAGGCGCGGCCGCCTCGGGGGCCAGCGACGACCCGATGAGCTGCGACTACTGGAAGTACTGCGCGATCGACGGCTGGCTTTGCAGCTGCTGCGGCGGCACGTCGAGCAGTTGCCCGCCGGGTACGACGCCTTCGCCGATCACGTGGATCGGCACCTGCCGCAACCCGCACGACGGTTCGGACTACATCGTGTCGTACAACGATTGCTGCGGCAAGACGTCGTGCGGAAAATGCTTCTGCAATCGCAACGAGCGTGAGAAGCCGCTGTACAAGCTGTCGTTGAACAACGACATCAACTGGTGCATGGCGAACGGTAATTCGAATTACCACTGTTCGGTTTCGGTTCTGCTGGGAGCGGCGAAGCAATGAAAGTGAAGCAAGCTGGAAAGATCGTCGTCGCGTGCTTGGCGACCGTTTCGGCAATGGCGTTGCCGGGCATCGCCGGCGCGCAGCTGGCCGTGCATTACCCGGCCGGCAAGAGCCTGTTCGACGCGCAGTGCGCGGTATGTCACCAGGCGGGCGGCAAGGGGCAGGACGGCCTCGCGCCGCCACTGACCGAGTATCCGGGCAAGTACGCGGCGGCCGAAGCCGGGCGTGCGCAACTGGTCGCGACGCTGCTGCACGGGATGTTCGGCGAGATCAAGGTGCACGACAAGAGCTACAACTTCAAGATGCCGTCGTTTGCGAGCGCGAGCGACGACGATATCGCGCACGTGCTCAACTACGTCGTGTTCGACCTGAATGAGCAGCACGGCAACGCGAAGCCGTTCACGGCGGCCGATATCCGCGCGGCTCGCGCGAAGGAGATGGACGGCACGGCTGTTCATGCGCAACGCGCCGTGGTGGTCAAGGGGCTGGGCCTGTGAACGTCGCCTGGGCATCGCGCGTTGGCGGGCCGATGCGGCGCGCACGGCGCACGTCGAAGGCGGCATCGCGGGTCGGCGGCCTGTCGCGTCGGCTGCTGTCGCTGTTGCTGTTCGTCGGCGCTGTCGCATGCGTGACCGCTGCACCCGCGCATGCCGACGGTGCGGCCGATGCGGCACTCGCGCGGCAGCACTGGGTGCTCAACTGCATGGGCTGCCATACGGCGACGGGCGGCGGCATTCCGGGCAAGGTTCCGCCGCTCGCGAACTCGCTCGGCTACTTCACGCATCTGCCGGCCGGGCGCGAATACGTGATGCGCGTGCCCGGCGCGTCGAACTCGGCGCTGTCGGATCAGGATCTGGCCGACGTACTCAACTGGGTGCTCACGACGATGAACCGCGATGCGCTGCCGCGCGACTTCAAGCCCTATACGGCAGCCGAAGTCGCCGCGCACCGCAGGCCTGCCTTTTCCGACGTCGCGACCGTGCGCGCCGGCCTCGTCCGCGCGTTGCAGGAGCGCGGGATCGACGGCGTCACGGATCGCTACTGATCGACTCAATCAGGAAATCGAGGAGGAGTGGACATGGAGACGAACGAAACATTTCCGTTGCTCGATGCAACCCGCGCGTTTCTCGCGAAGCCGAAGAAGATGTTGATCGGTGCCGAGTGGACCGACGCCGTGTCGGGCCGGCAGATCGACGTGGTGAACCCGGCCGACGGCACCGTGATCGCACGCGTGCCCGAGGCGGACGAACGCGACGTGCAGCAAGCCGTTGCCGCCGCGCGGCGCGCATTCGATGCGGGGCCGTGGCGCACCGCGAAGACCACCGACCGCGAGCGCCTGCTGCTCGAGCTCGCCGACCTGATCGAAGCCAATGCGCGCGAGCTTGCCGAACTCGAATCGCTCGACAACGGCAAGCCGGTGGTGGTGGCGCAGGGGCTCGACGTCGCGATGGCCGCGCAGTGCTTCCGCTACATGGCCGGCTGGGCGACGAAGATCGAAGGCAGCGTGATCGATGCGGGCATGCCATACATGCCGGACAGCGAAATCTTCACCTATACGCGCAAGGAGCCCGTCGGCGTGGTCGGCGCGATCATTCCGTGGAATTTCCCGCTGTTGATGGCGGCATGGAAGATCGCTCCCGCACTCGCGACAGGTTGCACCATCGTGCTGAAGCCCGCGGAAGATACGCCGCTGAGTGCACTGCGCCTGTGCGAGCTGATTCAGCAGGCCGGGTTCCCGGACGGCGTCGTCAATATCGTCACCGGTTACGGCCACACGGCAGGTGCCGCGTTGTCGCGCGATCCGCGCATCGACAAGATCGCGTTCACGGGCTCGACGCAAACCGGCAAGACGATCGGTCACGCGGCGCTCGACAACATGACGCGGATGTCGCTCGAACTCGGCGGCAAGTCGCCGGTGATCGTGCTGCCCGACGTTGATCTCGACAAGGCCGCGCTGGGCGTCGCGAATGCGATCTTCTTCAACCAGGGGCAGGTGTGCACGGCCGGTTCGCGCGCATACATCCATGCGAAGGTGTTCGACGGCGTGATCGAACGCGTCGCGAAGATCGCCGCGAGCCTGAAGATCGGCCCGGGGATGGACCCGTCGACGCAGATCGGCCCGCTCGTATCGGCGAAGCAGCGCGAGCGCGTGTGCGGCTATATCGATTCGGGGTTCGAAGAAGGCGCACGCGCTGCTGCGGGCGGCCGCGCGATCGACGGCCCCGGCTTCTTCGTCGAGCCGACCGTGCTGGTCGATACGACGCAGGCGATGCGCGTCGTGCGCGAGGAGATCTTCGGGCCGGTGCTCGTCGCGATGCCGTTCGACGATGTCGACACGGCCGTGCAGTTCGCGAACGACACGCCGTATGGTCTCGGCGCGAGCATCTGGTCGAACGACCTTTCCGCGATTCACAAGCTCATCCCGCGTATTGCTGCCGGCACGGTGTGGGTCAACTGCCATTCGCTGCTCGACAACGCGATGCCGTTCGGCGGGATGAAGCAGTCGGGCTTCGGCCGTGAACTCGGTCGCGCGGTGATCGACCAGTACACGGAAAGCAAGTCCGTGATGATGAACTACGCGTAAGCGCGGATGCGAGCGCGTGCGGGGCCGGTCGAGCCGACGGTGCTGGCGCGGGCGTTCGTGCGGATGCTGAACGGGGGCGGGAGGAATGACGGCCCGAACAGAAAAACGCCAACCCGGATGGGTTGGCGTTTTGCCTGGAGTATGACCGGTATCAGAACTGGTTCATCGTGTTGTCTTTACCCGCCGCCTTCAGCGCTGCTTCGCCGCTGAAATATTCCTTGTGGTCGTCGCCGATGTCCGAGCCGGACATGTTCTGGTGCTTCACGCACGCGATGCCCTGACGGATTTCCTTGCGCTGCACGCCGGCCACATAACCCAGCATGCCCTGGTCGCCGAAGTATTCCTTGGCCAGGTTGTCGGTCGACAGCGCGGCGGTGTGGTACGTCGGCAGCGTGATCAGGTGGTGGAAGATACCGGCTTCGCGCGATGCATCTGCCTGGAACGTGCGGATCTTTTCGTCTGCGAGCGCCGCCAGTTCGGTCTGATCGTATTCCACGCTCATCAGCTGCGCGCGGTCGTATGCCGACACGTCCTTGCCCTCGGCCTTCATCGCGTCATACGTCTGCTGGCGGAAATTCAGCGTCCAGTTGAACGACGGGCTGTTGTTGTACACCAGCTTCGCGTTCGGGATGATCTTGCGAATCTCGCTGACCATGCCGCCGATCTGCGCGATATGCGGTTTTTCGGTTTCGATCCACAGCAGGTCGGCGCCGTTTTGCAGTGCGGTGACGCAATCCAGCACGCACCGTGCTTCGCCCGTGCCTGCGCGGAACTGGAACAGGTTGCTCGGCAGGCGCTTCGGACGCAGCAGCTTGCCGTCGCGCTTGATGATGACGTCACCGTTGCCCAGTTGGTCGGCCGACAGTTCTTCGCAATCGAGGAACGAGTTGTACTGGTCGCCCAGGTCGCCCGGCGTGTTGGTCACGGCGATCTGCTTGGTCAGGCCGGCGCCCAGCGAGTCGGTACGGGCCACGATGATGCCGTCGTCCACACCCAGTTCCAGGAACGCGTAGCGGATCGCGCGGATCTTCGCGAGGAAGTCCTCGTGCGGCACGGTGACCTTGCCGTCCTGGTGGCCGCACTGCTTCTCGTCGGACACCTGGTTTTCGATCTGGATGCAGCAGGCGCCCGCTTCGATGAACTGCTTGGCCAGCAGGTACGTGGCTTCCGCGTTGCCGAAACCTGCGTCGATGTCGGCGATGATCGGCACGACGTGCGTCACGTGGTTGTCGATTTTTGCCTGGATGGCAGCCTTGGCCGAGCCTTCGGCCGCGTCGAGTTCGCGGAACAGGCCGCCCAGTTCACGGGCGTCGGCCTGGCGCAGGAACGTGTACAGCTCGCGGATCAGCGCGCTGACGGAGGTCTTCTCGTGCATCGACTGGTCCGGCAGCGGGCCGAACTCGGAGCGCAGCGCGGCCACCATCCAGCCGGACAGGTAAAGGTAGCGGCGTTCGGTGCTGTTGAAGTGCTTCTTGATGGAGATCATCTTCTGCTGGCCGATGAAACCGTGCCAGCAACCGAGCGACTGCGTGTATTTCGCCGGGTCGGCATCGTAGGCGGCCATGTCGGCGCGCATGATCCTGGCGGTGTACTTCGCGATGTCCAGACCCGTCTTGAACTTGTTCTGGGCACGCATGCGGGCGGCATACTCGGGGCTGATGGCATTCCACGCGCTGCCGTGGTTTTCTTTCAAACCGGCAACTGCCTTGATGTCGTCTTGATACTGGGCCATGTCAATCTCCTAAGAGCAAAGCGCGTTTGAGTAAATGGTTGAGCGTGGCGCTCCGTATGTCGAAGCGAACTGCATGACTGAATAGTAACGCCGCCCGATGCGCTTTTGGAGATGTCTTATATAAGACATAAGACATAAATTTCTCTTGTTTTTCAATGAGATACGCAGCGATTTTTGCGATGCAAAACAAGTTTTCAAGCGGCGAAAAAGGGAGGCTGCCGGAATCCGATATGGGTTCCGCAATGTGAAATGCCCTTTCGGCTGCTGGAGGAAGGGCAGGCACGATGGTTCGAGCAACGATGGCTGGCGGGATGATTGTGTAGACGTCTGTTTCGACGAATCGCCAGACGGTTTTCCAACGTGCGACTCATCGCGCCGCGGAGGCCGTCAGGCTGACCTGGCCAATTCATCCGTGCGGCTCCAGCGCCGCGAGCCCGAAGCGGCATCGGCGTCCCGCCTCGTCCCGGCAGGCTCGAAAGCCCAGCGCCGCATGTGGACAAGCCCGTTTCATCCAAAAAGCGCGTGAAAACCCCGCCCATCAAGCCTCTACAAAAACCTAGTGGTTTCCACTCATAGTCGCAAATAGTCAAGAACAGGTCGCCGACGGTCTTCTCGCGGCCAATATGGCTCGTTACTTTTACTCCCACGATGCAGGCCGGCGCACACCCCGCGCACCGGCTGCCACGCGTCCCAACGGGAGGAACCGAACCATGAAGTCGACGAAGATCGCCGCGCTTGTCGCGGCCGTGCTGGCGACCGCCGCGTTCACGAACGCGGCGCGTGCCGAAACGGATGCCGCGACCTGCCGCACCGTGCGTTTCGCGGATATCGGCTGGACCGACATCACGTCGACCACGGCGCTCGCGTCGACCGTGTTCGAGGCGCTCGGCTACAAGCCGACCACGACGATCGCGTCGGTGCCGATCTCGTTCGCCGGCCTGAAGAGCAAGCAGCTCGACGTGTCGCTCGGCTACTGGTGGCCCGTGCAGCAGAAGCAGCTCCAGCCGTTCCTCGACAACAAGTCGATCAACGTCGTCGAAACGCCGAACCTGTCCGGCGCGAAAGCTACGCTCGCGGTGCCGAGCTACGAATACCAGGCCGGCCTGAAGACCTTCGAGGACATCGCGAAGCACCGTGCGGAACTCGACGGCAAGATCTACGGGATCGAGCCGGGCAGCAGCGCTAACGCGACCATCCAGAAGATGATCGACACGAACCAGTACGGGCTCGGCGGCTTCAAGCTCGTCGAATCGAGCGAGGCCGGGATGCTGGTGACGGTCGAGCGCGCGATCCGCGAGAAGAAGTGGGTCGTATTTCTTGGGTGGGAGCCGCATCCGATGAACATCCAGCTCAGCATGAACTACCTGTCCGGCGGCGACGCGTCGTTCGGCCCGAACTACGGCGAAGCGCGCGTATACACGCTGACGGCGCCCGACTTCATCGCGCGCTGCCCGAACGCGGGCAAGCTCGTCACGAACCTGCGCTTCTCGACGCAGCTCGAGAACCAGCTGATGCAGTCGGTGATGAACAAGACGAAGCCGGCCGACGCCGCGAAGGCCTACCTGAAGAAGAACCCGCAGGTGCTCGATCCGTGGCTGGCTGGCGTCAAGACGTTCGACGGCAAGGATGGCCTGCCGGCTGTAAAGGCGTATCTCGGCCTGTAATGGCCTGCGCGCTGCACGACGCGTGCACTGACAAAATATCAGCAATGCGAAATAACCAGAGTCAAGCGAGGCAATCAGCATGAACCATGAAGTCATCGTGACCTGCGCCGTCACCGGCGCGGGCGATACGGTCGGCAAGCATCCGGCGATTCCGGTCACGCCGAAGGAGATCGCGGCCGCCGCGATCGAGGCCGCGAAGGCCGGCGCCACCGTCGCGCACTGCCACGTGCGCGATCCGCAGACGGGGCGCGGCAGCCGCGACCCGCACCTGTACCGCGAAGTGGTCGACCGCATCCGCTCGGCCGACGTCGACGTGATCATCAACCTGACGGCCGGCATGGGCGGCGATCTCGAGATCGGCCCGGGCGAGGACCCGATGCGTTTCGGCAAGGGTACCGATCTGGTCGGCGGCCTCACGCGTCTCGCGCACGTCGAGGAACTGCTGCCCGAGATCTGCACGCTCGACTGCGGCACGCTGAATTTCGGCGACGGCGACTACATCTACGTGTCGACGCCCGCGCAGTTGCGCGCCGGCGCGAAGCGCATCCAGGAGCTCGGCGTGAAGCCGGAGCTGGAGATCTTCGATACGGGCCATCTGTGGTTCGCGAAGCAGTTGCTGAAGGAAGGGCTGCTCGACGATCCGCCGCTGTTCCAGCTTTGCCTCGGCATTCCGTGGGGCGCGCCGGCCGATACGGGCACGATGAAGGCGATGGTCGACAACCTGCCGCCGGGCGCGCACTGGGCCGGCTTCGGGATCGGCCGCATGCAGATGCCGATGGTCGCGCAGGCGATGCTGCTCGGCGGCCACGTGCGCGTCGGCCTCGAAGACAACATCTGGCTCGACCGTGGTGTGCATGCGACCAACGGCACGCTCGTCGAGCGCGCGAGAGAGATCGTCGAACGGCTCGGCGGCCGCGTGCTGACGCCGGCCGAAGGCCGCCGCAAGCTTGGCCTGCCCGCACGCGGCGAGCGTCCGCTCGAACGCCGCGCGATCGCCGAATTCGCGTGAGCTTTTTTTCTGACCGATACGACACGGCGGCGCGCACAGGCGTGGCCGCCCACCGATTTCTCCTGAATTGAAGGATGCGTTGACATGGCTGTGAAGACCGATATCAAGACGTTCGCCGCCATCGGCACCGGCGTGATCGGCAGCGGGTGGATTTCCCGCGCGCTCGCGCACGGTTTGGACGTGGTCGTGTGGGACCCCGCGCCGGGCGCGGAAGAACGGCTGCGCGCGAACGTTGCGAACGCATGGCCCGCGCTCGAACGCGTCGGTCTCGCGCCGGGCGCCGATCCCGCGCGGCTGCGGTTCGTGTCGACGATCGAAGCGTGCGTCGCCGATGCCGACTTCATCCAGGAAAGCGCGCCCGAGCGCGAGGCGCTGAAGCTCGAACTGCACGAGCAGATCAGCCGCGCGGCGAAGCCTGACGCGATCATCGCGTCGTCGACGTCGGGGCTGCTGCCGACGGATTTCTACGCGCGTGCGACGCATCCGGAGCGCTGCGTGGTCGGCCATCCGTTCAATCCGGTCTACCTGCTGCCGCTCGTCGAGGTGCTCGGCGGCGAGCGCACGTCGCCGGAGGCGGTCGAAGCGGCGATGGAGATCTATCGCAAGCTGGGGATGCGGCCGCTGCACGTGCGCAAGGAAGTGCCGGGTTTCATCGCGGATCGGCTGCTCGAAGCGCTATGGCGCGAGGCGCTGCACCTGGTCAACGAAGGTGTCGCGACGACCGGCGAGATCGACGACGCGATCCGTTTCGGCGCGGGCATCCGCTGGTCGTTCATGGGCACGTTCCTGACCTACACGCTGGCGGGCGGCGACGCGGGCATGCGACACTTCATGCAGCAGTTCGGCCCAGCGCTCGAACTGCCGTGGACGAAGCTGGTCGCGCCGACGCTCACCGATGCGCTGATCGACAGTGTCGTCGAAGGCACGACCGAACAGCAGGGCACGCGCAGCATCAAGGAACTCGAACGCTATCGCGACGAGTGCATCACCGAGGTGCTGAAATCGATCGCCGCGGTGAAGGCGCGGCACGGGATGCGATTCGAGGACTAAAGGACAGGCGATGACGGGCGATACCCCGCTGACGATATACCGCGACGTGGTGCGGCCCGAATGGGTCGACTACAACGGCCACCTGCGCGATGCGTTCTACCTGCTGATCTTCAGCTTCGCGACCGATGCGTTGCTGGATCGTATCGGCCTCGACGACGCCGCGCGTCGCGAGCGGGGCCGCTCGGTCTACACGCTCGAAGCGCACGTGAACTACCTGCACGAGATCAAGGAGGGCACGCAGGTGCGCGTCGATGCGCGCGTGCTCGCGCACGACGCGAAGCGGCTGCACCTGTATCTCGAACTGTTCGCGGATGGGCATGACGACGCGGTATCGGCGAGCGAGCAGATGCTGCTGCACGTCGATACGCGCGACGGCGCGAAGTCGGCGCCGTTCGACGAAGACGTCGCCGCGCGCGTGGCCGAGCTTCATGCGTTGCAGCGCGATTGCGCGGCGCCTGCGTATGCGGGCCGCGTGATCGGGCTGCCGCCGCGCCGCTAGCGTCGATCTTCAACCGCGGAGGCACGCGATGCTCGAACCGGAAATCGCGGCGTTTGTCGCAGCCGTCGACGCGTGGTATCCGGCCGATGCGGCGGCGCGCTCGCCCGACGAACAGCGCCGCCTCTACGACCGCTTCGCGGCCGCATGGACACCGGCCGCGCTGCCCGCCGGCATCGTGCAGCAGGATGCCGTGTGGCATGCACCCGATGGACGCGCGATCGCACTGCGGCGCTACACGGCCGCGCACGGCACGTCGCGCGGCACGGTGCTGTTTTTTCATGGCGGCGGCTTCGTCGTCGGCTCGCTCGACAGTCATGCGCTGATCACCGCACAACTGGCGGCCGACACGGGGCTCGACGTGATCGCGGTCGACTACCGGCTGGCACCCGAACACCGCGCGCCGGCCGCGCTTGAAGATTGCCTCGCGGTCACACGCGCCGCGCGCGATGCGCGCTGGCCGTTCGGGCCGTGCGTGCATCCGCTGACGCTCGCGGGCGACAGCGCGGGCGGCATGCTCGCGGCGGCCGTCGCGACCGCGCTGCGCGATGCGGGCGAAGGCGGCATCGACGGCATCGCGCTCGTCTATCCGATGCTCGGATTCGAACCGCAATCGCCCGCGCGCGAAACGGAAGCGCATGCACCGATGCTGACGCTCGATGATGTTTATCGCTATCGCGCGCTGTACTGGGAAGGCGGCCTGTCCGACGCATTGACCGAAGGCGACCCGCTGCTGCGCGCGTCGGTGCCGCTCGCGGCTTCGCGTTTCGACGGCCTGCCGCCCGTGCTCGCGATCGGCGCGGAGCACGATCCGCTGCGCGACGATGCGCGCGTGTATGTCGAACGGATTCGCGCGGCCGGCGGCGCCGCGCGCTACTGGATGGGAGAGGGGCTGGTGCATGGCTGCTGGCGCGCGCTCGGGACGAGCCCGCAGGCGGCATGGATGCACCGGACGGTCGGCGGGTTTCTGCTCGCACCACACGCGTAGCGGGCGTTTCCGGGAGGCAACGATGCAGGCAGCACAACACCGTATCGAGGACTGGCGGACGTTTTCCGCCGACGCGGCCATTGCCGCGGTAGCAATCGGCGACGGAGCGGTGGACGTCGAGTGGAGCGACACGCGACGATCGCCGTTCCATTTCGACTGGCTGCGCGACAACTGCGCGTGTTCCGCGTGCGTGCATGCGGTCACGCGCGAACAGGTGTTCGAGATCGCCGATGCGCGCGAGGACCTGTCGGCGCTCACCGTGCAAGTCGAACCCGACGGCGCGCTGCATGTCGAGTGGAACGACGGGCATCGCAGTGCGTGGTCGCCGGGCTGGTTGCGCGCGCATGCATATGACGACGCGTCGCGCGCCGAGCGCCAGGCCGCGCACGGGCGGCATGTGTGGGCTGGCGACGATGCGACGGCGATCGGCGTGTTCGCGTGGCGCGACGTGATGGAGGACGACGGCGCATTGCTCGCGTGGCTCGCCGCGCTGCAGCGCACCGGTTTGACGCTCGTCGAAGGCGTGCCGGCGGAGCGTGGCCGCGTCGACGAAATCGCGCGCCGCGTCGGCCTGATCCGCGAGAGCAATTTCGGCGTGCTGTTCGACGTCGAATCGAAGCCGCGCCCGGACAGCAATGCGTATACGTCGCTCAACCTGCCGCCGCACACCGATCTGCCGACGCGCGAGCTGCAGCCGGGCGTGCAGTTCCTGCACTGCCTCGCGAACGACGCGACGGGCGGCGACAGCGTATTCCTCGACGGCTTCGCGCTCGCGGATGCACTGCGGCGCGAGCATCCGGCCGATTTCGAGCAGCTTGCGTCGACGCCGTTCGAGTTCTGGAACAAGAGTGCGAACAGCGACTACCGTTGTTCGGCGCCGGTGATCGGGCTCGATGCACGCGGCAACGTGACCGAGGTGCGCGTCGCGAACTTCCTGCGCGGGCCGCTCGATGCGCCGGCCGGGTCGGTCGCGGGCGTCTATCGCGCGTATCGGCGGTTTCTCGCGCACGCGCGCGAGCCGCGTTTTCGCGTGCAGCGACGGCTGCGGGCGGGCGACATGTGGGCGTTCGACAACCGGCGTGTGCTGCATGCACGCACCGAGTTCGATCCGTCGACCGGCCGCCGGCATCTGCAGGGCTGCTACGTCGATCGCGATGAACTGCTGTCGCGGTGGCGGGTGTTGTCGCGTTCGGCGCCTGCCGCGGCCGTGCCGCGCTGACCGGCGGCGCACACGGCTTCATCTTGATGCACGCATGCCTCGCAGACGAAAAAGCGCCCGGACGCAAGGCGCCCGGGCGAAGCCACCCGCTGCCGGGCGGCGGAGGTATGCGTTTCACAAAAAAGACGAGCCCCGCAAAGGGGCTCGTCCTGATACGGCTTCATCGCGCGACGCGCGACGCCCGCCGGGGGCGCATCGGCTTACTGGCCGAAGAAGATCGAGTCGCGTGCGTTCGACGACGCTGCGGCAGCCGGGGCGCCCGAGTGGACGACCGGAGCCGGCTGCGCGCCGTAGCCGCTGGCGTCGGCACCATGAACGCGCGCTTCGGCGCTCTGGATGTCGTTCGGGTAGTACGGGCTCGACACGCCCGGCTTGTAGCCGGCTTGTTCGAGCTGGACCAGTTCGTTCTTCACTTGCGCGCGGGTCACGGTGCTTTGGGCGAATGCGCCGAACGAAGCGGACAGGGCGACAGCGGCAACGACTGCGGAAACGAGCGATTTCATGATGACCTCCGGTGTTTTATTGAGTTCGCTGTCGACACCATGTCTTGAGCGATTGATCAAATCTTAGTCATCAGAGGGTTGAGGGTAAACGCTGATTTTGACGATAGATTGTTTTCTAGGCGGTAACAATGATGCGCCGAGTCAGTCTTTCAATCTGCTTTCTTCTCGGTTGATGTAATAAGTATGAAGAATATTGCGGATGGCGGCGCGCGGTTCAGCGTGCCTCGGCCGCCGTGTCGAACGGCCGGCCGGTCGAGCGCCCGGCCGGCGCGCCCGAGCTGAGGAACCGCACGCCGGTCGCGGCTTCCGACGCCTCCCACAGCAACGCCGCCGAAGCCACGTCGCGCGCCGAGCGTGGCACGCTCGCGGGCGCCGGCAGCCCGCGCGATTCGAACCAGCCGGACGGCCCGATATACGAACCGCCCGCGAGATCGGGCGACGTCGCCGCGTGGATCGCGGGCAGCGCGCCCTGGTCGGCCGGCTGCGCGAGATAACGGTTCGCGGCACGCATCAGCGCGGCGCGGGCGGGCGAGCTCTCCATCGCCGGGCCCGCGAACTGCAGGTTGGTCGCCGCATAGCCGGGATGCGCGGCGACGCTGATCCCGGCGAACGCGGCACGCTCGAAGCGGCGCTGCAGTTCGATCGCGAACACGAGGTTCGCGAGCTTGCTGTCGCAATAGGCGAGATAGCGGTTGTAGCGCTGCTCGGCGCGCAGGTCGTCGACGCGAATCCGGCCGCCGCGATTGAAACCGCTCGACATCGTCACGACGCGCGCACGCCGCGCGGCGCGCAGCGCGGGCAGCAGATGGCCGGTCAGCGCGAAATGGCCGAGGTGGTTGGTGCCGAACTGCATCTCGAAGCCGTCGTGCGTGTGCCGCAGCGGCAGGAACATCACGCCGGCGTTGTTGCAGAGGATGTCGACACGGCCGTGGCGTTCGGCCACGTTAGTCGCGAACCGTTCGATCGACGCGAGATCGGTGAGGTCGAGCGCATCGACTTCGACGCGCGCATCGGGATGGAGCCGGCGGATCGCATCGGCGGCTTGCGCGGCGCGCGCGGCGTCGCGGCAGCCCATCACGACGGTCGCGCCTTTCGCGGCCAGCGTTTCCGCGAGCTGCCAGCCGAGGCCGCTGTTGGCGCCGGTCACGACCGCGACCTTGCCGCCCTGCGCCGGGACGTGGCGCGCGCTCCATGCATGCATGTCTGCCTCCATCGGCGCGACCGGTCGGCCGCGGCACGTAATCGTTACATTGAGTGGTGTAACGATAGTGCGCGCGAGCGCGGCAGACAAGCGGGGGAATAGACCGGCGCTTCTAGGGCCGGCGCGCGGCGTGGCGCAGCGGGCCGCGGCACGCGGTCGGCGGGATTTACCTGCTCCCGGCGAGGGCGAGCACTTCGGCGGCGGAGATCATCGCGGCCGCGTTCGCGGGCGCCGGGCGTTCGGCCGGGCGGAACACTTCGTCGCCGCGATGGATGACCTGGCGCGACAGTGCGCAGGTGCCGGTGCGTTGCGCGAAGCGGCGGCGCCAACGCTGTTCGCCGTAGTGACAGCGGCCGGGTTCGACCCAGCGGACGACGAGCAGCGTATCGGACTGTTCGAGGATTTCGACGTGGACGTCGGCGGGATCGAGCGCAGGCAGGGAATTGGAGGCCTTCATTTGCCGTTTCCTAAAGCTCGTGCGGTTTCGGCCGTGGCAGTGGATGTCACTACCCGATGGCGAATCCGTAGCGGTTTCCATGAGTGGTGCGCTAAATGTAAGCGTCTGTGACCGGAAAAAACATCCTGTCTGGCTCAAATTACCTTTTGCCGAATTAGAAACAATCCACGCTCGTTTTTTTGGGATCCACGGACAAAAACGCCCCGGACGGAAAGTCCGGGGCGGGAAATCGGCCCGCGCGCCGTGTCTGCTCGCCCAGTCACGGAGTACATCGCCGGGGGACGGAGTGCCCGCAGGGATCGAACGCGGGCGGGGTGGCGATGTACCGGAAGCGCGGTCCGGCAACGCCATGATGGCGCGTGCATCCCGTTGAGACCCTGACGCGAACATGACTTTTTCGTCAGTTTGGCGCGGCCACCGCGCCGGGCGTGCGCGGAAAAACGGCTGAGAGACCCGCCGGCATTGGGTTTGCGTGAATCCGAAAGCGCGCGGCCAGAGCCGGTCGAGCGCCGGATATTCTTGTCCACCCGCCGGATTTACCCGCTCGGGTAAATACTGAATCCCAAATTCGTGACAAACGGGCGATCACTTCCTATCATTGGTTGGACCTTTAGTCCTTTGTGCCAATCGGCCGACCGGTGGCCGGCTTTTCGGGAGACGTGCTCATGAGATTGCAGGGCAAGCGTGCGCTGGTGACGGCGGCCGGGCAGGGCATCGGCCGCGCGACCGCGCTGCGGTTCGCAAGCGAGGGCGCCGACGTGCTGGCGACCGACATCAACGAAGCCGCGCTCGCGCGGCTCGCGGCCGACGCCGAACGCGCGGGCGGCCGGCTGACCACGCGGCGGCTCGACGTCACCGACGCGCAAGACGTCGCCGCGCTCGCCGCGAGCGAACGCGCGTTCGACGTGCTGTTCAACTGCGCGGGCTACGTGCATCACGGCTCGATCCTCGACTGCGACGACGACGCGTGGGCGTTCTCGCTGAACCTGAACGTCACGTCGATGTACCGGCTGATCCGCGCGCTGCTGCCCGCGATGCTCGAAGCGGGCGGCGCGTCGATCCTCAACATGGCGTCGGCCGCGTCAAGCGTGAAGGGTGTGCCGAACCGCTTCGTGTACGGCACCACCAAGGCGGCCGTGATCGGGCTGACCAAGGCGGTGGCCGCCGATTTCGTCGGTCAAGGCATTCGTTGCAACGCGATCTGCCCCGGCACGGTCGAGTCGCCTTCGCTCGAGGCCCGTATTACCGAGCAGGCGCTGAAGCAGAACACGACCATCGACGCGGTGCGCGCCGCATTTGTCGCGCGTCAGCCGATGGGGCGCGTCGGTACGGCGGACGAGATTGCCGCGCTGGCAACCTATCTGGCATCCGACGAGTCCGCATTTACCACCGGCGCCATTCACCTGATCGACGGCGGCTGGTCAAACTGACCGTGTCAAACTGACCGCGCCTTCCTCCCTACTTTCCGTTCAGACAACCCCATGAAACTGCTGAGATTTGGCGACAAACACCATGAAAAACCGGGCCTGCTCGATGCGCAGGGCCACATCCGCGACTTGTCCGGCGTGATCGACGACATCGCCGGCGACGCGCTGTCGCCGGCCTCGCTCGCGCGGCTGCGCGACATTCCGCCGTCGTCGCTGCCGCTCGTCGAAGGCACGCCGCGGCTCGGCGCGTGCGTCGGCCGCGTCGGCAAGTTCATCTGCATCGGGCTCAACTATTCCGATCACGCGGCCGAATCGGGGATGGAAGTGCCGAAGGAGCCGGTCGTGTTCGGCAAGTGGACGAGCGCGATCTCGGGGCCGAACGACGACATCGAGATTCCGCGCGGCTCGGAGAAGACCGACTGGGAAGTCGAGCTCGGCGTGGTGATCGGCCAGGGCGGCCGCTATATCGACGAAGCCGACGCGCTGTCGCACGTCGCGGGCTACTGCGTCGTGAACGACGTGTCGGAGCGCGAATACCAGCTCGAACGCGGCGGCACGTGGGACAAGGGCAAGGGCAACGATACGTTCGGGCCGCTCGGCCCGTGGCTCGTGACGGCCGATGAAGTGCCCGATCCGCACGCACTGCGGCTGTGGCTCGATGTCGATGGCCACCGCTACCAGAACGGCTCGACCGCGACGATGGTGTTCCGCGTGCCGCACCTGATCAGCTACCTGAGCCGCTTCATGAGCCTGCAGCCGGGCGACGTGATTTCCACCGGCACGCCGCCGGGCGTCGGCCTCGGGCAGAAGCCGCCCGTCTACCTCCGCGCCGGGCAGGTGATCACGCTCGGCATCGACGGGCTCGGCGAGCAGCGCCAGCGCACCGTGCAGGCCTGATTTCCTTTAACGGACGGTTCGTCATGCCTATCATTCGATCGATGCGCGTCCTCGACGTGCGCTTTCCGACCTCGCGCCAGCTCGACGGCTCCGATGCGATGAATCCGGACCCCGATTATTCGGCGGCCTATGTCGTGCTCGAAACCGACCGCGACGGGCTCGAAGGTCATGGGCTCACGTTCACCATCGGGCGCGGCAACGAAATCTGCTGCGCGGCGATCGACGCAATGCGCCACCTCGTCGTCGGCCTCGACCTCGACTGGATTCGCGAGGACATGGGCCGCTTCTGGCGGCACGTCACGTCGGACAGCCAGTTGCGCTGGATCGGCCCCGACAAGGGCGCGATCCACCTGGCGACGGGCGCCGTCGTCAACGCGGTGTGGGATCTGTGGGCGAAGGCGGTGGGCAAGCCGCTGTGGCGGCTCGTCGCCGACATGAGCCCGGAGGAACTGGTGCGCGCGATCGACTTCCGCTACCTGACCGACTGCCTGACGCCGGACGAAGCGCTCGACCTGCTGCGCCGGCAGGCGCCGGGCAAGGCCGCGCGGATCGCGACGCTGGAGCGCGACGGCTACCCGTGCTACACGACGTCGGCCGGCTGGCTCGGCTACAGCGACGACAAGCTGCGCCGGCTGTGCCGCGAAGCGGTGGAAGCGGGGTTCGACTACGTGAAGCTGAAGGTCGGCGCGAACCTCGAGGACGACATCCGCCGCGTGACGATCGCGCGTGAGGTAATCGGCCCGGATCGCAAGCTGATGATCGACGCGAACCAGGTGTGGGAAGTCGACGAGGCGATCGACTGGGTGCGCGAGCTCGCGTTCGCGCGGCCGTGGTTCATCGAGGAGCCGACGAGCCCCGACGACGTCGAAGGGCATCGCAAGATCCGCAAGGCGATCGCGCCCGTGCAGGTCGCGACCGGCGAGATGTGCCAGAACCGCGTGCTGTTCAAGCAGTTCATCGCGCGCGGCGCGATCGACGTCGTGCAGATCGACGCGTGCCGGCTCGGCGGCGTGAACGAGATTCTCGCGGTGATGCTGATGGCCGCGAAGTACGGGCTGCCCGTGTGCCCGCATGCGGGCGGCGTCGGGCTGTGCGAATACGTGCAGCACCTGTCGATGATCGACTACGTGTGCATTTCCGGCACGAAGGAAGGGCGCGTGACCGAATACGTCGATCACCTGCACGAGCATTTTGTCGAGCCGTGCGTGGTGCGCGGCGCGGCGTACATGCCGCCGACGGCACCCGGTTTCTCGATCGAGATGAAGCCAGAATCGCTGGAGCAGTACCTGTTCCGCGGCTGAAGCACGGCGACGCACGACGCACGTTGTACGACGCGCGTCGTGCGCGGCGAAAACATGAACGACGGAGACGCGAAGTGGATTTGAACCTGCAAGACAAGGTCGTGATCGTGACCGGCGGTGCATCGGGCATCGGCGCCGCGATCTCGATGCGGCTCGCCGGCGAAGGCGCGATTCCGGTGGTGTTCGCGCGCCACACGCCCGACGACGCGTTCTGGCGCGAGCTTGTACAGAAGCAGCCGCGCGCCGTGTGCGTGTCGGTCGAGCTGCAGGACGATACGCAATGCCGCGATGCGGTCGCGCAGACCATCGCGCGCTTCGGCCGCATCGACGGCCTCGTCAACAACGCGGGCATCAACGACGGCATCGGCCTCGACGCCGGGCGCGACGCATTCGTCGCGTCGCTCGAGCGCAACCTGATCCACTACTACGTGATGGCGCACTACTGCGTGCCGCACCTGAAGGCGACGCGCGGCGCGATCGTCAACATCTCGTCGAAGACGGCCGTCACCGGGCAGGGCAACACGAGCGGCTATTGCGCGTCGAAGGGCGCGCAGCTCGCGTTGACGCGCGAATGGGCCGTCGCGTTGCGCGACGACGGCGTGCGCGTGAACGCGGTGATCCCGGCCGAAGTGATGACGCCGCTTTACAGGAACTGGCTCGCCGGCTTCGACGATCCCGATGCGAAGCTCGCCGAAATCGCCGGCAAGGTGCCGCTCGGCAAGCGCTTCACGACGGCCGACGAGATCGCCGACACGACCGTGTTCCTGCTGTCGGATCGCGCATCGCACACGACGGGCCAGTGGCTGTTCGTCGATGGCGGTTATACGCATCTCGACCGCGCGATCGGCTGAATGCACCGGAACCCCGACCCCATGCAACCCGACCCGAACCTGAACGCCGCGCCGCCGCTGATTGCGTTGAGCGGCATCGGCAAACGCTTTCCGGGCGTGCAGGCGCTCGACGACTGCCGTTTCGACCTGCATGCCGGCGAAGTGCATG
Source organism: Burkholderia sp. BKH01 (assembly GCF_025685725.1). Taxonomy (NCBI): domain Bacteria; kingdom Pseudomonadati; phylum Pseudomonadota; class Betaproteobacteria; order Burkholderiales; family Burkholderiaceae; genus Burkholderia; species Burkholderia sp. BKH01. Next base: position 220,416 of record NZ_JAOTQT010000005.1, on the reverse strand, counting down.
CACTGATGGGCGAGAACGGCGCCGGCAAATCGACGCTGATGAAGATCCTCGCGGGCGTGTACCAGCGCGACGACGGCGAGATCCGGATGGATGGCCGCGCGGTGGAGATCGCCGATCCGCGCACTGCGCAGGCGCTCGGGATCGGAATCATCCATCAGGAACTGAACCTGATGAACCATCTGAGCGTCGCGCAGAACATCTTCATCGGCCGCGAGCCGCGCGGCCGCTTCGGCGTGTTCGTCGACGAAGACAAACTGAATCGCGACGCGGCCGCGATCTTCCAGCGGATGCGACTCGATCTCGACCCGCGTACGCCGGTCGGCAGGCTGACGGTCGCGAAGCAGCAGATGGTCGAGATCGCGAAGGCGCTGTCGTTCGACTCGCGCGTGCTGATCATGGACGAGCCGACCGCCGCGCTCAACAACGCGGAGATCGCCGAGCTGTTCCGCATCATCCGCGACCTGCGCGCGCACGGCGTCGGCATCGTCTACATCTCGCACAAGATGGACGAGCTGCGCCAGATCGCCGATCGCGTGACCGTGATGCGCGACGGCAAGTACGTCGCGACCGTGCCGATGGCGGAAACGTCGATGGACGCGATCATCGCGATGATGGTCGGCCGCCAGCTCGATACGGAGCACCGCACGCCGCCCGACACGTCCGCGAACGACGTTGCGCTCGAAGTGCGCGGGTTGTCGCGCGGCCGCGCGATCCGCGACGTCGGTTTCACGCTGCGGCGCGGCGAGATACTCGGCTTCGCGGGGCTGATGGGCGCGGGCCGCACCGAGGTCGCGCGCGCGGTGTTCGGCGCGGACCCGGTCGACGCGGGCGAGATCCGCGTGCACGGCAAGACCGTGACGATCCGCACGCCGGCCGACGCGGTCGCGCACGGGATCGGCTACCTGTCCGAGGATCGCAAGCACTTCGGGCTCGCGGTCGGGATGGACGTGCAGAACAACATCGCGCTGTCGAGCATGCGCCGTTTCGTGCGCCGCGGCGTGTTCCTCGATGCACGCGAAATGCGCGACACCGCGCAGGCGTACGTGCGGCAGCTCGCGATCCGCACGCCGTCGGTCGCGCAGCCCGCGCGGCTGCTGTCGGGCGGCAACCAGCAGAAGATCGTCATTGCGAAGTGGCTGCTGCGCGACTGCGACATCCTGTTCTTCGACGAGCCGACGCGCGGCATCGACGTCGGCGCGAAAAGCGAGATCTACAAGCTGCTCGACGCGCTCGCCGCCGACGGCAAGGCGATCGTGATGATCTCGTCGGAACTGCCCGAGGTGCTGCGCATGAGCCACCGGATTCTCGTGATGTGCGAAGGCCGCGTCACCGGCGAATTGCGCGCGGCCGACGCCACGCAGGAAAAGATCATGCAGCTCGCGACGCAACGCGAGTCGACCGTATTGTCCTGATTCAGACGCCTACCCGATCATGTCCAACGATACGCATCCCGTTCCGCCCCTCGCTTCCGGCGATTCGCCGGCCGGCGCATCCGGCTTCCGCGCCCGCTTCTTCAACCCGGCCGCGCGGCAGAAGCTGCTCGCGTTCGCGAGCCTCGTGCTGCTGATCGTGTTCTTCAGCATCGCGTCGCCGAACTTCCTCGAAGTCGACAACCTCGTCACGATCCTGCAGGCCACCGCCGTGAACGGCGTGCTGGCCGTCGCCTGCACCTACGTGATCATCACGTCGGGCATCGACCTGTCGGTCGGCACGCTGATGACGTTCTGCGCGGTGATGGCCGGCGTCGTGCTGACGAAGTGGGGGATGCCGCTGCCGCTCGGGATCCTGGCCGCGCTGCTGATCGGCGCGCTGTCCGGCTGCGTGTCGGGCTTCGTGATCGCGAAGATGAAGGTGCCGCCGTTCATCGCGACGCTCGGCATGATGATGCTGCTGAAGGGGCTGTCGCTCGTGATCTCGGGCACGCGGCCGATCTACTTCAACGACACGCCGGGCTTCACGTCGATCGCGCAGGATTCGCTGATCGGCAACCTGATTCCCGCGCTGCCGATTCCGAACGCGGTGCTGATCCTGTTTCTCGTTGCGGTCGGCGCATCGATCGTGCTGAACCGGACGATCTTCGGCCGCTACACGTTCGCGCTCGGTAGCAACGAGGAAGCGCTGCGGCTGTCCGGCGTGAACGTCGACGCGTGGAAGATCGCGGTTTACACGTTCAGCGGCGCGGTGTGCGGGATCGCGGGGCTCCTGATCGCGTCGCGGCTGAATTCCGCGCAGCCCGCGCTCGGGCAGGGCTACGAGCTCGATGCGATCGCGGCCGTCGTGATCGGCGGCACGTCGCTGTCGGGCGGCGCGGGCAGCATCGTCGGCACCATCATCGGCGCGTTCATCATGAGCGTGCTGACCAACGGCCTGCGCATCATGTCGGTCGCGCAGGAGTGGCAGACGGTCGTGACGGGCGTGATCATCATCCTCGCCGTCTACGTCGACATCCTGCGCCGGCGGCGCCGTTGACGTGCGCATGCATCCGCTTCACCGCCGGCATGGCCGGCATCCCAGCAGATACCAACCAAGGAGACGCGAAGTGATCAGGAGCAAGGTGTTGAACGCGATCGTCGGGCTGACGTTCGCAGTGGGCGTCACGGCCGGCGCGCAGGCGCAGGAAACCTATATCCCGTTGATCTCGAAGGGCTTCCAGCACCAGTTCTGGCAGGCCGTGAAATCGGGCGCGATGCAGGCCGCGAAGGACTACAAGGTGAAGGTGACGTTCGAAGGCCCCGAGACCGAGGCGATGGTCGACAAGCAGATCGACATGCTGTCCGCCGCGATCGCGAAGAAGCCGGCCGCGCTCGGCTTCGCGGCGCTCGACAGCAAGGCCGCGCTGCCGCTGCTGAAGAAGGCGCAGGCCGAGAAGATCCCGGTGATCGCGTTCGACTCGGGCGTCGACAGCGACATCCCGGTGACGACGGCCTCGACCAACAACAAGGCCGCCGCGTCGCTCGCCGCCGACAAGCTCGCCGCGCTGATCGGTGGCGAAGGCGAAGTAGCCGTGGTCGCGCACGACCAGACGAGCCGCACCGGCATCGACCGCCGCGACGGTTTTCTCGAACGGATGAAGGCGGCGCACCCGAAAGTGAAGGTCGTGACCGTGCAGTACGGCGAAGGCGATCAGTTGAAATCGACCGAGGTGACGAAGTCGATCCTGCAGGCGTATCCGAAGCTCAAGGGGCTGTTCGGCACCAACGAAGGCTCGGCGATCGGCGTGGTCAACGGCGTGCGTGAGATGAAGCGCAAGGTCGTGATCGTCGGCTACGATTCCGGCAAGCAGCAGAAGGACGCGATCCGCAGCGGGCTGATGGCCGGCGCGATCACGCAGAACCCGGTCGGGATCGGCTACAAGACGGTCGAAGCGGCCGTGAAGGCGATCAAGGGCGAGAAGCTGCCGAAGGTCATCGATACCGGTTTCTATTGGTACGACAAGACCAATATCGACGATCCGAAGGTCGCGGCGGCGTTGTACGACTGATTGGCGTGTCATGGCGTCGCCGCACGCGGCGGGTAGCGTGTGCGGCGGACGCGGCGGCGAGTGACGGCATGTGACGGCATGTGACGGCGGAGCACGAGGACACCATGGGCGCAGTGCGTATCGATTCCCATCAGCACTTCTGGCGTTATCGCGCGGCCGACTATCCGTGGATCGGCGCCGGGATGGGGGTGCTCGCCCGCGACTACCTGCCCGACGCGCTGTGGCCGCTGATGCACGCGCAGGCGCTCGGCGCGTCGATCGCGGTGCAGGCGCGCGCCGGGCGTGATGAGACGGTGTTCCTGCTCGATCTCGCGCACGACGATGCGCGCATCGCGGCGGTGGTCGGCTGGGAGGATCTCGGCGCGCCGCAGCTTGCCGACCGTATCGCCGAATGGCGCAGCCCGAAGCTGCGCGGCTTTCGTCACCAGGTGCAGGACGAAGCCGACGTGGGTGCATTTGTCGCGGATGCCGGTTTCAATCGCGGCGTCGCGTGGCTGCAGGCGAACGGCTATGTATACGACGTGCTCGTGTTCGAGCGCCAGTTGCCCGACGTGCGCGCGTTCTGCGCGCGGCACGACGCGCACTGGCTCGTGCTCGACCACGTCGGCAAACCCGCGCTGGCCGAGTTCGAGCGCGACGAAACCGCGCTGCCGCGCTGGCGCGCGGCGCTGCGCGAACTGGGCGCGATGCCGCATGTCGCGTGCAAGCTGTCGGGGCTCGTGACCGAAGCCGACTGGCGGCGCGGCCTGCGCGCGCAGGACATCCGGCATATCGAGCAGTGCCTCGATGCGGCGCTCGACGCGTTCGGGCCTCAGCGGCTGATGTTCGGGTCGGACTGGCCCGTGTGCCTGCTTGCCGCGTCGTATGACGAAGTGGCGTCGATCGTCGAGCGCTGGGCCGAATCGCGGCTGTCGGCCGCCGAGCGCAACGCGCTGTGGGGCGGCACGGCCGCGCAGTGTTACGGGGTGCCGGCGTGAGTGCGCGGCTTCGTCGGACGAATGCCGGCGGGCACCGTGGCATATCGATGGTTGCAGCCGCATCGATGCGCAGGCCGGCGCACGGGCCCCGGCATATAAAATAGGCGCGAACGGTCTGCGCGATTCGTCGGACCGAAACCGATTACCAGCGTCAAACGTATGTCCATCCAGCCGATTCAGAACCGCCGCCTCTACCAGCAGATCGCCGACAAGCTCAGTGCGATGATCGAGTCCGGCGATTTTCCGCCGGGCAGCTATCTGCCGCCCGAGCGCGAACTGGCCGAACAGTTCGGCGTGTCGCGCACGTCGGTGCGCGAAGCGCTGATCGCGCTCGAAGTGAGCGGGCTCGTCAGCGTGCGCGTCGGCGATGGCGTGAAGGTGCGCCACCCCGAAACGGCTGCCGCACCCGAACCCGATGCGAATGCCGCGCCGTTCACGATCGTCGAGATCGATCCCGAACTCGGCATTGCGCTCGACCTCGACACCGAAATCCCGCCGTTCGCGCTGCTGCAGGCGCGCCGGCTGATCGAGCCGGAAGCCGCGTCGCTTGCCGCGAAGCACGGCTCGGACGAGCAGATCGAAGGGATCCACGAAGCGTTCCTGCGCAATCAGGACGACAACCGCAGCGGCTCGCTCACGCATCCGGGCGACCGGCTGTTCCATATCCGCATCGCGGAAGCGAGCGACAACCCCGCGTATGCGCTGATGATCAAGCAGTTGCTCGCGCACAAGTACGACCTGATGTTCCAGCGGCTGCAGTCGCTGTACATGCCGAACGACATGCCGCACCGGTCGGAACTGGAGCACCGCGCAATCCTCGACGCGATCCGCGCGCGCGACCCGGAGGCCGCGCGCCGCGCGATGGCCGACCATCTCGACGAAGTGATCCGTATCTTCGGCCGCGCGCTCGACTGAGCGCGTGCGGGCCCGTGGCCTTCGCCGCTGCGCGCGCGTGATGGCGGAACGGTGGCTCATCGCCGTTTACGATTTCGGCCCCGAGCATTGCACCGAGGTCGCGCGTCTGTCGGGTGCAGCGATCCGCCAATCGATCAGGCGGATAGTGATCGATTGGCGACAGTGACGATTCATCGACGTCCGTGGTGCGTTATCGATCAGCGGTGCACCCACCTGTCGGAACGCGCTGTCGGAAATTCGAGTCGATAGCTGATCCGGACAGGCAAAAGTCATCAAATTTCTTTGTCCGGTCTCCGCCGGTACCGCTCAAATCCGGGGCGTACCTATGAAAAATATCTCCCGTTCATTTTCTGAATTTCACAACTTTTCTGAACGATTCGTGGTTTCATATAAATGATGGATTTTTATCTGTAAAGCACTTCATTGGTTAATAAAATAATGATGAAGGGGCATTCGGTAGCCTGGCGCACACACGCAAAAATAATTTTGTCCTAAATATGAATGTGAGCGGAGTAAATGCCAAGCAGGTTCTGATGCGACGGCATTTCGGTGTGGCGATTTCGCTGCCGCGGCAAGTCGAATGCGGCGGGAGTCTGTCGTTGCGATGACGATGCCGCCTTATTTCGTTTGAGTGTCGACCTATCTTTGATCGATTGAATGTGATCTCGTTATGCGGCGTCGATCATTCGGAGGAAATCGATCGTATCCGGATGGAAATGATGCGCGACCGATCGCTGTCCAATAAATGGAGGTGGTGCCGTGCGAAAGTACGAACAAAACTCATCGACAGTCAGTAACTCGCGGAGGTCATTTCTCATTTGGGTTCCTGCTTCGCTGTTGATGACGGCTTGCGGCGGAGACGACAGCGGATCGAATCCGGCGTCTTCGAAAAAAATCATGGCCGCGCTGTCAGGGCCTGCCGGAACGACGTGGAGCGGGATGGGCAAGGGCGGGATTTTCATTCAATCGCCGTACTCGACATCGGGCAATTTCGAACTTCTCGCCGGCGACGAATATGGCATGTTGCACTGCCTGACACGCGAGAGCGGCAATGGTGCTCAATGGATGGTCGCTGTCGGCGACGGCATCGGATCCAAGAGCAGCATCACCGGGTATTGCCAAACGTACAGCACGAATTACACGAATGTCGAGGCTGCGGTAGTCGATGCCGGCGCGGTCAAGACATACTTCCGGGGGCAGGGCGCGCCCTGGACGGCTCACAAGACGATATCGATCGGCGATGCGCAAGGATTCCCTGCCTACCTTCAATCGAATCGAGGTGGCGCGCTGCAGCTGGAGCTGGTGGTGGGCATGAGCCGCGGCGGCATGGCTCATTATTGGAGAGACGACAAAGACAATTTCACTTGGAAGCTGTCGAATATTTTCGGCAGCGGTCAGGTGAAGGGCGTTGCCGTCATTCAGGGCAATTACATCGGGCCCGACAACAACGCGAATCTCGAACTGGTCGCGTGGGTGGACGATCGTCTGGAATCCTGGTGCTGCGAGGGGCGTGCCTGGAGAAAGCTCGGCAATATCGCCGGCGGAGGTATCGCGGGGGTGCCCGCGCTGCGCCAGAGCAACTACGGAACCAAAGGGAACTTTGAGGTGCTCGTGCCGATCGCCGGCGGCGGCATCGCCCACTATTGGCGCGAGAACGATTCCGGTGGCATCCCGTGGCATTTTGCCGGGACTGTCGGCACGGGGTCCTATGTTGCAGCCGGATTGCTCCAGTCCCAGAACGGCACAAAAGGAGACTTCGAGGCGGTCGGGCTGCGCGCCACCGGTAAAGCAGACATTTTCAGGCGCGGCGACAATCTCGTATGGGAAAACAGCGCGACCGTAGCGCCGTTTTCGGAGGGGGCGGCGGCTGACATTGGCGCATCGTCTCACATAGTCGACGTCAACGTCACCGGTATCAATTCGGTGCTGTTGAAGAGCGGAAGCGTGCTGATGTTCGGCTTCTACAAGGGTGGCTCGGGGAACCAGACCATTCCGGCCTGCATCTGGAATCCGGTCAACGACCAAACGACGGACATCCCGTCCTTCCGCAACAATTTCTGTGCAGGGCAAACGACGATGCCCGACGGGAGAGTGCTGATTGTGGGCGGCCACATCGGGGATACCTTGAAGGATGTCGTGATGTTCGATCCCGGCACCAACACCGCGACGCTCATCGCTTCGATGGCGAAGGGGCGCTGGTACCCGTCGACCACCACGTTGCCTGACGGGCGGGTATTCATCATCAGCGGAACGGAGACCGCGGGCTGGAACACCTCGGTCAACGACACCTGGCAGCTGTATTCCGCCGACGGACTGACATCGCCTGAACCCGTGGTCTCACCGTTCTCGCCTTATTATCCGGCATCGCAGACGCAGATCGACCTGTACCCGTTTCTCTTTACGCTGCCGAACGGGAAGCTGCTCGTGCACGCGAGAAATACGACCCGCTTTCTCGACGTCGGCACCAAGGTGTGGAGTGAGACGCTCCACAAAACCGTCTCCGACAACAGCCGCACCTATCCGTTCATGGGGGGGACGGCCGTGCTTCCGTTGAAGCCGTCGGAGAATTACAGGGTCAGGGTGATTGTGGCCGGTGGCGGAGACAACTCGTCCCAGATCGCTATCGGCAACGATAGCCAATACGACAACAGCTTGCCCGGCATGACCAGTTGCGAATTGCTCGATCTCGGAGAGGCTGCGCCCGCCTGGAGAGCCGTTGGGTCTCTCAATGAGGGGCGGGTGATGTGCGACCTCATCACGCTGCCGGACGGCAAGCTGTTCGTGGTCGGCGGGAACAAAACCGGCAAGGCCGACTACGGACGCGGGCCGACCTATCGGCCCGAGCTCTACGATCCGGCGACGGAAACGTGGACATTGCTCGCGTCCACGAGAATCGCCCGCGGCTATCACTCCACCGCGCTGCTTCTCCCCGACGGACGGGTCGCCATTACAGGAAAGGACGGTGATTTTCAAGGCTCGGGGTTGCAGTACGCCGAGACGCGCGTCGAGATCTTTTCTCCGCCTTATCTTTTCAAAGGGCCTCGACCGGTCATCCAGTCATCGCCCACGTCGATCCACTATGGGAGCGGCTTTAGCGTCAGTTTGTCGAGCGATACCCAGTTGGCGGACGTCGGCTCGATCGTGATCGTTGCTTGCGGCTCCGCAACGCATCAGATCAATTTCTCGCATCGCGTCGTGGAGCTCATCTTCGCCGCGTCGGGCAGTTCGCTTACCGTCACTGCCCCCCCGAACGCGAACGTCGCTCCGCCCGGTTACTACATGTTGTTCGTGATGAGCAAGCTTGGCGTACCCAGCGTGTCGGCGATCTTGCACGTTGCCGCCAGTTCGACGCAGTCTGCCGCCGCGGCACCTGAAGCGTTGACCAGGCAGCCGCGCATGGCGGCTGTTTCCATCGAACAGGCCGGCGCCGCGCCCCGGTGTGTACCGCTGACCGTTGCGGAAAATCGGAAGATCGGCGGTTTGGGCTGAAGGGAAATTGCGATGAACAAAGAAAATGCGAAACGGCGTAGATTGTTAGGTATCCTGCTTTCTATCGCCATGGCAGGGAGGCTGGGCGGCGTGCACGCGTCCACGCCTTTCTATTCCATGTCATTGAGCAGCAACGAATGGAACAAAGGGTTCCGTCTGGCGGATCTGCATGGCCAAACGAGGACGCCGCAGGATTATCGTGGCAACGTACTGTTGCTCTTCTTCGGTTTCCTCAGTTGCCCAAGCATTTGCTCGACGACGATGCTTGAGCTGAGGCGTGCGAAGGAGCTGGTCGGGGCACAAGGCGATAAGGTCAAGATTGTCTTCGTCACGCTGGATCCGGAACGCGACACGTCGGCGGCCATGACCCGCTGGCTTGCCAGCTTCGGTAAGGACAACATCGGATTGCGCGACAGCGAGGAGAATGTCCGGAAGGCTGCGGCTGCATTGAGCCTCGAATACCACCGAGTCGAAGGAGATTTCCACGGATCCTATACTATCGATCACGGGGTTCAGACATATGCTTTCGACCCGCAGGGACGATTGCGACTGATTATCCGAGCCGGCATCGAACCAGAGTACGTGGCAAAGGATATTGTTCAATTGCTTGCCGGTCGTTAGCAAGGCGCAGAGCGATTCAGGCCGCGGCCGCGTGCGATGAAAGTCGCCGTGAGTGCCCACAACCGCTTGATAGTGCACGACGCCGCGACGTGCCTGCGCAGTCGTCGTGGAACGTGCGCGGTTCCGATGGCGGTAACGGGTTCGGTGCGCCGTGCACGCCATGTGCGGCATCGAACGGGCGAGTGCCGCTGCCGCGGCGCGTGCTCAGAAGCGGTCGGCGCGATACGGCGCCGGATCGGTGAAGGGTGTCTCGCCCGTCATCATCTCGGCCAGCAGGCGGCCGGTGACGGGGCCGAGCGTCAGCCCGTGATGGTTGTGCCCGAACGAGAACCACAGCCCGCGATGCGCGGGCGCGGGGCCGATCACCGGGCGCATGTCGGGCGTGCACGGCCGGAAGCCGAGCCACGGCTGCGGGTCGAGCCGCTCGCCGAAGCCGAACACGGGCCGCGCGACGCGTTCCGCGCGTTCGAGCTGCACGCCGGTCGGCGGCACGCCGCGCCGCGCGATCTCGACACCGGTGGTCAGCCGCAGCCCGCGCCGCATCGGCGCGATCACGTAGCCGTATTCGCGATCGACGATCGGCGCCGACGGCACGCCGCGTGCCGACGGCGCGTAGTGCATGTGATAGCCGCGCTTCTCGCGCAGCGGAATCTTGTAGCCGAACTTGCCGAACACCGTGTCGGACCACGGGCCGAGCGCGACGACGACGGCCGGCGCGGCGGCCATGCCGTCCTGCGTGCTGACCTGCCAGCCGGGCGACAACGCGTCGAGGCTCGCGGCGTCGCCGGTCAGCAGCGTGCCGCCGCCTTGCACGAAGAGCTGCGCGTACGCTTTGACGAGCGCGGACGGATCGACGACGCTTTTCGGATCGAGCCAATGCAGCGCGCCGCAGAAGCCGGGCGCGAGGCTTGGTTCGTGCGCGAGCAGCGCGGCGGCATCCAGCGGCGTGATGCCGAGCCCGTGGCGGCGCGCGGTGAGGCCGGCTTCGGCCACGCCGCGTTCGAACGCGGCCGGCGTGCGAAACGCTTCGAGCCAGCCGCTCGCGCGCACGAGTTCCCCGGCGCCGGCCCGCGCGATCAGCGCGTCGTGCTCGACGAGGCAGCGTTCGATCAGCGGCAGCATGTCGCGCGAGGCTGCTGCGTGACGCAGCGGCGCCGATTCCCACCAGAACCGCGCGAGCCACGGCGCGAACGCGGGCAGCGACGCGCTGTGCCAGTAGAGATCGGTCGAGCGGTTCAGCGCATAGCGCATCAGCGTGAACGGGCTGCGCGGGAACGGATACGGTTCGACCGACGAGCGCTCGATCAGCCCCGCGTTGCCGAAGCTCGTGCCTTCGCCGGGCGCGCCGCGATCGACGAGGGCGACCTTGCGGCCGCGATCCTGCAGGTGCAGCGCGGCGGAGACGCCGACGATGCCGGCGCCGAGAACGATTACGTCGAAATCCATCGGTGGTGGTGAAAGACGGTTAGCGGTGCGCTCGCCCGCAGTGCGGTGTGCGCGCCCAGGTTGGAGATCGTTCGAACCGCAAGCATACTCGCGGCGGCGTGGCTTACCAAGGGCAGGGCGCTACGCGACGGGACACGAGCGGGCGTTGCGTGGCGCCTGAGGATCGGCCCGGCGCAGCGGAACGGGAGATTGCACCGGGGCCGGCGTTCCTCGGTGGCGCGCGATGATCGTGCGGTCGAAACAGGCCGGCGCGGCGGAGGTGAAGCGTTTCCGCGTGAACGGCAATGTCTGGATCGCGGCGAACGAGGTGCCGACCGGCGTAGACATGCCGACGGCGTGGCGTGAATTGCTGACCGCACTTGCCCGTGCGCTTGCCGGTCGGCTGATGCGGATGTGGAGATGGGCCGGCGTCGTCGATCGTTTGCCGGCTGTCGCGCAGTTCTTCCGCAACACGCTCATGCGTGCGGCCGTCTTCGAGCGTGACGGTGGCGATACCGTGCTGCTTTATCCCTATTCGATAGCGCGCGACGAGTTGAATGTCTTCATCGGTTATCCGCCGACAGGCGGTAACGCTTGGCACCCCGAATGTGCCACAAAACGATCTGGCGTACCGCCTGAGAGCGTATGAAGTTTGAGCCGGCCGCGCGCCCAATCCGCTGATCAATTTGCCGACGTCGACACGCGATCGGCGTCGCGTACCACGTTCGCCCGCATCGTCGCGCACGGCGTCGATTCCGCATACTTTCCGACGTTTCTCGCGGGTGTTTCCCACTGGTTGATCGCGCGGCTTTGTACCTAAGATGAAGGAATCATGCGCGTGATACGGTGTCATGCACGCGCATGACTGAAGGCAGAGGGCAACGCCGGGGGGCAACGCCAGCGGATGTTTCCATCATGGATGCGAGAGTGTGCGCGGCGGCTGCCGGTCTTGCGACTGCAACGACGCCAACGGGCGCGGCGGCAATCGCCGCGCGGACGACGCCCGTCCGGCCCGGCCGGGCCGCGTCGCTGCGCGATGCGCTGATCGCAATCGTTTGCGCGCTGGGCGTGGTGCCCGCCATGCTGGCCGGGGCTCCTCTCGACGCGGACGATCCGCCCGACACCATGCGCATCGTCGCCACCGCGAGCCCCGCCGATCCCGCCATTTCGTCACACGACTCCGCCGTGCGTCAGGTCGTGCTCGGCATCATCAGCTTCACGCGCTGGCCGACGACACCCGTGCGCCTGCATCTGTGCGTGACGGGCCGGCCCGACTACGCGCGCGGCCTGACCGACACGCTGCAGGCCGGCTCGACGCTGCTCGACGTGCAGCGCGTCCGTTTCGACGATCCGTCGCTCGGCATGGCCTGCGATGTGGTTTATCTAGGCACCCTGAGCGACGATGAGAGAACGCGAGTGAGAACCGCGGTGGCCGGCCATCCGGTGCTGACGATCGCGGAACACGATCCGTCCTGCACCGCAGGCAGCATGTTCTGCCTCAACATCGACAGCGAGCGCATCTCGTTCGACATCAATCTCGACGCCGTGGCGCGCAGCGGTGTGCGCGTGCATCCGAACGTGCTCAATCTCGCGCGACGGCCGGGGGCGCCATGACACGGCTCGCGCCTCACTTTTCCCCCTCGCGCGCGTCGCGCCCGACGCTGCAAAGCGTATTGCGCCGTGCGCACCTGCGCCTCGCGTTCGTTGCCGTCGCGATGGCCGCCGTGTCGTTGATCGTCGTCGCCGTGATCGCATTGCGTGCGTATGCCGGCAACAACCTGAACCTGCTGGCGCGCTCGCTCGGTTATACGGTCGAGGCGGCACTCGTGTTCGGCGATCGCGTTGCGGCGAACGAGGCGATCGGGATGATCGCCAGCGACGAGGACGTGGCGCAAGTGGTGGTCACGGACAGCAAGGGCCAGCCGTTCGCGACGTGGCAGTTGCCTGCCGGAAACGGGGTCGCCCGGCTCGAGCGCGCCGTCGCCGACCTTGCGCTGCCCGGACCCGTGACGGTTCCGGTGATGCACGACGGCATCATCGTCGGCCACGTCATCGTGCGCGGCCGCGGGCACCAGTTCTTCGGCTTCCTGCTAGGCGGCGTCGGCGGCATTCTCGGTTGCCTGGCGGTCAGCGTGTTCGGCGCGTATGTCAGCTCGAAGCGTCTGCTGCGCAACATCGTTTCGCCGCTGCGCGCGCTGGCCGGCGTTGCGCACGCCGTGCGGCGCGAGCGCGCATTCGCGCAGCGGGTCGAGCCCGCCGCGATCGCCGAGTTGAACGAGCTCGGCGACGACTTCAATGCGTTGCTCGACGAATTCGAAGACTGGCAGAACACGCTGCGCGATGAAAACGCGTCGCTCGAACACAAGGCGACGCACGATGCGCTCACGGGCCTGCCCAACCGCGTGCAGTTCGAGTCGCGCCTCGCGCTTGCGCTCTGCGAAGCCGCGGTGACGGGGCAGCGGGTCGGCATCCTGTATCTCGACTGCGACCGCTTCAAGGAGATCAACGATTGCCTCGGCCATGACGCCGGCGACGCGGTGCTGATCGGCATCGCGGCGCGGCTGCGCACGCAGGTGCGCGAGGCCGATCTGGTCGCCCGCCTGGGCGGCGATGAATTTGCGGTGATGCTGGGGGCGGTGCGCGATGCGGGCAGCGTCTGTCGTGTCGCTGACGAGATATTGTCCGGCATGGCGCCGTCGATCGAGCTGTCCGACGGCCGCATGGTGGCCACCATGATGAGTGCCGGCATTGCGTTGTATCCCGACCATGCGTCGGACGCGAGCGGCCTGTTGCGCGCCGCGGATGCAGCGATGTACCGGGCCAAGCGCGCTCGGCCGGGGTCGTGGCAGTTGGCCGAAGGAGTCGCAGGACCGGTTTGATTGATCGCTTCGCGCTGCGGGCGAGGTCGCAGCAGCGGATTACAAAAAGTGCGCCCAACGCGGGCGCACTCGAAGGGGATGCGAAATGGACAACTCATTTCCTGTGAGCATGGGGCGGATGTGCGTCGCGAGCGCGCTGCTGCTGTGTGTGCTGCTGGGGGGCTGCAAGACGCCGCCGCTTCATCGTGGGCTGACGCAGACGCAGGTCACGACGCTCAAGTCGGCCGGTTTTCAGGAGACCGAACAGGGTTTCGAGTTCGGCTCGGCCGGGCCGATCCTGTTCGATTTCGACCGCTATAACCTCAAGCCGGATGTGCGGCGGATCGTCGAAAGGATCGGGCGCACGCTCCGGTCTGTGGGGATCAATGGGGTGAGGGTCTATGGGTACTCGGATCAGGAGGGAGCGGACGATTACGACTTCGAGTTGTCCAGGCGGCGGGCTGAGATTGTGGCGATCGAGCTTGTCGACGTCGGGCTGGATGCGCAGCGCATTGCGGTCGTCGGAAAAGGGAAGAACGATCCGGTGGGGGATAACCGGACGCCGGCCGGGCGGGCGCAGAATCGGCGGGCGGCGATTGTTGTTTCGCCCCGGTGAGGGGGAGGGGCGTCGCGCACTGGTACGTAACGATGACGCGGGCGTCGCACGTCGACAAGCAAGCCGCTCAGCCCGTTTCCTTCCTGCGCGATTGCGCAATTTCATGGCGACCTGACCAGCAAACAGACTGCGCCCCGTTTCATCCCCCGCGGCGCCAAACTGATCGCACCGGCCGGTCGCGAAGTATTTCGCATGACGGATGAAGTCGAGATTGTGCCGTTGACCGTCGCGGCGGTGCGTTACACGACGTCGGCGATTGCGCCGCGCGATGCGGCGTTGCTGTCCGACACGACCGGCTTGCTGACCGTCACGTTTGAGCTGACCTCGCCTGAAGCCACGTTCGCGATCGTGCCGGACAGGTTGCGTCTGCACTTCACCGGCGCGCGAGATCGTCGCGGCACTCACGGACGCTGTCCTGCTGTTTGCCGTACGCGGTTTCGCCGAGGCCGACGAATCCGGCCGCTGGAAGCGGCTTCCGGGCGCGGTATTCACGGCCGTGGGCCTCGAGCCGGCCGACGCGCTGCTCGATATGCCGCGTGACGATGCGCTCGGGCCGTTTCACCATGCTGATGGAGTGCTGCGCCGTCCCGGAGCGCTTCGATTTTGTCGAGCTGGATATGCGACCGCTCAAGCCGATCGCGGGCATCGCAAACTGGCGATCCGGCTGTCCTGTACCCAGGGCGATCTGTCCGCGATGCGGGAGTGCGAGCTGGCCTTGCGCGCGGGCGATCCGGTCGGGACGATCGCGCTGCTGAACCGGCCGACCCGGAGCCGGCCGCTGGCTTTCCGCTACGGCGAACTGTGCGATGTGTTGTCCTTGCTTGTGCCGCAGGTGATTCGTCTCGACAAAGGCGGTCTGGATCAACTGACGCAGCTCTGCGCCCGCTGGGCGGAATGCTCGGTCGACGCCGGGCGGCGCTTCGATGCGCTCGTCTCGTTGTTGACCGCACGGGTTCGCCGCTGGATGCCCGGCAAGCCGGCGTCGGCGATCGTGCAGGGGCTCGAAGTGCGGTTGGTGGTCGATGAACAGCGTTTCGCCGGGTTCAGTCTTGGCGGATTCGCGCACGTGATGGATCGGTTCTTCGCCCCCTACATTCCTGTCACCAACTTCGTGCAGATTGTGCTGTTCTCGGCGCAAACCGGCGCGCCGCTGCGCCGTGGCCAACCCTGCCCCGGCGTCCAACCGTTGGTCTAGTTTTTGATTTTCGGGGCTCGAACGAAAACGTTTGCGGGCGCCTTTCGCGCGGTCGGAATTTGTCCTACATTAACGGGGCTTTGGGCCGGCTAGCCGGCCCACGGAACCTGAGATCACAAGCAAGGAACAAGAATGAGTTTCGCTCCGAACGGGGGTATTCCCAATGGTTTGGGCGGTAGCGCGCTCGGCTCCTTGAGCGCACTCGGTGGCCTGGCAGGCCCGGTCGCCTCGAGTGTTGCCGGAAGCGTCGGGCCGCTCGCGGGCCTGGCCGGGCACGTCGATACCGTCCAGCGTGCGCTGCAGCTCGCGCAGACCGGCTTCTCGCTGATGGACAAGACGCCCGGCGCGGTTGCCGAAGCGATCAACGGCGCCGCCAACCCCGCGCGCCTGACCCAGCTCAATCGCTACGTCACGCTCGACACGCCGCTCGGCCCGGACGTGCTGCTGGTCAGCGCCGCCGTCGTCGACGAATACGTGAACCGGTTGCCGGAAATCCACCTCGACCTGCTGTCGCATCGCCACGACCTTCGCCCCGACGACCTGATCGGCCAGCAGGTCAAGATCCGGTTCGATCAGCAGGCGCGCTTGTCGACGCTCGAACGCGTCGTTGCGTCGGGTGCCGGCGAGAACGACCGTTACTTCGACGGCTACGTCGCGTCGTTCGACCGGGCCGGCAATCCTGGAAATGTCACGCAGTACCACCTGACGGCCGTGCCGTGGTTCTGGTTCCTGACGCGCTCGACCGACTGCCGGATTTTCCAGAACAAGACCGCGCAGGACATCCTCACCGAGATTTTCCAGGAGCACGGATTTTCCGATTTCGTGTTCGACATCCGGACGAGCCAGAAACCGCTCGAATACGTGGTGATGTACCAGGAGTCCTACTACAACTTCTGCGCGCGGTTGATGGAGCAGGAAGGGCTGGTCTGGACGCACCGCTACGAGAAGGACAAGCACATGCTTGTGATCGGCGACACGAATTTGCTGTTCCGCCCGATCGATGGGCTGGCAACTGTGCCGTTCGCTGCCACCGAGGCGAGCGAGGACAGCGGCATCGACCAGTTGCACGAAGGTCGGCGCTTCGGTGTCGGCAAGGTCACGTTCCGCGACTTCAATCATCAGAATCCGTCGTCGCCGCTGATGCTGGTGGAAGCCGGCCCGCAGAACCTCAAGCACGCGCGGCTCGACTCGACCGAGCGGTTCGAGCACCAGTCGCTGTACGACCACGGCGACGACGGCAACCGCTATGCGCGTTTTGCGATGGAGGCCGAGGAGGCGCAGGCCCATCGCTATACCGGCGGCGGCTACGCGTGGCGCATGACCACCGCCGGCGCCGTCAACGTGGCGAATCACCCGGTCCTCGAGAACAACCAGGAATACGTGATCCTGCACGTGCGTCACGAGGCGGTGAACGACTACACGCAGCACAGCGCAAAACTGCCGTACCGCAACAGCTTCGCGTTGCTGCCGAAGAAGATTCCGTATCGTGCGCCGCGCGGGACGCCGAAACCGGTGATTCATGGCACGCAGTCGGCGATCGTCGTCGGTCCCAAGGGCGAGGAAATCTACACCAACGGGAGCGCCGTGAAGGTGCATTTTCCGTGGGACCGGCGCGGCAAGAAGGATGGCTCCGACTCGATGTGGGTGCGCGTGTCGCAGCCGTGGGCGGGCGACGGTTGGGGGGCGGCTGCGATTCCGCGGATCAAACAGGAAGTGCTTGTCGCGTTCAATCAGGGCGATCCGGATAACCCCGTGATCGTTGGCCGTGTGTTCAACGGCGAGCAAGGCAACCCGTACCACGGGGCCGCCGGCCAGACGATGGGGATCAAGAGCCAGACGCACAAGGGGCAGGGGTCGAACGAGTTGCTGATGAGCGACGTCAATGGTGCGCAGATGCTCTACATGCATGCGCAGAAGGACATGCATACCGTTGTCGAGGACGCGCAGTGGACTCAAGTTCTCAAAGGCGACCGGACCGTCGAGGTCGGGAAGGGAAACCACACGACGGCTATCGCAGTCGGCAATCTGTCAGACGTTGTAGTGCAGGGAAATACGCTGCATCAGACTCCGCAGGGTGTGCATACGCTCGAAGCCAAAGAACTCTGGATCAAGATCGGCGGCGATGGCGGTACGCGAATCCACATGACGGCCGACTCGATCGACATCTATAAGGGCGAGTCAGTGATTCACCTTGACGACAGCAACATCAATATCCAGGCATCCCGGACCGACATCAACCCGAAGAACGGCTAACACCCATCAGGAAAACAAAGCATGTACCAGATGCAAGAAGGCACGTTGGCGCTCCCGGTGGAGTGGCAGGACAAGACGATGAACGTATTCGTGTCGGCAGCGACCGGCACGGAAGGCGTGAGTTTCGTGATCACGCGCGAGCGGCTGCCGTGGGGCATGAGGTTCAATGAATACGTGGCAAGCGAGATTAGGAAGGTGGCAAAGCAGGTGCCGGACTATGCCGAGGTGGCCAATGAAGATGCCAACGTGTCCGGGCGTGCCGCACACGTGCATGAGTTTACTTGGACGAACAATCAGGCGCCGATTCACCAGCGGCTGACGATGGTGGAGTACGGGCAGGTGGTGCTTATGCTGACCTTCACCGCGCCCGGTACGCTGAGCGATACCCAGCGCGAACAAATCCAGGCTGTGATCCAGAGCCTTCAGTTGCGCGATCCGATCTGAGGCCGCAATGTCGGACACGCCGAATTACAACGAGCCGAGCGGTAGCGCACAAGAGCGTCTCGATCAGATCGCCAAGCTGGAGGACGGTGAAGCTGCCAAAGCGACCGAGCAGCCGTTTTACGAGAACCTCAACTATGGGATGCTCGGTGCCGACGCAGGTCTGACTACGCTTGAGGGGACGGCCGCCGGGTTGAGTGCGGCGGGTACGGCGTTGGCGGGTGGCGCAACCGGCGGGGCGGCATTGGGCGCGGGTGCGATCGCTGCCGGTACGGCGATGCTGCCGCTGGCGATTGCAGTCGGTGGAGCTTGGGCGCTCGACAAAGTCGGCGTTACGGGCTGGCTCTCAAAGGAATTCACGCAGGTCGGTGATGCACTGGGCCTGACAATCGGCCGTGGCGATCCGCACCCCGCATGCATCGGTGATCGGATCGCGCACTCGTCGGGCTTTATGGGGATCCTCGCCGGCATTGCCGTAGGAGTTGCGATTGGCGTGGCAGTGGCAGCGACCGTGGCGACAGGTGGACTCGCCGGTGCGTTGATCGTCGGGGCGTGCATGGCGGGCGGCCTGACTCTGGGAGGTGCGCTGGCGTCGGCCAGCCAAAGTATGGGCAGCAACTGTGGCGAGATCGTCACCGGCTCGGGCAATGTGTATTTTGAAGGTAAAAAGGTTGCGCGCGTAACGGACCTGGTGAAATGCGATCACCATTCCGGCGTGCCGCAGGCACTCGTCGACGGTAGCAAAACCGTCTTTGTCAACGGCCTGCCGCTGGTGCGGATCGGCCACGAGACTCACTGTAGCGGCAAGGTCAACTCTGGGCGCAACAGCATCTGGATCGACAAGACGACGGGGCAGTATGGTCCGAAGAACCCGGAGTTGTCGGCGACTCAGGAGTTTCTGGCGGGTTTGCTCGGTGGGATCGTAGGTGGCGGAGTCGGGAAATTTGCCGGCAAGGGGTTGCGCGAAAAATTCAAGCCCGAGCCAACCCGATCCGCTGAACAAACGGGCATCAAGGATGAAAGTCGGCCGAAGTGCAAGGATCCGATCGATCCGGTATCCGGAGAAATGCTGGAGATCCGCACGGACCTCGCCATTCCCGGAATCCTGCCACTTGAGTTCAATCGACGCTATCGAACTCGATCGGACGATCACGGACTGCTTGGTCACCGTTGGTCGGACAACTGGTCGCAGCACCTGACATTCGACGGCGGCCGCTTCGTGAGATTCCACGACGGCGCAGGTCTTGTGACCGGTTTCGACGCGCCGGACATGGCGCTCGACGGCGTCAACTTGCGCGAGCCGCGTTATCGGCTGGTCGGAAGTCGACTCGAACCGCGCATCTTTGACCGCGATACGCGGCAACTGCGCATTTTCTCGCCTCTCGTCACGGGCCGTTCTTCTCGCCTCGAGCGGATCGAGGACCTCGACGGCAACGCGGTAGCCTTCTCATACGATCTCACGGGCCGTTTGAGCAACCTGACCCATAGTGATGGCTATCGGCTCGAAGTTGCCTATCACGAGCGCGACCGGCGACCGGAACGAATCGTTCTTCACGATGCGGACGGCGGCGTTCGAACGCTCGTGGACTACGGCTACCAGAACGGCATGCTTACCCATGTGGCGAGCTTCCAGTTTGGGCAGTTCCATTACGCGTACGATGAGCGCGGCTGGATGACCCAATGGCGGGATACGGACCAGACCGATGTCCGATATCGGTACGACACCGCCGGGCGCGTCGTCGAGACAGGCACCCGTCAGGACTATCACACCGGCCGGTTCGCCTACGAAGACGGCCGCACGCGCGTGATCGATGTCGACGGCGAATGGATCTACGACTATAACGACGAAGGTCTCGTCACGGCGGAAACCGATTCGCTTGGCCATTGCGTTGTCTCCGAATGGGAGCTCGGCCGCTTGATGGCACGGATCGATCCGCTTGGGCGCAAGACTGATTACCGCTATGACGATCTCGGTCAACTGGTTTCGGTCACGGAAAGCTCGGGGCGTACGATCGGCTTCGAATACGACGACGCGCAGCTTCTCACCTCGGTGGGCTTGCCGCACGGCGACCGGATCAAGCTTGAGTACGATCATCTGCGCCGGTTGATTGCGCGCACCGAGCCGGATGGCACCAAGACGACCTACCGCTACGGCCCGAATGGCGAACTGTTGCGCATCGTCGCAGGCGAGCGCGAAACCCGCCTCGACTACGACGACCGGTTGCGACTGACCGACATCGAATTGCCGACCGGTGCGCGTTTCCGGCGCAAGATCGACGTGCTGGGCCGGGTGCTGGAGGAAACGTCGCCCGACGGGCATGTGACACGCTTCGATTATGCCGACGGTCCTGGCAATCCGCGAGGCCTGCTGAGCGCGATCACGCGCCCCGATGGCTCAGTGTCACGCGTGCGATACAACAGTGAGGGCCTGCCGGTCGAGTGGACCGATCCGATTGGGCGCACGATCCAGCGAACCTATGGCCCGTTCGATCTGCTCACGGCGTCGATCGACGCGGCTGGCCATGCCACGCGTTTCGAGTACGACCATGCGACCCGGTTGACGAAGGTGATCAACGCACTGGGCGAGTCCTACACATACTGCTACGACGCGGCCGGGCGTCTTGCGGCCGAAATCGATTGGGGCGGCCGCACAACGCAATACGAGCGGGACGCTGGCGATCGCCTGCTCGTGAAAACGCTGCCGGATGGTGGACAGTGGCGTTACACGTACGATGGTTTCGACCGGCTCGTCGAGGTCGATGCCGGAGACGTGAAGCTCGCTTATCGGTACGACGTGGTCGGACGACTGGAATCGGCCGAGGTGCGAGGTGAGCGCTCTCATGTGACGCGCTTTGCCTACGATAGGAACGGACGCGTAATCGGCGAGGATCAGCACGGCGACCTGTTGCGGCACATCTACGACGCTGATGGACAGCGGCGCCTGAGGATGACGCCACGGCGTGAGACGGTCTACGCATACGATGCGTTGGGTGCCCTGACGCAGGTGGGCGGGCTAACGATCCAGCGCGACGGCCTGGGACGCGAAATCGGTCGGCAAGCGGGGGAGTTCGTTGCGCAGCAGCACTACGATGTGCTCGGTCGTATTCGCCGACAGATCGCAGGCCCTACCGCAGCGTTCGATGCTTTGCAAACCGACCCAGCCCGTGCGCTCGAGCAATTGACGCGGCAGGTCTATCACTACGACGCGGCCGGACAACTGGAGCGAGTCGACTCCAACGCAGATACGCTCACGTACCGGCGTGACGCACGTGGCCAGATCGTCTCTGCGGAAAGTCTGCTGCAGGCTGCTGAGCACTTTCGCTACGACGCGGCGATGAATATTGCCGCGCATGGGCGGCAAGCTCCGGTGGATGCTCACCATTACGGCCGAGGCGGCTTGCCGGAACGGATCGGCTATGCACGCTATCGGTACGACGCACGTGGCCGCACGATCGAGAAGACGGTCGAACAACCGGGGTTTCGGCCGAAGACGTGGCAATACACATGGGATGGCCTCAACCGGATCGTAAAGGTCGTGACCCCCGAACGAGGCGTCTGGCGGTATCGCTACGATGCCTTCAATCGCCGGGTCGAGAAACAGCAGATCGGCAGCCATGAAACCGTGAAGTTCCTGTGGGACGGTCCGACGCTGGCTGAGCGCTGGATCGAGCAGCGGGACGGTACGACGGGACAGGTGGTGACCTGGCATATAGAGCCTCGAAGCTTCTCGCCACTGGCACAGGAGACAAATGATGGTCTCTACCCTATCCTGACTGATCAGGTCGGCCAGGCGAAGGCGGTATTCGACATACGCGGCAAGACGGTCTTCAAAGCCTCTCATACGCTCTGGGGGAAAGTGTTGCCGGTACGAGGCGCCGCTAACGATGGTGATGTCGTGCCGATCGATGCGACGTTGAGGTTTCCGGGACAATGGTGCGACGAGGAAACGGGCCTGCACTACAACCTCCATCGCTATTACGATCCGGACTCGGCGCAGTACCTGAGCATTGACCCGCTCGGACTTGCAGGCGGATTCCGTACCCAGGGCTATGTTCATGAACCAAGCGAGTGGGTTGATCCGTTCGGATTACAGCAATGCCCGGAACGGGAGGTCAATGGGACGAAGATATACGGCAAGGGGCAAAAGGATGGAACGCCGGGACACGACCAGTTCTCGGAAGTGATCGCTAACAAGCTCGCGATGAGTGGGAAATTCAAGGAAATCTATCTGAACCGGTCGTACAATTTTGCTACGGATAATGCCGTTTCAGCACGACGCCCCGACATTATGGCGGTAGACGTCAATGGTAAAGTGCATGCTATCGAAATGGCATCCCGAACCGATATGGGCTCAAAACTGCGAACGCTAACATCGCGAAACTATGACGCGATGCAAAATCTTCCTCCAAGTGAGCGAGGTGACATCCTTGTATTTGAGCATCCGTATGACGCGCAGGCGATAAAGACTGATCTGGATAATTTGATATCAGGAATCTGAGAAGATATGAACGCAGGAATCGTAATTTACGGGACCGATCCGACTCAGGCCGCATCCGCTCTGTCAATGGCTGAAAACCTCTTTCTTCGATTTGGTGGGGAGGCAACGAGGGCGGTTTTTTTGGAATTTGTCGTCCAGAACGGCGAGCGATTTATTGACGATCGTGAAGCGTCTCTTGCTGAATTAAGGGGAAAAATTTCGACCGGAGAAGTCACTGCATTTCAGGTGCGTAACGACGAAGAAAAGGATGGTGCTCCGGCTATTTCATTTGGTTACAATGTTCCGGAGTACGGGGGGCTATCTTTTATTGATGTTCAGGTGGGTAAATCAATTTACGAAATAAATAAGGAAATAGAGGGATTTCTGGAAAATATCGCGATGCATATGCGTTTTAAGTATGCTATCGCTTACGATGCGGAAAATTCATCGCTCGCATATAAGTATTCGACTGGTGTCAATTTAATTAGAATTTTTACCTTTGAGAATACGTCTCTTTTCACCAGAGAGCTCCCTGGTAGGGTGCCGGGATCGGCGAGCTATGAAGGAACGAAACTCAGGATGATTTATCCTTTGAATGTTCTCAATGAGACGCACCTTGAAATTCGTGTCAACGATCTTTCATTGAAGGAATGGATCGGGTCTGATTCATCTCGAGGATCACTGACAAGTATTCCAAACAATATGTGGCTCTGGTCGGTCGAGAAGGCGGACCTGCTCGAAGTAAACAACGCGTGCGGAGAGGCAGGAATATTGCTGGCCTGGCAAAAAGCACCGGCGAATAGGCCAGCGCGAAAACTGCCGTGACCTCGTTTCCTGAACTACGCTAGTCGTAAGCGACTCGCTGGTTTTACATTCGTACGCGTGAAGAGAATGAGGTGATGGCGTGGGGAAGTCGAGGTGTAAGCGTCCGGTGAAGTTTGCAATTTACCACTCCGGGTAAGGCATGAGGTCGATTAAGGAAATCATCGATAGCATAAGATCCGACAGCAGATGCCAAGTGTTGCCAGTGGGCGGAAGTCTGCCACCCCTGCCAAGCTCTGACATGGCATATCCGAATGATCTTGTGGAATTCTATAGTCTCTGCGGTGGTGTAATTTTGTTTAGGGCGGGAAAGGATAATGTCTCATTCAAGATATTGCCTGCCGACGAAGTGCTGCAGACCAATATGCTTATTGTGGGGCGGCCGTGGGAGGGTGATATTTCTTTTTCCTGGTATGCCATCTGCAAAACGGATGGCGGGGATTACATATCTATAGATACGTCCAGGGAGAGGAATGGACGATGTTGTGATAGCAATTTCGAAATTCACGGCGTAGCTGGAAGCTGTCCAGTTGTAGCGCTGAGCTTTGCGGAGTTGCTCGGAGAGCTTTATAGAAGTTCAGGGGTTGATATTTTTTGGAAGGCGAAAAATTACGGTGATGCCTATGCATGACGCTGTAATAATCGACCAAATGGATTGACGTTCTGACTTGGCTGGATTTGATCTCTTAGGCTTGCAGGGATGTAAACCGATGGGAAAGAAGATCGGGTCTCGGGACTATGTCTATCGCGCAACGACGTGGCGCGCTGTCGAAATTTCTGAAAACAAGGCAGTATCAGTGTCTATAAAGGTGCAGGAATTTACATGTCGACAGACTACGTCGGGACGAATCAAGGCGTGCTGATGGACCGTGGCCAGGTTTTCAACATTGGGGAGCGCCAGACGTATTGTTGAAGATTCAGACATCGAAGCTATCTTCGGCAACCGTTCCGAGATCGCTTGGAGGAAAGCTGCCGGTTGGATGGGAGCTTGAGTCATCGTTCTACCCAGCGGACGGAGCCGGCGGACAGAATCGGTTCATGGGAACAACAAAATCGTGGTCTGACGACTGGATTGTTCCGGTCGGCAAATGGGTGTGAACGTCATGGATCAAGATGTTCAGAATATACTCCGCCGCTATCGCGATCAAGATATCGATTTGCAACAACTTCGCGCGTGGTTAGACAAAGAAGGAGTGCGTGTCGAGGCACAAATTCCACGAGGTCAATTACTGAAGATAAGACGAGGAAGCGAAGCTCAGAGTAATGGAGTGATCGCTCAGTTACTGCCGGCGTGCGCACGCTGCCGCAGTATCGGTTCGCCCAAGCAGTTCGTGTCACGCGTGGAATATCAGCAATATTCACAGCGCCGTGATGCCGCTGTTGCCAATGGATTTCTCGCGGAAATTTCTCCGCCGGTTTTCGATTTCGAGAGGGCAGGGTCGGTTGGTTCCACAATGTACTATCGCTGCACCCATTGCAATTCGATCTGGGCATTCGTCGAGCCGGAGAAGGCGGAAAACGGCTCATGGAATAGGATTATTTAGAGGTAGATTAAAATGGCTGCTTGATCCGTCTCAAGATACTCCAGCAGACGAGGGAGTATCCGAGTTTGAGAAATGCTTCGTGAATATCGCCCCGACGTTCGAAGCGAATGGGAAGACGGCGGAAGTTGTGTGGCCATGCGTGAGTACGTTTCACACCCCAGCGGAAATTTCCCAGACCGCTGCCGTGCTTTGTCCGACGCTTGGCAAGCCCCGGATTTGTGCCGCGCTCGCGAAGCTGCTGGGGATGCGCCTCCGAGTCCTAGCCACGGTCTGCGTAGATGACCGTGGATTGCTGAAGCGGCGGCTGGCCACGTACGCCGCGAATGGATGAAATGACGTCAAGCAGAGGCAGTAACTGGTGACGTCATTGCGATTCATGTTGATGAGGATTGCGCCGACAGGAATGCCGTTGGCGTCTTCGAGGATGTGGTGCTTAGAACTTGGGTGCGCGCGGTCCTCGGGTTCGGATCTGTTGGTCGCGAGTGACCGCTAGGGCCATAACCTGCCGTTTGGCGGTCAAAGAATCCTGACGTTGCATCGACGGGTTGAATCCGCACCCCAGAACCGCCATTCGCGGTCGCGTACCAATCGTGCGCCGGGATGAACGCACCAACGAGATTGGGAACCTTACCACGACAGAACGATTGCCAATTCAAACTCGGATTCAACCGGGGCCGTTATCCAAGATTGAAATGGCCCGAAGAAATCAGGCAGGTCAGGGAAATTGATGGCAAATTCTAGACTGACGATACGTCCTCCTCGCGCCCGAGTACTGAGGCTGGCACATTTCAGCCTTCAGAAGATCCGGGGATGCCGCGTCGCCATCGGCGCTTCGGGCATGTGCACTTCGAGGTTACGCCTTGAAGGATCGCGGTAGCGCCAATCCGTGCTTCCGGAACAGGCGGGCGAGATAGGACGGTGAATCGAGACCGACCGCTGCCGCCGCCATAACGACCGTCATGCCGGGTGATTGCAATAGCTGCGTGGCGTGATGCACACGCTGCCGCGATTGATAGTCGACGATGGATTCGCCAGTGACGTCGCGAAACAGGCGCGTCAACGTGCGCCGTGACAGACCGAACTCGTAGGCAATGCGATCGAGTCCCATCGATTGATCGAGTGTCGCGTCGAGAAATCCCCGAATGTCTTTCACGAGTTCACGGCGCGCGTCGATGGGTGTCAACGGCAGATGGCCCGCGATCAGTCCCGCTTCGACGCACGTGGCCGCCAACGTCTTGTTAGTCAGTTCCCGCCGATAGGCTGCGAGTTCGCCGACGTCGTGCTGACCGGTGTCGGTGGCGAGACGCATCGCGTTGAGCAGCGCCAACGGCGCGGACCGGATGGCAATCTTCGCGCACGACAGGCTTCTTTGCGCCTTGCGCTCGCAGAACGCGACGAAATCACTCGCCACATAGACGGCAACGTGTTCCTGCTCCTTCCGATAGCCGTGCGTATCGTGCAGGCGCTGCGGCGGCACCACGACAAACGACTTGGGCGCCAGGCGCAAGGGCGAGGCGTTCGATTCGACGTTCAGGATCAGTTGGCCGGTGCGCGGCAGCAAGAACATGTACTCGTCATGTTCGTGGGGCTGCGTGCGGTAATCGCCGATCGAAACCTGCCGAACATCGGCAATGCGATTTTCGGACAAGTGGGTATTGGCGGTCGGATAGTGCTTCACGAATTTACCCTTGGGCGCTCCATGCGGTGGGTAGCGACTGGCCATAGCGGGCCTTGTGGACCGCTGTATCAATGGGATGTCCCAGTATAGCGGTACAACCTTCCGTGCACGTAGCCGGGCACTCACGCAGCCAGCCAAGCCCGGTTCTCAGGGAAAACACGGGTGTGCGCGGACTCCCGCGCGGTGGGCCGGACGCCCGATTGGCCCGGTTGTGTGCTTGTCGTGGCCCAATAGGCGGCGAAACTTTGGTTCCCGTTCGGCATGCTGGCGTCACTTACACGCTGGAGCCAGTTCATGTCGGTCGAGAATGTCCCGTCCTTGTTGCCTCATTCCCCCAATGCCACATCCCGGTTACCCCCGCACGGTGGCATGCATTTCGTGCGCGTCTTTCCCGCAGGGCAGGGCGGCGGCAACCCCGCGCCCGTCGTACTGGATGCGGATTCGCTGTCGGCGGACGAGATGATGGCGATCGCCGCGCGCTACGGTCACGAAAGCGCATTCGTGTGCGCACCGCGTGATACGGGCAGCACGTATCGTCTGCGCTTCTTCGTCCCCCGGCACGAGATGGAGATGTGCGGTCATGCGACGCTCGGCGCATTGTGGCTTCTGCGGCGGCTTGGCCGCTGGACATCCCGCGTCGCGACGCTCGAGACATCGAGCGGCATCGTCGACGCTCGCTTTGACGAAAGCACGCAATCCATCGAAGTGAGCCAGCCCAAAGGCATCGTGCAATCGATCGAAGACGCGCGGCTGCACGCCGCGATATGCGATGTGCTGCGCATCGATGCTGACGATCTGGATGCTCTCGGCATCGTCAACGCCACGACGAGCCGGACCAAGACGCTGATACCGATTCGCTCGGTGCAGCGACTTCATGCACTGACGCCGTCCTTCGAAAAGGTGCAGGCGCTATGTGACCAGCTCGAATCGACGGGCCTTTATCCGTTTGCGGTCGAGCGTACACAACCTCTCGAGGTGCACGCGCGCCAGTTTCCGCGCTCGTCCGGGTATCCGGAAGATGCGGCGACGGGTATCGCCGCGGCCGCGACCCTCTACGGTGCGTTGCACTACGGCCTGCTCGCGCACGGCGCGTCGGGCATGACCGTGCATCAAGGGTACGCGATGGGCAAGCCGTCCAGCATCCGGGTCGAAATGCGAGACCCCGACAACGCCGACGCGGGCTGCTGGATCAGCGGCGCAGTCGAAAGCATGATGCTGGAGCCGCAGCAATGAAGATCTTTACCAACGACCAGATCGCGGCAGTGCTCGACGTGCGCCTCGCATCGGACGCCATTCGCGATGCTTATCTCGACCTGCAGAACGGCACAGCGGCCGTTCAGCCTCGCGCACGCATCGGCTTGTCCGACGTGAAGTTCAGCGCAATGAGCGCAATGCTGGGCCAGGCCAAGGTCGCGGCGATAAAGATGTACACGACGATCGACGGGCAGTTCCGCTTTTACATCGCGCTGTTTTCGCTCGTCGATGGCGGGCTCCTCGCGATGCTCGAGGGCGATGTGATCACGGGCGTGCGCACGGCCGCGACCACCGCGCTTGCGGCCCGACATCTGGCGCGTCCGGGGAGCCGACGCCTCGGACTGTTCGGCAGTGGCGTGCAGGCGCGGGCTCATGCCGAGGCCTTGGCCGGACGAGCCGGATTGCGCGAAGTGATGATTCACAGCCGCGATGCCGTATCCGCGCATGCACTTGCCGACAGCCTCGGGCATCGGTTCGGTCTCAACGTATCGGTGGTCGATGCCGAAGCGTGCGCCGCCGCCGACATCGTTGTCGTCGCAACGCGTGCATCCGAACCGGTCATACGCGGCGAGTGGCTACGACCGGGTGCATTCGTCGCGAGTATCGGCGCGACGCGTCCCGATCAACGCGAACTCGACGACGCGTCGTTGCTCGCGGCCTCGCGCATCGTCGTGGACTGGATGCAGCAGACGCCGTTCGAAACGGGTGACCTGCTGCGCCCGTCGCGTGCCGTGATCGACAGCAGGACGATCGTGGACCTTTCGACCGTCATCGGCGCCGACGAGCAGCGCGCACGGGACGCCCCCGACATCGTGATCTACAAGGCAGTCGGCATCGCCCTGCAGGACGCGGCCGTCGCGCATATGGCTTACCTGCGGCTTGGCGCGTGACGCCTCTCGTCAATGTCGTTTGTCAAAGATACGCTTGGAGACACTCATGAAATTTCCTCTTGCTGCACGCATTGTTGTCGGGATGGTGCTCGGCATCGCAACCGGCGTTGCCTGTCACGCGATGCTGCCCAACGCGGATGCAGCCAACCAGGTCGGCGGCTATTTCTCGCTTCTCGCCGACGTGTTTCTGCGCCTGGTCAAGATGATCATCGCGCCGCTCGTGTTCTGCTCACTCGTCATCGGTGTGACGAAGATCGGCGATGTGCGCGCGGTGGGCCGCATCGGGATCAGGACGCTGGGCTGGTTTCTCTTCGCGTCGTTCATCTCGCTCGCGCTGGGCGCGCTGATCGCCAACTGGTTGAAGCCCGGCAGCGCGCTCAACCTGCCGTTGCCCGCGATCAACGCCTCGACCGGGTTGAGCACGAGCGGGCTGTCGCCCAAGGAATTCGTGGTGCATCTAGTGCCCAGCAGCATTGTGGGGGCGATGGCGAACAACGAAATCCTGCAGATCGTGGTGTTCGCCGCCTTCTTCAGCGTCGGGCTTACGACGCTGGGCGACAAGGCGCAACTCGTCGTTCGCATGCTCGACCAGGTCGCTCACGTCATGCTGAAAGTGACCGGCTATGTGATGGCGCTCGCGCCGTTTGCGGTGTTCGGTGCGATCGCGAACGTCGTGACGACGCGCGGCGTGTCGGTTCTCGTAACCTTTGGCCGGTTCATGGGCGAATTCTACGGAAGCCTGATCGTGCTATGGCTTCTGATGGTATTGGCCGGTGGCGTGTTGTTCGGGCGCAGGGTATTTTCGCTTGTGCGTTTCATGCGCGTGCCGATGCTGATCGGCTTCAGTACGGCCAGCAGCGAGTCCGTTTATCCGAAGATGCTGGAACAACTGGTCCGTTTCGGTGTCCCCGAACGTATCGCGAGCTTCGTTTTGCCGATCGGTTATTCGTTCAATCTCGACGGCACGATGATGTACTGCACATTTGCCACGCTGTTCATTGCGCAGGCGTATGGCGTTCATCTGTCGTTTGTGCAGCAGTTGTCGATGCTTGCCATCCTGATGCTGACCAGCAAAGGCATGGCCGGGGTGCCGCGCGCCTCCTTGGTCGTCATCGCCGCGACACTGGGCCAGTTCAATATCCCCGAGGCCGGGCTGCTCCTTATCATCGGCGTTGATCATTTCCTGGACATGGGGCGCACGGCGACCAATGTGCTGGGTAATGCGGTCGCCTCGGCCGCCGTCGCGAAATGGGAAAACGTGCTCGCGCCGTCGTCCGCGGATGTTTCGGTCGATGATGCCGGCGGACATCACAAGGACGGGATTCGCTCGGACGACGAAGGGGCTATTGCGGGAGTGTGAGGCGCTGCTCCAACCACTCTATAAGCGTAGGCTGCCGAAAAGGCTGCGTTGTGATCTGCTGTGACGCTCGCCTTCCGCAGTGGCTAGAGTGTTGATTTTCACCGAGTCTTAACCCACCGGGGATGCGGACAAAATCGTGGACTACTTTGGAGGTAGTCCATGTATTCATACCAAGAACGCGTTCGGGCGGTCGAGTTGTATCTGCAACTCGGGGCGCGAAGCAAGGCAACGCCGCAAGATGCGGCCGCGCTGCGCGACGTCGCGCAGCGTGCCGGGGAGGGCTGCTGCTATCGGCCACCCCAGCGCATCACCACGCGATATTGCAAGACGACCGCGAAGTCCCCGCACCGCCGGTAGCTGTGCAATGCGCGCCCGCGCCGTTGTCGTAGAACGTGCGCGTCTCGGGTTGCGGCACAGACGGATCAAACGGATTCGGCGCGCCGTGAGGACCACGTGCGGCATCGTACGGACGAGCCGGCGCATACGAACCGCCACTACCAGCCGGTCGCGATCCGTTAGCCCGCAGATATTCATTCCAGTTCTGCTCGCGCTGTTCGTACCCGGGCAGCGCGCGCCCAAGACTATCGCTGCCACCCGCGCCGAGCGCGACGCGATTCGCGGGCAATACCAAATCGGGTTCGTGTTCAGGCGAAGGCTGGGGTGCCACAAGCGTATCGCCCGACACACGCAGCGGCCGCGTATCCGGCGTATCGAACGGACTCCGTTCCACGGGCGCTGCGTACTGCACGCGGCGTCGGCTCATACGTGTCGCATGCCCATCATCACGAGCAGCAGCTCGCCGCTCCGAGCGAAACACATTGGCACCCGCCGACCGATCGGCCAGCGTATCGCGGCCCGACGCATTGGCGGTGGAAACAGAAAGCGCACACGCAAACGCGGCGGCGGAAGTAAGACGGAAGGGATGATTCATCAGCGATCCAAATCAGGTGATGTGCAATGAAAAAAAACGGCAGATCACTGGCTGGCGGCTGGGCAACGGACGGCCGTCGAAGCGGCTCTGAAGCGGCTCCGAGGCGCGGCGGACGTGACTTGGAGGAAGGCTGGCTGGATTGCAGAGGCGAATTCGTATTATTTCACATTATTAACAAGTACCTTTCGTGAGAACGAAAACAGTCGGCAAACAGTATGTTTGAGCCGCTCCACCCGACGCACCGCAATGGTGCCCACCAAACCAATCATCAGTCGATTGAACCGCGACGATGCGACCCTTTACCCACTCCGACCCAAGCCGCACAAGCTCGCCTATCACCCGACCTCAATCCCGACAAGGCACAGCGCCAGAAAACCCACCCCGATAGCAACCAGATTGCACCGCCAGCAAACGTTGTCGACACCAAAAGGTTGCGCCGTCATTGCTACCGACTGTCACATCATCCCTACGTGTTTTCCCTCACTCGACCGGCATTTTTGACAGACGATTTAAAAACGCCCATATAATTTCGGCTGCCTTGCCAACGGCTGTCGGACCATCCCTCCGATCAAGCGGTTTGGCAAGCGGGGCAGGCGAAACGCTTGCGCAATGCAAGACGCATCACGATGTCTTTCCGAACCAGACGTCCCCTTCGGGGACTGCAAGAGCCGGGCCCCGCTACGCAACATTCCGCCGGAGTTCCGTCTTCTATGTGTCTCGGGCGTGTCCCATGTCCTCGCCCCGGGTGCTGTTCGATTGCGCAAGTCATGCCGCCTTTGCCCGTATGACTAAACAACATCGAGGAGCTCCCAGATGACGCTGTCCCGTCTTACGTCCATTTCCGTCGCCGCCGTGCTGTTCGCCGCGGGCGCCGCCGCCGCGCAAGCGGAAACCGTGAAGATCGCCATCGCTGGTCCGATGAGCGGCTCGGTCGCCCAGTACGGCGACATGGTGAAGGCCGGCGCGCTGACCGCGATCGAGCAGATCAACGCGGCAGGCGGCGCGGGCGGCAACAAGTTCGAAGTGGTGATGATGGACGACGCATGCGAACCGAAGCAGGCCGTCGCCGTCGCCAACAAGATCGTCAGCCAGAAGATCAAGTACGTGATCGGCCACGTGTGCTCGGGTTCGACGATTCCCGCGTCCGACATCTACGAAAACGAAGGCATCGTGATGGTCACGCCGTCGGCCACCGCGCCGCAGCTGACCGAAGGCAAGAAGCGCCACTTCATCTTCCGCACGATCGGCCGTGACGACCAGCAAGGCCCGGCCGCCGCGCATTACATCATCAACAACGTGAAGCCGAAGAAGGTCGCTGTCCTGCACGACAAGCAGTCGTACGGCCAGGGCATCGCGTCGTCGGTGAAGAAGGACCTCGAAGCCGCGAAGATCCCGGTCGTGCTGTTCGAAGGCGTCAACGCCGGCGATTCCGACTACTCGGCGATCATCACGAAGCTGAAGTCGCAAGGCGTCGATTTCGTCTACTTCGGCGGCTATCACCCGGAAATGGGCCTGCTGATGCGCCAGGCGCGCGAGCAGGGCGTGAAGGCAACGTTCATGGGCCCCGAAGGCGTGGGCAACAAGGACGTGACGGCGATCGCCGGCCCGGCTTCGGAAGGCATGCTCGTCACGCTGCCGGCCGACTTCTCGGCCGACCCGGCCAACGCGGCGCTCGTGAAGGCGTTCGCGGACAAGAAGCGCGACCCGAACGGCCCGTTCCAGATGCCGTCGTACGCAGCGGTGAAGATCATCGCCGACGCGATCGCGGGAGCGAAGACGACCGATCCGACCAAGGTCGCCGCGTACATGCACAAGACGACGTTCGACACGCCGATCGGCAAGGTGTCGTATGACGCACAGGGCGACCTGAAGGCGTTCAAGTTCGTCGTGTACACGTGGCACAAGGACGCGACGAAGACCGCCGCCAAGTAATACGGAGTACCCGCCCCGCGCACCCGCTCTGCCCGTCACCCGGGCGGAGCGCGTGCGCATTTGGCCGTTCCGCGGCCAACGGGCGGCCCGAGACGACACCGTGCGTTGCGCGCGGCCGCAGCCGTGATCCGGCTGTGGCAAGCGACGCGACGCCAACGGGAGCTTCCCGCACATGACTGACTTCTTTCCGCAATTCGCCCAGCAGCTGGTCAACGGCCTGACGCTGGGTGCGATCTATGCGTTGATCGCCATCGGCTATTCGATGGTCTACGGCATCATCGGCATGATCAACTTCGCCCACGGCGAGATCTACATGATCGGCGCGTACGTGGGCCTCGTGACCCTGACCGCGATCGGCATCTCCGCCGGTTATCCGCTGCCGCTCGTGCTCGGCGCCGCACTGATCGTGTCGGTGATCGTCACGGGCCTGTACGGCTTCGCGGTCGAGCGCGTCGCGTATCGGCCGCTGCGCGGCGGCCCGCGCCTCGTGCCGCTGATCTCCGCGATCGGCATGTCGATCTTCCTGCAGAACTACGTGCAGATCGGCCAGGGCGCGCGCGACGTGTCCGTGCCGGTGCTGATCTCCGGCGCGTTCGACATCCACCTCGGCGGCGACTTCGACGTGACCATCCCGTATTCGCGCCTGATGATCGTCTGCGTGACGGTCGTGCTGATGATCGCGCTCACGCTGTTCATCTCGCATTCGCGGATGGGCCGTGCGTGCCGCGCGTGCGCCGAGGACATGAAGATGGCGAACCTGCTCGGCATCGACACGAACCGCGTGATCTCGTTCACGTTCGTGCTCGGCGCGATGCTGGCCGCCGTCGGCGGCGTGCTGATCGGTCTGACGATCGGCAAGCTGAATCCGTATATCGGCTTCGTCGCGGGCATCAAGGCGTTCACCGCCGCGGTGCTCGGCGGGATCGGCAGCATCCCGGGCGCGATGCTCGGCGGCGTGCTGCTCGGCCTTGCCGAAACCTTCGCCGCAGGCTACATGCCGGCCGAGTACAAGGACGTCGTCGCGTTCGGCCTGCTCGTGCTGATCCTGCTCTTCCGCCCGACCGGCCTGCTCGGCAAGTCGGACATCGAAAAGGTTTAAGGGAGACGCAGATGAGTACAGTCATTTCCGTTCGCCGCCCGGCCGCCGACGCGTCGTTCGGCCAGGCGCTGAAGAATGCCATGGCCGCCGCATTCCTGACGGCGATCCTCACGATTCCCGTGCTCGGGCTGCAGTTGAAGCTCGACGGCTACCAGGTCGTGCTCACGCCGCACTGGCGGCCGGTGTGGATCGCGGTCGCGGCCGTGTTCCTGTTCCAGTTGTTCAAGCCGTGGCTCGTGCGCGCGAAATCGGCGGTGAAGCTGCCGGCGCTGCCCGCGATGGGCGCGCAGCAGCAGCGCGTGGTCGTGTGGGTGCTGCTCGCGGTCGGGCTCGTGTGGCCGTTCTTCGGCTCGCGCGGCGCGGTGGACGTCGCGACGCTCGCGCTGATCTACGTCATCCTCGGCCTCGGGCTGAACATCGTGGTCGGTTTCGCGGGGCTGCTCGATCTCGGTTATGTCGGGTTCTACGCGGTCGGCGGCTATACGTACGCGATGCTGAACCAGTATTTCGGGCTATCGTTCTGGGAATGCCTGCCGCTCGCCGCGATCGCGGCGGCGACGTTCGGCTTCCTGCTCGGCTTCCCCGTGCTGCGGCTGCGCGGCGACTATCTCGCGATCGTCACGCTCGGCTTCGGCGAAATCATCCGCCTGCTCGCGAACAACCTGACGAGCCTCACCGGCGGCCCGGATGGCATCTCGGGCATCGCGAAGCCAACGGTGTTCGGTTTCGAGATGGCGCGCTCGGCGAGCGTCGAAGGCGCGAAGACCTTCCATGAGCTGATCGGGCTGGAATACAGCGGCGAGCACATGGTGATCTTCCTGTACCTGATCGCGCTGGTGCTGGTCGGCTTCACGCTGTTCGTGACGAGCCGCCTGATCCGCATGCCGATGGGCCGCGCGTGGGAAGCGCTGCGCGACGACGAGATCGCATGCCGGTCGCTCGGCCTGAACCCGACGCGCATCAAGCTGTCGGCGTTCACGCTCGGCGCATCGTTCGCGGGGATCGGCGGTGCGTTCTTTGCGGCGCGCCAGGGCCTCGTGAATCCTGAATCGTTCACCTTCATCGAATCGGCGCTGATCCTCGCGATCGTCGTGCTCGGCGGGATGGGCTCGCAGCTCGGCGTGATTCTCGCGGCGATCCTGCTGACCGTGCTGCCGGAAGTCGCGCGCGGCTTCGCCGAGTACCGGATGCTGATCTTCGGTCTGGTGATGGTGTTGATGATGATGTGGCGTCCGCAGGGCCTGCTGCCCGCGAGCCGTCCCCACGTGGAGCTGCCGCAATGAGCGCGAATGCAGAACTGTTGAAGGTCGCCGGGCTGCAGATGCGCTTCGGCGGGTTGCTCGCGGTGGACGGCATCGATTTCGACGTGCGCCGCGACGAGGTGTTCGCGATCATCGGGCCGAACGGTGCGGGCAAGACCACGGTGTTCAATTGCGTCGGCGGCTTCTACAAGCCGACCTCCGGCGCGGTCGAACTCGACGGCCACCAGATCGCGGGGCTGCCGAGCCACAAGATCGCGGTGAAGGGCCTGGTGCGCACGTTCCAGAACATCCGCCTGTTCAAGTCGCTGACGGTGGTCGAGAATCTGCTCGTCGCGCAGCATCGCAAGGTGAAGGCGGGGCTGCTGCCCGGCCTGTTCTCGACGCCCGCGTATCGCCGCGCCGAGAAGGAAGCGCTCGAACGCGCGGCCGTGTGGCTCGACCGGATGGGGCTGAAGTCGGTCGCCAACCGGCCGGCCGGCACGCTGTCGTACGGGCACCAGCGGCGACTGGAGATCGCGCGCTGCATGATCACCGAGCCGCGGCTGCTGATGCTCGACGAGCCGGCGGCCGGCCTCAACCCGCAGGAGAAGATCGAGCTGCAGCACCTGATCGACAAGCTGCGCCGCGAGTTCGGCGTGTCGGTGCTGCTGATCGAACACGACATGAGTCTCGTGATGGGCGTGTCGGACCGCATCCTCGTGATGGAGCACGGCCGGCCGATCGTGATCGGCACGCCGGAAGCGGTTCGCAACGATCCGCGCGTGATCAAGGCGTATCTGGGGGAAGAGTGATGCTGAAGCTGGAACAGGTCCATACGCACTACGGCGCGGTCGAGGCGCTCGCGGGCGTGTCGATCGAGGTGAAGAAGGGCGAGATCGTCACGCTGATCGGCAGCAACGGCGCCGGCAAGACAACGCTGATGATGACCGTGTGCGGCACGCCGCGCGCATCGTCGGGCCGCGTGCTGTTCGAGGGCAACGACATCACCGCGATGTCGACGCACCAGATCATGCGGCAGGGGATGGCGATCTCGCCGGAAGGGCGGCGCGTGTTTCCGAGTTTGACGGTGCTCGAGAACCTGAAGATGGGTGGGTTCTTCGCGAGCCGTCACGAGATCGACGACGGCATCGAGCATGTGTTCAAGCTGTTTCCGCGTTTGAAGGAGCGTGCGATGCAGCGGGCCGGCACGATGTCGGGCGGCGAGCAGCAGATGCTCGCGATCGGCCGTGCGCTGATGAGCAAGCCGCGCTTGCTGCTGCTCGACGAGCCGACGCTCGGCCTCGCGCCGCTCGTGATCGCGCAGATCTTCGACATCATCCGGACGATTCGCGACGAAGGCGTCACGGTGTTCCTGGTCGAGCAGAATGCGAACAAGGCGCTGGGCGTGGCCGATCGCGGGTATGTGCTCGAAACCGGGCGCGTGGTGCTTGCCGATACGGGCGCGAATTTGCTCGCGAACGATCGGATCAAGCAGGCGTATCTCGGCGGTTGATGTACGATGCCGCCGGCCTGCAACGGGCCGGCGGCGCTGCCGACCTGCTTGCTGCGGTCTCGTACTTGCGATGCTTCCGCACGCTGGCCTGCAGAAAATAGGTAGCCGATTCGGCTTCGATCCTGGCCGATTCGGCTACATCTCAGTGGTCTGTCTGGATCGACGCAAATAGATGGCCATTGCTGCGTCGGATCTCAATCGCACTGCGGAGGACTCCGATGAAAGTCAAACGGATCGTCGCCAATATCGACACGCAATCGATCGACGACGCGAAGCGTTTCTATCAGCAGATCTTCGGTCTCGACCTGCTGATGGATCACGGCTGGATCGCGACGTACGGCAATGCCGAACAGATGGACGTGCAGATCAGCTTCGCATCGCAGGGCGGGTCGGACACGCCGACGCCCGACCTGTCGATCGAGGTCGACGATCTCGACGAAGCGCTCGCGCGTGTGCATGCGGCGGGCATTCCCGTCGAATACGGCCCGGCCGACGAGCCGTGGGGCGTGCGGCGTTTTTACGTGCGCGATCCGTTCGGCAAGCTCGTCAACGTGCTGGCGCATCGCTGACCCAAAACGGCGAACCGGCACCGGCGTTCACGCATGCAACGCCAGCCCCTTCACCGCTTTGTCCACGGCCTTCTTCGGCCCGTGCAACGCCAGTCCGACCAAATCGGGATTCGCCGCGTCCTCGGCGCGAAACACTTCGCGGTTGGCCGCGTCGTGCCCGGTCGAAAACATCGCGCGTACGTACGGCACGATCCGGAGTTCGCGCGACAGCGCCTGCCGGTGCGCGCCCTGCAATCCGTTCAAATCGGCCGCGAACACCAGCATCGGCTGGCCGAACATCCTGCCGTAGCGATTTCCGGCCGCGTCCTCGTAAGGCTCGCCGAGCGCTTCGCGCGCGCCGGCTGCGACGCCCGTCGCGAGAAACGCGACGACATTGAGTTTCTGCCACGCCGCGAGATCGTCTCGCACGATCAGTGCCACTTTCGTATCGAACATGCTTGCTCCTCATTGGGGCAGTCATGATCGGATGCCGCGCGCGATCAGTCTGGAACGTTTGTGCACATTTGCCGGTAGGCAGCCGGCGTGATCCGGTAAGCGCGGCGAAACCAGCGGCCCAGATGGCTCTGGTCGGCGAAGCCGACGTCCGCGGCCGCCTGCGCAGGCGTGCGACCGGCCGCCAGCAGCCGCCTCGCGGCCCGCAGGCGCAAGCGAACCAGATACGCGTGCGGCGATGTGCCGAACGCGCGTTGAAACAGCCGGGTCAGCCGAAACCGGTCGATCCCGGCGACGCTGGCGAGTTCGTCGAGCCCGAGGTTGCCGTCCATCTGCGCATGCAGCAGATCGCGCACGCGCGCGATCGCGGGCGGCACGACACCGCTTTCCAGCGCGAGCGGGCCGCGCAGTTCGCCGCCGAGTTGCGTCAGCAGGCGGTCGAGCGTCTGGTCGCGCGCGAGCCTGCCCTCATTGCCGTGGATCGCGAGAAACGCCTGCCGGATCGCGTCGACAAGGCCGCGGTCGTCGACGAGCGTATGGCCGAACGTGGCCTCGACGCCGCCCAGGCCCGGCAGATCCAGCCGGCGCGCCGCGCGCTCGACCCATGCTTGCGGCAGGTACAGCATCCCGTAGGTGAAGCCGCCCGCTTCGGGCGCATGGCCATCGTGCGTCGCGCCCGGCTCGATCAGGATCGCGCGGCCGGGCACGCTCGTATGCAGCGACCGATGGCACTGGAATTGCTGGACGCCCTGTTCGGTGAAGCCGACCAGCATGTCGTCGTGATCGTGCGCATCGTACGCATGGCCGTTGAAATGCGCATGCAGGCTTTCGATGCCGGTTTCCGGATCGCGGCGCGCGACGAGCCAGTGGTCGGTCGTGCCGATGTCCTTTGCCGTTGTCGTCATGGGATGCCTCGCGCGTCGTCGTTGCGTGACCGGTAGTGTACGCAGGTGCGAGGATGCTCGATGCGTCGGGGCCGATCACCCATGCGCAGGATGTTGCCGAAGCTGTGTGGCGCGCGGCGACGGATCCGTCGAGCCCGATGCGCATTCCGGCCGCTGCCGATGCCGAAGCGTGGGCGGCCGAAACGCGCTGATCGATCGGGAATCCGTCGCGCCGGTCGCTCGAACCGGCGCGACGAATCGCACGATGCGGAAAAGGGCGTTACCGCGCGGCGGCGTTACACCGCGCGTTCGATCGCCTGTCCGAGCAGCGACAGGCCGAGGTCGATCTCTTCCTCGCTGACGGTCAGCGGCGGTGCGATCCGGAACACACCGCCCATGCCGGGCAACTGCACGATGTTCATGCTGAGCCCGAGGCTCATGCACTCGCGCGTGATTTTCGCGCCGAGCCCGTCCGCCGGTTCTTTCGTGCGGCGATCCTTGACGATCTCGACGCCGAGCAGCAGCCCGCGTCCGCGCACGTCGCCGATGCAGTCGAACCGTTCCATCAGGTCGAGCAGGCCGCGCCTGAGCCGGTCGCCCATCGCGTTGGCCCGGGCGACGAGCCCGTCGCGCTGCACGACGTCGAGCACGCGCAGGCCGACGGCCGCGGGCAGCGGATCCGACACGTGCGTCGTGTAGAACAGGTAGCCGAGTTCGTGCGCGCGTTCC
The DNA here is from genome assembly GCF_025685725.1 of Burkholderia sp. BKH01. Classification (NCBI taxonomy): domain Bacteria; kingdom Pseudomonadati; phylum Pseudomonadota; class Betaproteobacteria; order Burkholderiales; family Burkholderiaceae; genus Burkholderia; species Burkholderia sp. BKH01. The sequence continues at coordinate 180,790 of NZ_JAOTQT010000005.1, read as the reverse complement.
TCGATCGCCGCGGACGTCACGATGGCCGCGAGCGGCAGCCCGGCGCCGAGCGTTTTCGACAGCGTCAGGATGTCGGGCGTCACGCCGTCGCGCTGGCACGCGAACATCGTGCCGGTGCGCCCGACGCCCGTCTGCGCCTCGTCGAGGATCAGCAGCATCCCGCGCTCCTCGCACTTGCGCTTGAGCGCCGCCATGTAGCCTTCCGGCAATTCGATGATCCCGCCCGAACTGAGGATCGGCTCCGCGATGAACGCCGCGAGGTTGCCGCTCGACTGGCGATCGATCAGGTCGAACGCGTAGTCGAGTTCGGCAAGATGGTCGTAGGCGCCGTTGCGCTCGAAGCGCGGCCGGTACGTGAACGGCGCCGGAATCGCGAACGAGCCGACGGCGGCCGGGCCGACACCCTTGCGGCCGGCACTGTACGTTGCCGATGCGGCCGCGCCCGTCATCCCGTGCCACGACTGCGCGAAGCCGACGATCTCGTACTTGCCGGTGACGAGCTTCGCCATCCGGATTGCCGCTTCGTTCGATTCCGCGCCGGTGCTGAGCAGCAGCGCGCGGTCGAGCCCGTCGGGCGTGATGTCGGCGAGGCGCGTAGCGAGATCGACGACCGGCCGCGACAGCATCCCGCTGAACAAATGGTCGAGTTTGCCCGCGTATTCGCCGATGACGGAGACGATCTCCGGATGGCTGTGGCCGAGCACCGCGCTCATCTGCCCCGACGTGAAATCGAGGATCGCGCGGCCGTCCGCGTCGTAGACGAAGCTGCCTTTCGCGCGCTCGATGATCATCGGCTCGAACGTGCCGCCGTAGCGGACCAGGTGCTGCCTGGCGTTGCGCCAGAAGGTTGCGTCGTCGTTCAGGGACATCGGGCTTCTCCGGGCAAAGGGGGCAGGGATCGCTTGCAGTCTAGGCGCGCGTCTGGTTTGATGGAAACGAATAGTTCTTATGCAAGGTAGAAAAGGAGCTAATACCTTGGGACTCTCGCTCGAAATCGACCTGCTGCGTTCGTTCGTCGTGATCGCCGAGGTGCGCGCGCTCAGCCGCGCGGCCGCGCGCGTCGGCCGGACCCAGTCCGCGCTCAGCCAGCAGATGAAGCGGCTCGAGGATATCGTCGACCAGCCGCTGTTCCAGCGCACCGGCCGCGGCGTGGTGCTGACCCACCCGGGTGAGCGGTTGCTCGTGCATGCGCAGCGCATCCTGCGGCTGCACGACGAGGCGATGGCCGACCTGTGCGGCACGGGGTTGTCGGGGACCATCCGGTTCGGGTGCCCGGACGATTACGCGGAGGTGTTTCTGCCGTCGCTGCTGCGGCAGTTTTCGAGCCAGCATCCGCAGGCGATCGTTGAAATCGTATGCGGGCCGACGCCGCGGCTGCTCGAACAACTGGAGAAACGCGCGGTCGATCTCGCAATGATTTCATTGCCGGACGAAGGGCCGAACGACGACATCATTCGCCGTGAGCAACTGGTCTGGATCGGCTATCCGGGGCTCGAGCCCGCGCATTTCGATCCGCTGCCGCTCGCGCTTTCCGATCGCGATACGCTCGATCACATCGCGGCTTGCGAAGCATTGCATCGCGCCGGCCGCGCTTACCGCGTCGCGTATGCGAGCAGCAGTCTCGCGGGACTGATCGCGCTGGTGCGCTCGGGGCAGGCGTTCGCGGTGATGACGCAGACGGCGGTGCCGGCCGACCTGGCGATCGTCAACGGCGATCCGCGGTTGCCGCCGTTGCCGGCGGTGGGCATTACGCTGAGGTTCGACCGGAAACGGCCTTCGCATCTGACGACGGCGTTCGCCGAGCATATCCGCGCGGTGTTGCCGGTGCTGTGACAGGTGGGAATGTCGACCCGAACGCGCAAACCGGGAGCGATCGTTCCGCAGGTCGGTGGGTGCCGTCGCCGGTCGAAGCCTGATTCACGCGCGCACGGGCTTTTTCAGCATGTCGAGCACTTCGTCGACCATCGGGTGATGGCGTTGGGTGTTCCATACGGCTGCTGCCGTCACGACCATGACCTTTTCCTTCAGCGGGCGAACGACCACATTCTCCGGCGCCAGCTTGCGCATTGAAGCCGGCACGAGCGCCACGCCCTGACCGCAACCGACGTACGCAATTTGCGAAGTCACCGATCGAACTTCATGCACGACGCGCGGCGTCAGGCCATGCGTGCGGAAGACCGACATCAGCATGTCGAAGTAAACGGGGCTGACTTGCCGCGCCGACATGATCAGCTGTTCACCCATCAGCGATCGGAGCCGTACCCTGGGCATCGCGGCAAGGGGATGTTCCTTCGGTAGCGCCACGGCGAGGCGATCCTCCGCGAGCGGCAGCGTCGCGATGCCGTTTGCCACTTCGCCGTCGACGCGCACAAACGCGAGATCGAGCTCGCCGGCTTCCAGTGCGGGAATCGCGTCGACACTGTCGATCTCGTTGACGAATACGGTCAAATCCGGATGCGCGCGCTTGAGCGCATCCAGCAACGGCGGGACCGTATCGAGCATCGCGGACGTAATCGCGCCCACGTGCAGCACGCCCGACTGACCGGCCGCGACCTCACGCACCACGCGTTGCAACCGTTCGGCCTGTCCTGCGAATTGCCTGACGGCCGGCAGGATCGCGGCACCCGCGGGGCTGAGCTGCGTTCCCTGCCGCGAGCGATAGAACAACTGCAGCTTCAGCGATTGTTCCAGCACCTTGATCTGCTCGGTCAGCGGCGGTTGCGACATGTTCAGCCGCTTCGCCGCCCGTCCGAAATGCTGCTCCTCGGCGACGGCGAGGAACATCCAGAGTTGCCGGATCAGCCGGTAGTCGATCGTATTGCTCATGGCGGGTGCGTCCAGGGTGGAATGATGCCGATGCCGTCGCCGGAGCAGCCTACGTGACGACGCATTGTCGCCGCCGCCAGCCGGCGACGGTGCGCATTCGTATTCCTGAAATCGTATCAGGCAGATACGAAATACGAAATTTACATACCACGCTGCCGAGGCGACGATGGCCCCACTTGTCAACGGGGGACCAGCGTGATGAACCAGCCTTCCTTACTCGACCGCCTTGCCGCGCTGGACACGAACACCGTGTCGGATGCGCTCGACTTTCTGGGCCTGCCCGGTGCGACGGTCGGTTTGCGCCCGCTGTGGGCATGCCCGAGGATCGTCGGGCGGGCCAGCACCATCCAACTCGGTCCGAAGACGGATGCCAGGCCGACCGTGCATCTCATTTCGCCGGTCGTCGACGCCGTTGTCACGGACGACCGCGTGCTCGTGATCGCCGGCGGCGCGGACGGCATTTCCTGCTGGGGCGACATCCTGGCCAACGCGGCGACCGCCAGGCGGATCCGCGGCTCGGTGATCGACGGATCGAGCCGCGACATCGAAGGCAGCGAATCGATCGGCTACCCGGTTTACGGGCGCGGTATCACCATGATCAGCGCGCGTAACCGTGTGGTTCAGGTCGATTCCGGCACGCCGGTGCAGATGGCCGGTGTGACGGTGCACCAGGACGATTACGTGATCGCGGACCGCTGCGGCACGGTTTTCGTGTCCGCGATGCGCATCGCGGACGTACTCGATCTCGGCGAGCGTATCGCGAAGCGGCAGGACGGCATGGTGGCCGCGGTGCGCGCCGGCCGCCCGGTCGCTGAAGTGATGCATGACAAGGAATTCGAAGCAATTGCGGTGCGCTGAGCGCCGATCTTTTACCTGGAGTATTGGATATGACGAATCCGAGCAAGGCTCGAGCGGAAGACCGGGAACTGGTCGCGCTGTTCGCGGGCCTCGATACGCCCGGTGTGTCGGACGCGATGGACAAGCTGGGGCTGCACGGGCAGGCACTGGGTGTCATGCCGCTGACCGATTATCCGCACGTCGTCGTCGGCCCTGCGTTCACGGTCAAGTACGTGCCGGCCAGCGTGCCGCCCGGCACCGTCGGCGATTTCATCGACGACGTTGCGCAAGGCGATGTCGTCGTGATCGATAACGACGGCCGCACCGACTGCACCGTATGGGGCGACATCATGACCCAGTACGCGGGGCTGCGCGGCATCGCGGGCACCGTGATCGACGGCGTGTGCCGCGACGTGAACAAGGCGCTGCGCGACAACTACCCGTTGTTCACGGCCGGGCGCTTCATGCGTACCGGCAAGGATCGCGTGCAGGTCGAAGCGGTGAACGCCACCGTCGGGATCGGCACCGTGCGCGTGGCGGCACGCGACATCGTCGTCGCGGATGCCAACGGCGTCGTCATCGTGCCGCGCGGCCGTGCGCGCGAAGTGGCTGAAGTCGCTCGGCAGATCGAAGAAACCGAATCGCGCATTCGCGAACAGCTCGCACTCGGCAAGACGCTCGGCGAAGCGCGCGCCGCGCTCGGCTACCACACGCTGCAAAGGAAAGCCTGATGTCCACGATCAACACCTACCGTGCGGAAATGCTCGACCAGGCTCGCACGCTCGGAACTTCCACGCTCTACGAAGCGTCCGGCCTTGCCACCAGTTCGGTCGATCCCGCCATTCGCACGGTATGGCCGGGCGCGTCGGTCGCCGGCCCGGCCTATCCGCTCGAATGTTCGCCGGGCGACAACCTGTCGATCCACATTGCGATGGAGCAGGTGCCGCGCGGCAGCGTGCTCGTCGTATCGACCGGCGGCTTCGTGTCAGGCTATTGGGGCGAAGTGCTGACGGTGGCGGCCGAAGCGGCCGGCGTCGTAGGGCTCGTGATCGACGGCGGCGTGCGCGACATCGCGGCGCTGGTTGCGCGGCGCTTTCCGGTATTCACGCGCGGCATATCGATGCGCGGCACGATCAAGGCGAGCGCGCCTTCGGTCGGGCAGCCGCTCAGCTTTGCCGGCACGCCGGTGGCGGCCGGCGATCTGGTCGTCGCGGACGATGACGGCGTCCTCGTGATTCCGATGGCCCATGTAGAACGGACGCTGACCCACGGGCAGGCGCGTGCCGACAAGGAAGCGCGGATGATGGACGCGTTGCGCGCAGGCCGCAGCACGCTGGACCTGATGGGCCTGACGAACTGGAGGGCCGCGCGATGAACGCACCGATCGACACGCTGAACCGCTTCCTGGCCGCGGCGCGCCCGTCGGCCACCTACAAGGTGATGGACCGCGTGGCCGCACGGCGCGCCGGAGGTGCCGCGGTGATTTCGCTGAGCGCCGGCGAGCCGGACTTCGATACGCCCGAGCACGTGCGCGAGGCCGGCGTCGCGGCGATCCGTGCGGGCCACACACGCTACACGCAGGTGGCAGGGCTGCGCGCGTTGCGCGAAGCGATCGCCGACAAGTTCCGGCGCGAGAACGGGCTCGACGTGGATTGGCGCGACACGCTCGTCTGCAGCGGCGGCAAGCAGGTGATCTTCAATGCGCTGGCCGCGACCCTGAACGAAGGCGACGAAGTCGTCGTACCGGCGCCGTACTGGGTCAGCTATCCGGAGATCGTGCAGCTTTGCGGTGGCCGATCCGTTGCCGTCGCCTGCGGCGCGGAAAGCGGCTTCAAGCTCACGCCGGACGCACTGCAGGCGGCAATCACGCCGCGCACGCGGTGGCTGATCCTGAACTCGCCGTCCAATCCGACGGGTGCGGTTTACAGCCGCGCGGAACTGCAGGCGCTGGCCGGCGTCCTGCTTGCCCATCCGCATGTGCTGGTGCTGTCCGACGATATCTACGAGCACCTGATTTTCGACGGCATCGAGTTCTTCACGATCGCGCAGGTCGAGCCGCGCCTGCGCGAACGCGTGCTGACGATGAACGGCGTGTCCAAGGCCTACGCGATGACGGGCTGGCGCATCGGTTTCGGTACCGGGCCGCGCTGGCTGATCGATGCGATGGAGAAGCTTCAGGGGCAGCAGACGTCCGGCGCGTCGACGATCTCGCAGCACGCCGCATTGGCTGCGCTGACCGGGCCGCAGGAGTTCATCGTGCACTCCCGCGCCGCATTCCAGCGCCGTCGCGATCTCGTCGTCGAGCACCTCAACCAGGCGCCCGGGTTGCGGTGCGACGTCCCGCAGGGTGCGTTTTATGCGTTCGCGTCGTGCGAGGCACTGATCGGCAAGACGACACGTGCGGGCGTGCGACTCGAAAGCGACGAAGACGTGGTGAGTGCATTGCTCGACGAAGCCGGCGTCGCCACCGTGCATGGCAGTGCTTTCGGACTGGGTCCGTACATCCGGATCGCTTACGCCCTGGACGACCCGTCGTTGCAACGCGCATGCGCGGCGGTCCAGGACTTCTGCCGGACGCTGGCGGGTTGAACGTCGTTGCCAGGTTCCGGCAGTCCCGCCTTGGTCGGCGCGTGTCGCGCCGAGGCGGGCGCTACGCCATCTCTACTCGGGAATCGATTGGATGACTGATGAATTTTCCCCGTCGCGGTTTTCGTTCGCCGTCGACAACACCGAACTGGATGTGTCGGCCATTTATCGCGGCGGCGACAAGACGCCGATCGTGTTCCTCCACGGCTTCGGTTCGACGAAGGAAGACTACGCGGACATCGTGCGCTATCGCCAATTCGCCGGCCGGCCTTTCGTTGCATACGACGCGCCTGGCTGCGGCGAAACAAGGTGCGCGGACCTGTCGAAGATCTCGATCCCGTTCCTCGTCGAAACGGCATTGAACGTGATCGACCGGATGGGCTTCGAGCGATTCCATCTGGTCGGACATTCGATGGGCGGGCTGACGGCGCTGATGCTCGCACACCGGTATCCGGAACGCGTGCTGAGCTTTGTCGACATCGAAGGGAACGTTGCCCCCGAGGATTGTTTCCTGAGCCGCCAGATCGTCGACCATCCGCGCGACGGCGCAGACCGTTTCCTCGACGATTTCATCGAGCGAACCCGTCGTGCACCTGCGTATGCGAGCGCGCTGTACGCGGCCAGCTTGCGTCACAAGGTGCGCGCGGAAGCGGTTGGCGGGATATTCCGTTCGATGGTCGATCTGTCCGACAACGGCGACCTGATGCGTAAATTCCTCGGGCTGCCGTTCCCGCGGATGTTCATGTACGGCGAGCAGAACGCGTCGCTTTCGTACTTGAGCGCTCTCGAGGCACAGGGTGTCGCGCTATCCGAAATTCCGGATTGCGGGCATTTTCCGATGTATTCGAACCCGGTATTGATGTGGAAAGCCATCGCCGAATTCCATGCGCACGGAGGTTGACGCGGTGCGTCGAGGCAGAGCTGCGGACAGTAAGCGAGCGTTCGGACCGGATGCAGTCCGCTATGAGGCCGGCACGACGGCGGAGTCGTGTCGCGTGTCGCAGAGGATCTCGACGAGTTTGTCGCGAGATATTCTTGTCGCTTGGATTGCGCGGCACGCAGACCCGCGGATCCCGTTGCGACCAGGGTTCTTCGAGTTCGACGATGGCGAACTGTTGATGATCGCCCGGTTCGATGGCCGTTCGCGGCACGATGCCGATGCCGGCGCCGGATGCGACCAGTCGGGAGATCGCGCGATACCCGGAAACCTGGACGCTAACGTCCAGGCGTCCGCCGAGCGCCGCGGCGTGATTCATCAGGAACGTATGCAGTGCCGCGCCCGCAACGTCCTTTACGCGCGGGTCAATCGCCGTGCAGCCAGCAGCCCGAGCGCGAGCAGCACCGCGACATACGCGGCGACGCTCGCCCACGCGCCGTGTTGCCAGAACGATCCGCCGACCGAGCCGAGCACGCTCGACCCGAGATAGTACGCAAGCAGGTACAGCGATGCGGCGTGCCCTTTCGCCGATCCCGCGAGATGGCCGACCCAGCCGCTCGCGACCGCATGGGCGACGAAGAAGCCGATCGTGACGAGCACGATGCCGACGACGATCGCGACGAGCGAATGCGACAGCGTCAGTGCAAGGCCCGCCGCGAATACGAGAATGCCGCTGACCAGCACCGGTGCGCGTCCGAGGCGGTCGGCGAGCGCGCCGGCGCTCGATGAAGACACCATCCCGAACAGGTAGGCGCCGAAGATCAGGCCGCACTCGGTCGAGCTCAGGTTGAAAGGGGCCGCCGTGAGGCGGAACCCCGCATAGTTGTATATCGTCACGAACGCGCCCATCACCAGGAAGCCGATCGCGAACACGAACGGGAGCCGGGCGTGACGCAGTTGCGCGTTCCACAGCTGCAAATGGTGGCGCAGCGTCAGGTCGGTGCGCTTCACGAAGCGCCGCGATTGCGGCAGCAGCATCACGAAGGCGACCGCCGCGACGAGATCGACGACGCCGATCGTCAGCATCGCCGTGCGCCACGAGAAGTGCTCTTCCAGTGCGCTCATGCCGATCCGTCCGATCATGCCGCCGAACGCGGTCCCGCCGACATAGAGCCCCATCGAGAAACCGAGCCCCTCGGACGCGATTTCTTCCGCGAGATAGGCCATCGCGACCGCCGGGACGCCGCCCAGCGCGAAACCTTCGAGCGCGCGCCAGACCAGCAGAAGGTTCCAGTTGGGCGACAGCGCGGCGAGCACATTGAACAGGGCGGCCAGCGTCATCGACGCGAACATCAGCCCGCGTCGTCCGACGCGTTCGGACAGTGCGCCGGCGCACAAAATCGAGACCGCCAGCAACCCGGTCGACAACGACAACGACAGCGAACTCGACGCCGCGCCCAGCCCGAATTCCCGTGCGAACGCGGGAAGCAGCGGCTGGACGCAGTACAGCAGCGAGAAGGTGGAAAAGCCGGCGAGGAAGAGCGCCAGCGCGATGCGCTTGTACGCGGCCGAGCGCGGGGAAACGCCGGCAGGCAGCGCGTCGGGCGCGGCGTTCTGCGTTCCGGGCATGGGTCGGGAAATCGAAGGGGAGGACATGGAGCACTCGATGTGCGACGGAGTGCCTGAATTCTTGCGCACCGTCATGTATATGTCCAATATATGAAAGAAACCGCAGCGATATGTTTAACCACTGGCTGACGAGCCGGCCCGGCTCGCCGTGAGGTTACTAGCGAATGGAACTCAGGCATCTCCGATACTTTCTGGCCGTGGCGGCCACGTCGAATTTCACCAAGGCCGCTGAAACGCTCGGCATCGGTCAGCCGCCGTTGAGCCAGCAGATCAAGGCGCTCGAGAGCGAACTCGGCGTGGAGCTGTTCAAGCGGACCGCGCGCGGCGCCGAGCTGACGCTGGCGGGCGAGGTCTTCGCGGAAGAGGCGCGACGCGTGCTCGACGATGCCGAGCGTGCGGCACGGGCGGCAAGGCGGGCTGCGCGCGGGGAAACCGGCCATCTGCGGGTCGGCTTCACCGGGACGGCGGCGTTCAATTCGAAAGTGTCGGATCTGATTCGCCGATTTCGGGAGGCGTTTCCGGATGCGGAGCTGACGTTGCAGGAAGCGACCTCGGGCGTCCTGCTGGACGAGCTGGATGCAGGGCGCCTCGACGTCGCGATCGTGCGGCCGCAGCGTCGTGTCGCCGCGACGTTGCGGGTGTCCGAGTGGGACGAGGAACCGATGTTCGTCGCGCTGCCCGTCGCGCATCGGCTGGCGCAGCGTCGGCGCATCGATCTGGCCGAGCTGGCCGACGAATCGTTCGTGCAGGTGCCGCGGGAGGCTGGCAGCGCGCTGTTCGACGACATCGTCGCCGCATGCAACGCCGCCGGATTCGAGCCGCGCATGGCGCAACCTGCGCCGCAGATCACGTCCGCGGTGACGCTGGTCGCTGCCGGGCTCGGCGTGTCTGTCGTGCCGAAGGCGATTACGCAGGTGCAGGTTGCCGGGGTTGTCTATCGGCCGTTCGCGGGTCATGCGCTTCGTGCAAGGCTGGCCATTGCGTCGCGATGCGACGAGCCGTCGGCGGTCGTTCGCAATTTTCTGTTGCTGGCCTAGCGGTCGGCAGCCGCTGTGGGGAGAGCGGGCGTGCCGAATGTTGTGCTATTGCGCGTTGGGCAGGGTGGTGCTGCCCAACGGCGACGAGCCGCTCACTGTGCCGGCTGATGGCCCGCGTTCTGTCCGTTCAACGCTGCTACGCGTGCCTGGGCGGCCTGCAGGTTTTCCGGGAACGGTGTGCTTCTGGCCATGGACGGCTTATAACCCGCCCTTTCGATCTGAATGAGTTCGTTGCGAACTTCCGCACGGGTCTTCGCCGGCTGCTCCGGTTGGGCGAACGACACTGCGGGAACGGCGATCGTCGCCGCGATGGCAATAGCTTTAATAAAGGATTCCATAATAATTTACCTCCGATGCGGTTACGCGCGGCGCTCTATACCTTTTGTCAGCTGCCGATAAAAACAGTGTAGCTGAGACCGCATTGCGATGCTGGTAAAACATTATTGCTTAAGCGCGCAATTCGAGTTCTGCGCAGGTCACTTCGAAAAAATCGATCCATTCGATCGAAACGTTTGAGACATCGAGGAAGGAAAATGGCATAGCATCGACTGATCGAAGACATGCTGATTCGAAGGGCGCCCTGATCGACCGTCCGATAGAGAAGCCGGCAATGATCCGGATCGGGGCACCGGATGTTTTCCCCAGGCGGCGCGAGCTTCGCTCGAGTGATGAATCGGGTCGACCTGACCGCCTGCGTTCACTGCTGCGCAATGAATTGCTCGAGCAGATCCGGGCGATCGAACTTGTCTCGCCACCATTGCAACGCGCGTCCGGCTTCGTCGGTGCGCCAGGCCAGATAGCACTGGGCCGTTTCGCGCATCCCGGTCACGTGGCGCGTCACGAGCCTGCCTTCGTCGATCGCGCGGGCGGCAAGGCCTGCGGGAAGCGTGCCGACAGCAAGTCCTTCGCACTGCACCGCGAGCTTGGTCGCAAGGGTCGGTACCGCGAGGTAAGGTTGGGACGGTTGGAACGCCGCCGAGCGCAGGAGCGATTCGCGAGAAGGACCGCCGACCAGCGCGCAACGATATTGAGTCACGGCACTGAGCGTGATCGGTTCCGGCACTTTCGCGAGAGGGTGATGCGGCGCGACCGCAAACACATAACGCAGCGTGCCGATCGGGCGTGCGACGATGTCCGTCAGCGCCGGGGGCTCTCCCGTTGCGCCGACGACGAGATCCGCGCGCCCCGACACGAGCGCATCCCAGGTTCCGCCGAGCACCTCGGTCGACAAGCGCAAACGCGTGTCCATCTCGAGCGCGTCGAACTCATGCACGTAGGGCCAGAATCCTTCAAACGGCAGCACTTCATCGACGCACACGCGCAACTCGGTTTCCCAGCCATCGTGGATCCGCTGTGCTCTCAGTTCAAGTTGCTCGGCGGCAGCGAGCAGCCGGCGGCCTTCCTCGACGACGAAGCGCCCCGCGCGCGTCAGCTTCACGCGGCGGCCGCTGCGGTCGAACAAGGCGACCCCCAGGTCACTCTCGATCTTCTGCGCGAGATAGCTGAGGGTCGACGGCACGCGGTGCAGCAGGGGGGCCGCCTCGGCGAACGTGCTCGTCCGGTCGATCGCATCCAGTGCTTCGAGGGCTTCGAGTGACAGTTTCAATTCCGCTTTCCTCAGTGCAATAACGGGTGCATGTCCGACATGATTTCGTCGATCGTGGCCTGCCGCGAGCAGTCCGCGGCAGGTTATGCGGTGTGCAGCCGGTTCGATGGGCTGTCTGCTGTCGCTATCGTCATCGATCAGGAAAATTCAGGTGTCTTAATAAAAATAATCTTGCCGTCGTGTAACTTGTGAAGGCGTGAATCGGAGGAATCCACGATCGATACAAGTCGATCTGGCGCCGGCACGCAGTAGCTTGTCATTCGATCATCGACGAAAAGAGGAGAATCACATGAACAAGTCCAGCCTGAGGCCGCTCGCACTCGCGGTACTGACCGGAGTCGTGCTGCTGGGTGCACCGGTCGCGTACGCACAGGATTCGGATGCTGCGCCGGCAGCGGCCACTGCCCCGATGTCGAAGCAGGAGTTGAAGGCGCAACGCAAAGCGCAGCGCAAGGAGGCTCGGCTGAAGCGGAACCAGGAACTGCGGACGCTCGAGAAGAACGGCTATCGCGTGAGCAAGGACGATCACTATCCTCAGAGCCTCCAAAGGGCGGAGCACAAAGCCGCAGAACAGAAAGCCGCCGCCGGCGCGTCCGCGCCCGGGCAATAACAATTCGATGCCGCATCTGCTCCGCTGCCAGGCGGGGCAGGTGACAGCGTCCGCCTGCACCTGCTTGCGCGCACCTCGTGCGCTCGCATCACGCAACCGTCGGGAAACGCGCGATGCTTCGGAGCGCTTTTATGCAAACGGTTGCGTTCCACAGGATACCCATTTTCATCGCCTGATTCCCGTGGATTAGGGTTAACGCTCTATCTGTCCGAGCAAATCGACGGGTACCATTGAATCAACTTATGCAAACGGTTGCATGGAGGATGTCATGGCGGAACAGGCGGTATTGGGTGCAATTACCGACGATCCCGCGTCCGTTACCGCGATCGTCAAGGCGGCGATGGCGGGAACCCGGGACGCTCGGCTGAAGGAGATCGTCAATGCATTGGTCGATCACGGGCATGCGTTCCTGAAGCAGGTGAAGCTGACGGACGAGGAGTTCGAGCGCGGTCTCTCGTTTCTCCGTGCCGCGGGGCACGCATGCAACGAGCGGCACAACGAGGTCGTGCTTCTGTCGGATGTCCTCGGTTTTTCGACGCTGGTCGCATTACTGAACAATTCCGACTCGACCGAACGCACGCCGGGCGCGTTGCTCGGGCCGTTCTATCGCGGTGGTTCGCCGGCCTACGAAGACGGCCAATCGATCGCAAGCCCGGGGTCGCCTGGCTCGCCTCTTTTCATGCGCGGTCGTGTGCTCGACGTGTCGGGGCGGCCGGTCGGGAACGCGGCGGTCGATGTGTGGCAAGCGTCGCCGGTCGGTCTCTACGAGAACCAGGACCCGAGCCAGCCTGACCGCAATTTGCGCGGCCGCCTTCATACCGATGCGCAGGGGCGGTTCAACTTTCGTACCGTGCGTCCCGCCGGTTACCCGGTGCCCGTCGATGGCCCCGTCGGCACGCTGCTCGAGGCGCAGAACCGCCATCCGTATCGGCCTGCTCACATCCACTTCGTGATCGTCGCGGAAGGTCATGCGACGCTGGTGTCGCAGGTGTTCGCCGATGATTCGGAGCATCTCGACTCGGACGTCGTGTTCGGTGTGAATCGTCGCCTCGTCGGCAATTTCGAACGCCATGACCCGCGGACGGGGCCGTACGCGGAAACGGGCGAAGTGTATTACACGCTCGATTTCGAGTTCATCATGGCCGACGGTACGCCGACGTACCCGACGCCGCCCATCGACTGAACAGGAGGCGTCAGTGTCACGTAATCTGAACGAAAAAGTCGCTGTCGTTCTCGGCGGTACCGGAGGGATCGGCGTCACGACCGCAATGCATTTCGCGGAAGCGGGCGCGCGTGTTGTCGTTGTCGGACGAAGCGACCTGGACGCCACGCAGCGCATCGCCGACAAACTGCCCGGCGAAGGACACTCGGCCGCGCTCGCGACGATCACCGACAGCGCGACGCTCGCCGCGCTCGCCGAGGATGTGCGCAAGCGTTACGGGCGAGCGGACATCCTGGTGAATGCCGCCGGCTTCACGAAGCCGGTTCGCCATGCGGACCTCGACGCGCTGACGGACGACCTGATCGACGAGATCATGAAAGTCAACTGGCGCGGCCAGTTCGCGGCAATTCGGGCATTTCGTGCGCTGCTCGACGAATCGGGCGACGGGCTCGTCGTCAATGTGTCGTCCATCGCGGGTACGACCGGCAATGGCAGCAATGTGGCGTACTGCGCCGCGAAAGCGGGCATCGACGTGATGGCGCTGTCGCTGGGCCGCGCACTTGCGCCGCGCATTCGCGTCGTGAACGTGTCTCCCGGCGTCGTGGATACGCAGTTCGTTCCCGGGCGCGGCGATGATTTCAACGAGAAGGCCGCCGCGACGACACCGCTACGCCGGATCGGCGCGCCGGACGATGTCGCTGCTGCCATCGTCGCCTGCGCGACGACGCTGACGTTCAGTACCGGCGCAACGATCGTCGTCGATGGTGGCCGCCGGCTGAACTGATTGCCTGGAGACCTTTCGATGCATGCTCGCAAGACCATCATTACGTGCGCCGTCACGGGCAACATCACGCGACCCGACCAGCATCCGGGCCTGCCGGTCACGCCCGCGCAGATAGCGAATGCTTCGCTCGAAGCCGCGCAGGCCGGCGCCGCCGTCGTACACATCCACGTTCGCGACCCGGCCACGGGCAGACCCTCGATGGACGTCGATCTCTATCGCGACGTCATGGCCCGGATTCGCGCGGTCGATCGCGAGTTGATCATCAACCTGACGACTGGTCCGGGCGGACGTTTCATTCCGAGCGACGACGATCCCAGGGTGGCCGCGCCGGGCACCACGCTTCTGCCGCCCGAAAAGCGTGTGGAACACATACTCGCGCTTAAACCGGACATCTGCAGCCTCGACCTGAACACGATGAATTCGGGAGGCGAGGTCGTGATCAACACCCCGAAGAACGTCACGCGGATGGCCGAGGTGATACGCCGGGCCGGCGTCAAGCCGGAGCTCGAGATCTTCGACTCCGGCGATATCCATCTGGCGCGGGACCTCATCGCGAGCGGCGTGCTCGACGGCCCCGGGCTCTGGACGTTCGTCAGCGGCGTCAAGTATGGCTTCACGGCGTCGCCGGAAACGCTGCTGTATGCGCGCGGCCTGTTGCCGCCGGGGGCGATATGGTCTGCGTTCGGGATCGGGCGTTTCGAGTTTCCGATCGTCGCGCAGGCGTGGCTCGCGGGCGGGCACGTGCGTGTCGGCCTCGAAGACAACATCTACATCGAGAAAGGTGTGCTCGCCGAGAGCAATGCGGCGCTTGTCGCGCGGGCGCGCGAGATCGTCACGCTGCTCGGTGGCGAGATCGCGTCAAGCCGCGACGCACGCGAATGCCTCGGCCTTGCATCCTGAGCGGAACCCGACGAACGACATTCAGAGCGACGCATGGCGCGGTGGCCCGACGGTTGCCGCGCCATGCGTCCGAATCGACATTTTCCAGGAATCAATCGAGCATGAAATGCATTCGCGTCCAGCAGAAAAGCGCTGATATCAGCGCGCTCGCACTGAGCATCGACACGCAGCCTGTCCCGACAATCGATACGACCGACTGCCTGATCGAGATCGAGAGCGCGGGCGTCAACCCGAGCGACGTGAAGGCCGTGCTCGGCTTCATGCCGCACGCGGTGTGGCCGCGCACGCCGGGCCGGGATTACGCGGGGCGCGTGATCGACGGTCCGCCGAACCTGATCGGCAAGGAGGTGTGGGGCAGCAGCGGCGAGCTCGGCATCCGGCGCGACGGCACCCACGCCAGCCATCTCGTCGTGCCGGCGCACAGTGTGCGCGAGAAACCGGCAAACCTGACGATGGACGAGGCGGGCTCGATCGGCGTACCGTTCGTCACCGCTTTCGAGGGCTTGCATCGTGCCGGCGGCGTGCGGCGCGGCGACGTCGTGCTCGTTCTGGGCGCAAACGGCAAGGTCGGGCAAGCGACCGTCCAGCTGGCGACCATGGCGGGGGCGGAGGTGATCGGTGTCGTGCGCGACGATCCGTCATACGTCGGGCACGCCACCGGCGACGTGACGATGATCAACGCGTCCGCGGAGCCATTCGACGAGCTCGTGCTCGAGATGACGGCCGGCCGTGGCGCAAACATCGTCTACAACACGGTCGGGAGCCCGTACTTCGAGCGTGCGAATCGCGCGATGGCCGTGCGCGGCACGCAAATCCTCATCTCGACGATCGAGCGTGCGGTGCCGTTCGACATCTTCGCGTTCTATCGCGGGCAGCACACCTACGTCGGGATCGACACGCTCGCGCTCGACACGCGACACTGCGCCGACGTCCTCGACGCGTTGTTGCCGTCATTCGAGCAGGGTTCGTTGAAGCCGTTCCCGATCGATGCCGGCTTCGTGTTCGACCTTGCGGATGCGGCGCACGCGTATCGGACGGTATTCGGCGGTACCGCGAACCGGGTGCTGCTCAAGCCATGAACGTCACGCGCTTTCGCGATGCGCCCGAATATTTCCCGCCGAATCATTTCGGGATGCAATGCGTGCGCCTGCAAGGACGAGAGGCTGGCCCGGCCGAATCGCTCTGGCTCGGCGTGTCGACGATCGAGCCGGGCGGGCACACGACGATGGACGGATCGGGCGTCGAGAAGCATTACGTCGTGCTGGAAGGTCGGGTGTGCGTAGACGCGGACGGTGTCGAAGTCGAATTGCAGGTGTTCGATTCGTGCCGCCTCGCGCCGGGCGAACGGCGTTCGCTGCATAACCGATCGGACCGTCCTGTCAGGATCCTGCTCGCGATGCCGTTCGCGCGCCCTCCGCGCGACTAGAGGCGAACGCAGGCCGGGTGGCGCAACGCCGCCCGCGCCTGCTCGATGCTGCCGCGAAAATCGGATGATCCGGCAAGCCGCAAGCCGTTCCGGTCAGGTTTCCGCGGGCCCGCAACCTTATATTGGTCTCGCCCGATTCGCACGTATGCGCGCAGACGGCAACGACCGTTTCGGTGGCTGGTCGATCGGCGCGAGGCGTCAGTTCGCGCGTGCCCGGCCGCCTGCCGCCCGAGGCGCACCCGTCGATCCGCGCACGATCAGTTCGGGCGGCAGCGTGATGCGCATCGGTGCCTTGCCCGGCGTCGTGATCATGCCGAGCAACAGGCGTGCGGCCTGGCGGCCCATCTCGCGATGCTGGATTCGGAGTGTGGTCAGTGACGGATTCAGCATGTCGAGCAGCGGCATATCGTTGTGCCCGATCAGCGAGATGTCCTTCGGGCACACGATCCGCCGCTCGGCAAACACGTCATAGCAGCCGAGCGCGATCAAATCGTTCGCCGCGATGATGGCGGTCACGCTGCGATGCGTGTCGAGCAACTGCGCGCATGCGACGCGCCCGGCTTCGCGCGTGAACTCGGCTGCTTCGACGACGACGTTGGCCGCAAGATGGTGCTGCTGGGTGGCGATCTGGAAGCCCTGCAGTCGCGACAGGCCGGTCGCGAGCCGTTCCGGCCCGGACAGGTGCGCGATGCGCGTATGCCCGAGCCCGACCAGATGCTCGACCGCGAGCCGCATCGACAGGAAGTCGTCGTTGACGACTTCGGGCACGTGGCCGCCGTCCTCACCGCGATTGACGAGCACGACCGGCACGCCGTCGAGGATGCAGCGCCGCACGAGCGGGTCGTGCCGCGCGGCGGTCGCGAGAATCAGGCCGTCCACCTGGCGTTCGAGCATCTGCTCGAGCATCCGCTCCTGGTTCTTGGGCTTGCCGACGATGTTCGCGATCAGCACGCCATAGCCTTCGGCCGCGAGCTCCTCCTCGATCCCGCAGACCATCGGCGGGAACACCGGGTTCGAGATGTCGGGCAGGCACACGCCGATCACCTTCGATTGCCCGCCGCGCAGTGCAGAGGCAAGCCGGTTCTGTCGATAGCCGAGCGATTTGGCCACGGCGAGCACGCGGCGCACGACCTCATCGCCGATCAGGTGGCGTGTGGCCGGATTGAGCACGCGCGACACCGTCGACGCATTGACGGATGCCGCCGCGGCGACTTCGCGAATCGTGACGCGGCCGGTGCCGCGCGTTTCGGAGGATTGGCTCATGGAACCTGCTGGTGAATAGGGATCCGATTGTATCGATGCAATGGGTTGCGATCAATGTTGCAGGTGAAACCCTAATGTTTTCAGCACTAAACCTCATTGACAGGGTAATTCCCTTGGGTAGGATGTGCATACGTTTGCATAAAGTGAATCACGTGGACGATGCGACCGGTCAAAGCGTTTCCAGCGCCGAAGTTGCCACCGGCGGTCGGGCACGCAGAAACCCGGGAAAAGACGGGTCGATTCAAAGGTGCGACATGTAACGCCGATGCGTTACCTGGCCACCTTTTGCCTGAATTCGTGCAAACGGTTGCGCGCTGTTGCCCAGGATGCCATGCCGGAAGGCGGCGTGGCCAATGTGAACGACGTACAGGAGCCAGTGGATGGAGACGAACCCTAAACCCGAACGGCCGCCGGCACGCAGACGGGCCGCGATGTGCATCGTCGCCGCGTCTGCGGCGGCGATCGGCATCTTCCATGGCGCGAGCGCGCTTGCGGCAAGCGAGACGATCGCCGCTTTCTACAAGAACCAGGTCGATCCGCATTTCGCGCTCGTTCGCGCCGGCGTCAACGCCGAGGCGAAGCAGCTCGGCGTGTCGGTCACGCACTACGTGCCGACCCGCCCGAACGACCTCGGCGAGCAACTGAGCGAGCTGGAAGACGTTGGCGTGAAGAAGCCGAACGCCGTGCTGTTCATGGGCGTGAATCCGCACGGCGTCGTGCCCGCGATCCAGAAGATCAACACGATCGGCATTCCGGTCGTCAACTACAACGATCGCGTGGCGGGCGGCAAGTTTTCGTCGGTCGTCGTCGCGGACGACTACAACCTCGGTCTCGACGTTGCGCGGTATCTGTTCAAGAGCCTCGGCGGCAAGGGCAATGTCGTGATCCTCGAAGGCGTTAAAGGCTCGACGACGAGCGACGAGCGCGTGCGCGGGTTCAGGAAGGCCCTTCAGGAATTCCCGGACGTTCACCTGCTGGCGTCGCAGCCGGCGAATTATCAGCGGTTGCAGGCGCTTCAGGTGATGGAGAACCTGATCCAGTCGAATCCGAAGATCGACGGCGTGCTGGCGGCCGCCGACGTGATGGCGATGGGCGCGATCGAAGCCCTCGAGGCGGCGGGCCAGAAACAGGTGAAGGTCGTCGGCATCGGCGGCGTGCCGGAGTCGGTCAAGGCGATCAAGGAAGGGCGCTTGCTTGCGACCGCCGAATTCAACGGCTTCAAGATGGGCTGCATCGCGACGATGGCCGCGGTCCGCGCGCTGCGGAAAGAACCCGTGCCCGATACGGTGCTGATCAAGGGCATCGTGATCGACAAGACGAACTACGCACCGTTCGAGCTACCGGGCGATCAGCGTCAATGCCCGGCGTGGAGCGACGTGGCCAGCAAGTGACGTGCGCGGCCGGGCGGGCCGTAGCGCGGTACGGCGCCCGGCTGTCGCGTAACGCGCGGCTGTTTACCGAACAGCACCGTGGAGATGAGTATGGAAACTTCGACCGGGCGCGTTCCGCGTCTCGAATTGCGCAAGATCTGCAAGAATTTTCCTGGCGTGGCTGCGCTGACCGACGTCGACCTCACGTTGTATCCCGGCGAGGTACACATGTTGCTCGGCGAGAACGGTGCCGGGAAATCGTCGCTGATGAAGGTGTTGTTCGGCGCTTACCGTGCCGATAGCGGCGAGATCCGATACGACGGCATGCCGGTCGTGATCGAATCGCCGGCTGACGCGAAGCGCCTGGGCATCGCGGTGATATTCCAGGAATTCTCGCTCGTGCCGCATCTGTCGATCGCGCAGAATATCTATCTCGGCCGCGAGCCTCGCAACCGCTTCGGCCTCGTCGATCACCGGCGCATGCATTCGGACGCGGCCGCCGTGCTCGCGCAACTCGGGCTCGCGTACGACACGCGCGCCCATGCGGCGGACCTGGGCGTTGCGCAGCAGCAGATGGTCGAGATCGCGAAAGCGCTGTCGCACGACGCGCGCGTGCTCGTGATGGACGAGCCGACCGCGGCCATCTCGGACCGGGAAGCCGACGCGCTGTTCACGGTCGTGCATCGGTTGCGCGACGCAGGCGTTGCGATCGTCTACATCTCGCACCGGATGAAGGAAGTGTTCGATCTCGGCGATCGCGTGACCGTCCTGCGCGACGGCCGCCTCGTTACCTCGATGCCGGCAGGCGAAGCGACCCCCGATCAGTTGATCGCGCTGATGGTCGGGCGCAAGGTCGGCGTGGTCTATGAGCGCCGTTATTTCGGCGCATGCGGCGAGATCGCGCTCGACGTGCGCGATCTGACGACGTCGACCGGTGTGAACGGGGTCGACATGCAGGTGCGCTGCGGCGAGATCGTTGGGTTGTCGGGCCTGGTCGGCGCCGGGCGGACCGAGGTCGCACGCGCGGTGATCGGCGCGGACCCGATCCAGGGCGGCCGCATCGAGATTTTCGGCAAGACGGTGTCGGGCGGCCCGCACGAGGTGGTCAAACGCGGCGTCGGCCTGATTCCGGAAAACCGCAAGCAGGAAGGTCTCGCACTGCGCCGCTCGGTGCACGAGAACCTGCTCGTGTCGAGCCTGTGGCACCTGTTCCCGAAGGGCTGGTATCGCCCGGCCCGTGCAACGCGAGCGACGCGCGACTTGATCGACATGCTGCGGATCGCACCGGGCGACCCGGCGAAGCGGGCGCGCAACCTGAGCGGCGGCAACCAGCAGAAGATCGTGATCGGCAAGTGGCTCAGTGCCGAGTGTCGGCTGTACATCTTCGACGAGCCGACGCGCGGCATCGATATCGGTGCGAAGACCGAAATTTTCAACCTGATCGAGCGGCTGGTCGAGGAGGGCGCGGCCGTCCTGCTGATCAGCTCGGAGCTGTCTGAGATCGTGCATGTTTGCGACCGCGCATACGTGATGCGTGGCGGCGCGATTTCGGGCGAACTGCAGCGTGAACAGTTGAGCGAGCAAAGCATTCTGGGTCTGGCAATGCACGGAGGTTGACGATGTCGGTTGAAACGAAACGTAATGGCGGGGACCCGGCAGCGCGGCGCAAACGGCCGCTGCCTTCGATCGTGTGGGCCAGCGTCGCGTTGGTCGCGGCGGCGGCTTTCGGCGTACAGGGTTTCGCGTCGCGCGCGAATCTGGTCGACATCGGCCTTCAGGTCTCGATCCTCGTGATGATCGCGATGCCGATGACCCTGGTGATCCTGAGCGAGGGGCTCGACCTGTCGGTCGGTGCGCTGCTGAGCCTCTGCGGCGTCGTATTCGCGCAGTTGCTCGGCGCCGGCGCAGGAATCGGTGCCGCGCTCGGCGCGGCCGCGGCGGTCGGTATCGCGATCGGCTTGCTGAACGGTACGCTCGTCGCGCGACTGGGGCTGCCACCGTTCGTCGTGACCCTCGGCACGCTCGGCGTCGCGCACGGTGTCGCGCTCGTGATGACCGACGGCAACGCGGTTGTCGTCGCGAATCCTGTTGTCGGTGCGCTTTACGGGTCGTCGGTACTCGGTGTTCCGTTCCCGATTGCCTGCGCGCTCGCGGCATACGCCGTCACGCATCTGCTTCTCTACCACACCCGGTTCGGCGCATACGTGTTCGCGATCGGCGGCAACCGCGACGCGCTCACGTTAGCGGGGGTCCGCGCCAGCTTCTATCACGTCGCGATCTACGTGATGAGCGGTCTGTTCGCGGGCCTTGCTGCGCTCCTGCTCGTCGGACGGATGAACGCGGCGGAGCCGAATGCGGCGATCGGCATGGAATTCGACGCAATCGCCGCGGTCGTTCTCGGCGGTACGTCGTTCGAGCGCGGGGAAGGGTGGTTGCCCGGCACGGCGATCGGCGTGTTGACGATCGGCGTGCTTCGCAACGCACTCAACCTGGTCGGCATCGAATCGTCGCTGCAGGTCGTGACGATCGGCTTGCTGGTTCTCGCGGTCGTCGTCATCGATAGTGTCCGCAAATCCCGCGTCGCAGGAGCGCAAGCATGACTACCCGGAATCAATCTCCGTTTGCCGTGATGCGCGTCATGGGCCTCGAGCATCGTGGTCGCTTGTCCGAAGACGCGACCGCACTGATCTATCGAGCGGTGTTTGTCGGTGCACTTGCCATCGCGCTCGGGTTCGCATCGGACAGTTTCGCTACGTCAGGAAACCTGTTGAATGTGCTGCGGCAGGCCAGTCTGATGTTCCTGCTTGCGTCCGGCCTCACGATCGTGATCCTGTCGGGCGGGTTCGACCTGTCCATCGCTGCGAACCTCACCCTTTCCGCGTGTCTGGCCGCGGGCGCGATGAAAGCAGGTGTGTCCCCGTGGTTCGCCGTCGCGATTGCGTTGTCATGCGGTGCGTCGATCGGGCTTCTGAACGGATTGGCGGTCACGCTCTTGCGGCTACCGCCGTTCCTCGCGACCTACGGGATGCTCTGGGTCGTGCAGGGGCTCGCATTTCACTACATGGGCGGCAACGAGATCTTCGGCTTCCCGGCCGGCTTTCGTGCCCTCGGTACCGGCTTCTGGTGGGGCGTGCCGATTCCCGTCTACATGATGCTGCTCGTGCTCGTCGTCGGCTCGGTCGTCACCGCGCGCCTGAACATCGGCCGCGAGATCTATGCGATCGGCGCGAATCCGGAAGTTGCGAGGCTGTCCGGGATTCCGGTGCGCCGCCGCCGGATTGCGGTCTACACGATCAGCGGCCTGATGGCAGGGATCACCGCGGTCGTCTATCTCGCACGCGTGAATGCGGCCGATTCGGCGATGGGCGATCCGATCCTGCTGCCTGCGATCGCGGCGATCCTGATCGGCGGTGCTTCGCTTTTCGGCGGAACTGGCACCTTGCTCGGCACGCTGCTTGGCTGCCTGACACTGGCGCTCGTCATCGACGGGATGAACCTGCTGAATCTCAATGCGAACCTGCAGCCGCTGGTCGTCGGCGTCGTGCTCCTGATCGCGGTGCTCACCGACGCGCTCGGGCGCCGGCATGCCGAGCGGGTCGGCTGACGGCCCGCAAGCAAGGTCTGCCCGACGAAAACAAAGAGACGATTTGACAAGCGGCGGGACTCTTCGGCGACGGTCACCGACCGAAGTGTCCTTAACATGAACTCCAGGTGATCGGCATCGCGCGATCCGGTTCAGGCGGGAAATCAAATCGGCTCTCGCTACCTTTCACTTCCGAAATGGCCATTGGAATGATTAGTTATACAGATTGAATAAGACATTCCGTTCGAAGGCATCCGGTATCGAAACACTGAAATGGAGGGGAAGACAGTGGTGGAGATGAAAAAAACAGCGATCGCGGCAGTGATCGGCGTGGTGTTGAGCGGATCGGCTTTCGCACAGAGCAGCATCACGCTCTCCGGGAAGATCGACAACGGCCTGACTTACGTGACGAACGAAGGCGGGCATCACAACTTCAAGATGGACAGCGGCGTGTTGTTCCCGAACCTCTGGATCATGTCGGGTGCGGAGGAACTGGGCGGCGGTTACCGGGCGGTGTTCAAGCTGTCGTCGCTGTACAACCTGAACAACGGGCAGTTGAATCAGCCCAATACGTTGTTCGGGCAACAGGCGTATGTCGGCGTACAGACACCCTACGGCGTGATCACGCTGGGCAAGCAGTTCGACTTCACCGCCGAATTCCTCGCGCCGCTCAACGTCAGTTCTGCCGGCAGCGGCTATGCGATTCACCTCGGCGATTTCGACCGCACGAACAACGATCGGCTGACGAACTCGATCAAGTACATGAGCCCGACGTGGGGTGGATTCCAGTTCGGTGCGATGTACGGGTTCAGCAATACCCCCGGCAGCTTCCACGACGGCAGCGGCTGGAGCGCCGGTTTGCAGTACACGAACGGGCCGCTGACGCTCGCGACGATGTACACGTTCGTCGCAACGCCGACGATCGATCCATACGCGCAGATCGGTGTGCATTCGTTCTTCGGCCTTCCCGTTGCGACCGGGTCGGGCGACAGCGTCACCGACACGGCGCCGTCTTTCCAGATCCGCTCGCTCGGCACGCTCGGTGTCGGCGGTTCGTACGCGATCGGCAACGTCACGCTGTACGCGGACTACACCAATACGGTGTTGAAGTTCCAGGACGCGAAGTCGGTCATGAACGTCTACGAAGGCGGTGCGACGTGGCAGGTGACCCCCGCGTTCCAGCTCGTCGGCGGCTATCAGCACACGAGCTTCGAAGCGCACGCGTGGAATCAGGTCACCGCCGCGGCGTTGTATTCGCTGTCGAAGCGCACGACGGTCTACTTGTCGTCCGATTACCTGAAGGCATCCGCGGGCGTGGATGCGGTGATCGGCGCGAGCTTCGCGCCGGCGCCGACCGGCCATCAGGCGGACATCCGGGTCGGCCTCGCACACACGTTCTGACCATATCGAGCGGCGGTTCGCCGACAGGGTGCCGGCAAACCGCGAAAGCTTCGCGTCCCGGTTCGTACCGGGTCTATCGATGAGTACCAGGAGGAGTCAAAGATGAAACAAGCCTATGTCGCATTCGCAATGATGAGCCTGACGGCCGCCGCTGCCGTTGCGTGGGGAGCCGATGCCGCTGGTGGCGGCCCGAAGTTGATTACGACCATTCCGGTCACGAGCGAAAAGCCGTTCGGTTTCGATATCAGCGCAGCGTCGGACGGCAACTACTACCTCGCTGACGGTGCGAACGGGACACTCGACGTATTCGACGCGACCACGATGAAGCTCCGCGATCGGATCAAGGCCGATTTCGCGGGTATCGGTCCGACGCACGAAAAGTCGGGCCCGTCAGGCGTGCTGCCGATTCCCGGCACGTCGTTGGTGTATGTGGGCGACGTGAACGCCGTCAAGGTGATCGACGTCGCGTCGAAGCAACTCGTCAAGCGCATCGAGGTCAGCTCGTCGGGCATTCGTGCGGACGAGGGCTGCCTCGCCCCCAAGCATCATGTCGCGATGTTCTCGAGCGGTGCCGAGCAGCCCCCGTTCGTGACCTTCATCAATACCGACACGCATTCGGTGATCGCGAAGATGCCGCTCGCGGATTCGACCGGCCTCGAGGCGTGCGAGTTCGACCCGAAGAACGACAACTTCGTGCTGAACAACGACGGGACGAAGGCCAACCCCAAGGGCGAGGTCGACCTGATTCCGGTGAAGTCGGTGCTCGAGGGCAAGCCGACCGTTCAGGCCGCGTTCAAGCTCAAGGGCTGCGAAAGCCCGAGCGGTCTCGCGCTCGGGCCGGGCAACGATGCGCTGATCGGCTGCGATCCCGACGAAGGCGGCAAGCAGACGACGCTGATCATCGACCGGACGAACGGCACGCCGCTCGCGCAAATCCCGTTCGGCGGCGCCGACGAGGTGGCCTACGACATGGTTTCGAATCGCTACTTCCTGGCCGGCGGCCACCACTCGGCGGACAACGTATCGCGGGTTGGTGCGAAGGACGCGAAGTTCGACCCGTCCCTCGGGATCATCGACGCAAGCACCCGCAGCCTCGTCGCGATCGTTCCGACCGGCAAGTTCTCGCATTCGGTCGCAGTCGACAGTGCGTCGCATCACGTTTTCGTTCCGTACGGTGCCGGCTCGTCCGCGCAGTTCCCGGGAACCGGTGTCGCGGTGTTCGCGACGGAGTAAGGGCTCCAGTGCGGTGATTTTCCGCGGGAGATGGGCTCCCGCGGATTTTTTGAGCATCGCTCCCTACCGCTGCGTGACACCGAATATCGGACGCGAAGGTAGATCGCGAGGCCGGATGGCCGAGCCATACAGCTTGGCCGGACAGATGCCGGGACTCGGGCGTACGCGGTGAAGTGGAGTCAGGAGATGGAAGTGACATTCAGGTTACGGGTTCGGTGGTTGCTGAAGCTGGTGGGCGTTTGGGCCGGATTCGCCGGCGCGATGCACGCTTCGTTCGCCGAAGACACACACGGCAACGTCGCGATGCCGGCCTATGTTCTGAGCTATGCACAAACGCAGGCACTGCTCTCGCTCGCAATCGCCGAGGCCAACGCACGGCACCTTGCGATGGGCTTCGCCGTCGTCGATCCCGGCGGTCATCTGCTCGCCGCGGTGCGGATGGACGGTGCGTCGTTTTCGAGTATCGACTTCGCACGCGGCAAGGCATTCGCGTCCGTCGCGCTCGGCGGCCAATCCGGCGTCACGCTCGAACATCGCTACCGCGACGATCCGTCCGAGTACAGCAACATGTCCGGCGCCGGTTATTACGCGCCGTTCCTGCCCGGCCGCGGCACGTTCCCCGTGTTCATGAACGGTCATCTGCTCGGCGCGATCGGCGCCGCCGGCGCGCCGTCCGAGACCGACGATCAGGTGGTGCTGAAGGCGATCGCCGGGCTCGGCGCTCAATCCGCGCGTTGAACGCGCATTGTCCTTAAAACCAGGTCTGGAAGACGTATGAGACACAACATGAAAATGGAACACTCGGGCGACACCCCGGCAAGTGACATGGAGACGAGCGGTGCGGTAACGATGGACGGAACCGCGCAATGCCGCCGCACCATGCTGAAGCTCGGCTTCGGCGCGATCGCCGCAGGTTTCGTCGGCGTCGCACGCGCGCAAACGGCGGCCCCGAAGGCGCACGCAGCCACGATGCGTGTGTTGCCGGGCGGTAAAACGGTGAAGCTCGTGCCGTCGTGGAAAACAGTGCAGGTCGGTCAAATGACACCGGATGCCGAGGCGGCGGCGTCGATCCGGTCCGGTGACACGGTCTGGTACGACGGCACGTGGACCAACTGGGGCAATGAAGCGAAGTACGGGATGGGATTCAAGGAGCGCGAGCCTATCCGCAAGAAATATCCGAACGGCGCCTTCTCGTTGATCGGACCCGTGGAGATCGAGGGCGCTGAACCCGGTGACGTTGTCGAATGCCGCATGCTGAAGATGCGACCGATCGACTGGGGCTGGAACTCCGCGCCTCCGGGCGTCGGCGCACTGCCCGGCGATTTCGGTCCGTATCTTCGTTACCTGAAGTTCGACGACGCGCGCACTTACGCGTCGTACGTACCGGGCGTGCAGATTCCGCTGAAGCCGTTTCAGGCGTATCTCGGCACCCAGCCGCCCGGTGACCGCGTGACAAGCGCGAACTTCGCCGGTAGCTACGGCGGCAATCTCGACTGCGCCGTGCTCGGCGTCGGGACGTCGGTATTCCTGCCCGTGCAGGTCGCCGGCGCACGCGTGTGGACGGGCGGTTCGATGGGCGCATCGGGCGAGGGCAATGTCGATCAGACGTCGATCGAATCCGCATTCGAGGAGATGCGGATCCAGTTCCTGCTCCACAAGCGATCGTCGCTCAACGGCCCGATGGCCGAGACCCCGGAGCACTGGATCGGCTTCGGTTTCGCCAATAGCCTCGACGACGCACTCGTTTCGTGCATTCGTCAAACGATCGGCTGGATGTCGTCGGCCACCGGGATTGCGGCGGTCGATTGCTACGGCATCCTGAGTGTAGCCGGGAGCTTCCGGATCACGCAGTATGCGCGCCAGACCGGCACCGTCTACAAGACGGAACCGCCGAAAGGCGTGCACTGCATGGTGCCGAAGAAAATTTTCTCCGCCGAGATGCTGCGGCGCCTGTCGGATTCCGTGCGCGCGTAGGCGCACGTTTTTTTCGGCTTTGGAACGGGCGGCCGCACGGGCCGGGTTCGCGCTTCGCGGCGAACCGGACCGCGTGCGCCGCAGGAGGTTGCGTAGTGAAACTGAATGATCAAAATACCGCAGTCGACGCCGGCATGCCGACGGTCGGCGGAATGAGCCGGGCAGTCGCGCTGCTCGTTTGCTTTCTCGTCGTCGTGCTCGACGGCTTCAACACGACGTCGATATCGTTCGTCGTTCCGACGCTGGCTCGGGACTGGCATCTCGCACCGGCTGCATTCACGCCGGTTTTCGTCGCAACGAATGTCGGCGCGGCGATCGGCTTCATCGTCACGGGCTCGCTCGCCAATCGCTTCGGACATCGTGCGGTCGGGCTGGCCAGCGTCGCGCTGTTCGGCGGCTGTACGCTGCTGACGACGTCGGCAAGCAGCGTGGCGCTGCTGTCGGCGCTGCGTGTCCTGGCGGCGATCGGCCTGGGTGCGGCGCTGCCGATCGCGATCACCGCGTCGGCGACGATCATCGGCGCGAAGCACAAGGTGGCCGCGTCGGTGCTGGTGACGACCGGGATGTCGGTCGGCGCCGTGACCGGGGGGCTGATCGGCGGCCCGCTGATGCACCGCTTCGGCTGGCAGTCGGTGTTCCTGATCGGCGGCGTATTGCCGTTCGCGGTCGCGCCGGCGTTTTTCCGGATCCTGCCCGCGCCCGCATCCACGGCAACGGATACACAGCATCCGGAGCAGCCGGTGGCGAGCCCGGTGCGTGCGCTGTTCGCTGACGGACGCGCGGGCTATACCGGCGTGCTGTGGCTGTTTTCGTTCCTGATCTTCATGGACGTCTATGCACTGTTGTTCTGGCTTCCGACCATGCTCCTCTCGTTCGGCTTTTCGCTCGATCGAGCACCGGCCGGCATGGCCGCGTTCAGTGTCGGCGGATTGAGCGGCAACCTGCTGATGACGGCTGTGGTGACGGCGATGACGGTTTCGGGGAGGTTGCGCGTTAAGTCGGCGCTGGCGGTGGGGATCGTCGGCGTGATCGCCGGCATTGCGGCGCTGAGTCAGGCCGCGTTGTCGCCGTCGACCGTGCTGCTGTCGATCGGCGTGATCGGCGCGGGGCTTGTGAACGGAATCATGGGGCAGACGGCGCTTGCGGTCGCGTTTTATCCGCCGGGTATCCGCGCGACCGGAGTCGGCTGGGGGCATGCAATCGGGCGGATCGGTTCGTTCGTCGGCCCTGCGATCGGCGGGGCGCTGCTCGCGACAGGCTGGAATTCGCGCGACATCGTGCTCGTCGCCGTGGTGCCGGCAATCGCCGCGATCGCTGCGCTCGGCGTGCTGGCGATCGTCGGCCGCCGTGCGGCCAGTCGCGAACCGGCCGCCGGCGGCGCGCCGGCCGCGCACTGAATCGTTATCGACACGTCTTCCTGGAAACTTGCGGAATCACGCTCAATCATGAAAATCATTGCTTACTCGGACGCGGGCCATCAAGCGCTCGGCGTCGTCACCAGCGATACGCATTTCGTCCCCGTCGCGGAAATCGCACCGGATCTGCCGACGAATCTGATCGAGATTCTCGAGATGAACGGCGGGCTCGAACGCCTGCGCGAATCGGCCACCGGCAAGACCGGCAATCGACTGCTCGCGTCCGTGACGCTGAAGCCGTTCCTCGGCAGGCCGAACGCGATGTGGGCGCTCGCGCTGAACTTCAAGAGCCATATCGCCGAGACGGGCCTGCAAACGAATCCCGACTATCCGCATCTGTTCCTGCGCACGGCCGCGTCGTACGTCGGCGCGGGTGAGCCGATCGTCGCGCCGCCCGAAGCGGTCGCACGCGCATTCGACTACGAGGGCGAGCTTGGCGTGATCATCGGCAAGCCGGGGCGCTACATCCCCGTCGAGCGCGCGCTCGAATACGTCGCCGGCTACACGTGCCTCAATGAGGGCTCGGTGCGCGAGTACCAGGTGCACAACCGGCAATTCGGCCTCGGGAAATGTTTCGAAGCGTCGGGGTCTTACGGCCCATGGCTGATGACGTCGGACGAGTTCGGCGACCCGGCGAAGCACACGGTGCTCACGCGTATCAATGGCGTCGTCCGGCAGCGCGCGCCCCTCGACGACATGCTGATCGACGTCGCGCGCACGGTCAGCTACCTGAGCCGCGGCTATCGGTTGCGACCCGGCGACCTGATCGCGATGGGGACGCCGGGCGCGCTGAAGCCGGAGCCGGACGACGTGGAAGGGAATGACCTGTCGCGACAGTACGGGCCGTTTCCGACGCCGGGTCTCGTGCACATGCGCCCGGGCGACTGGGTCGAAATCGAGATCGACGGGCTGGGCGTGCTGGCAAATCCGGTGATTGCCGATCCGTCCGACCTGTTGGCCTGACCTGCGCCGCATGTGCGCATCCGCGCGCTTGCGGCAGACCGACCGCGCCGGTCAGTCGAGACGCTCGAGATCGAGCTTGACCGAATGCCGGCGAAAATCGCTCGGCGGCACGCCCATGTGCTGCGCGAAGAAGCGAGTGAAGTGGCTATGCTCTTCGAAGCCGAGCTCGTCCGCGATGTCGGCGAGCGGCCGGTCACTCTCCGCGAGCAGCCGGATGGCGTGCGACATTCGAACCCAGTCGATGAAGTGTTGCGGCGAGATGCCCATGCAGCGCCGGAATTGCTCGAAGAAACGCGACCTCGACAGCCCGACTTCGGAGGCGACCTGCGTGACCGTCATGTTCTCGGACGGCGTGCGCTTGATGAAGTCGAGCGCCTTCCGGATTCTGAAGTCGACCGGCCGTGTCGACGGTGCGATGCGTGTCGTCAGCTCCGGATCGGCAAAATCGCGCCCGAGCGCCGTGACGAGATCCTCGAGGATCGGCAGGCAGCCGGCATCCTGCGCAACGAGATGATTCGTGATGGCGGCCGCCAAACGGTCGACGTGATGCTGCACGTCGGGCGTCACGACAACCATCCTGCGCGGGAAGATGTCGGCCGGGCCGCCGTCCGCCAGGCCGAGCCGTTTGCGCAACCAGGGCGTTTCGATCACGAGCGACAGGATCAGCGAGGGCGTGTCCTTGTTCGCGCACTTTGCGTGTTCGACCCACGGATTCAGGCAGATGGCGGAGTCCGCACTGAGCGTGCATTCCTCGGCACCCATCCGGAAATCGCAGTCGCTCCCGCCGAGCTTGAACAGGAACTGGTACTGCGAGTGCGCATGCGCGACAAGCGGCCGGCTGATGAAGTTCACCGTGGCACGGCCGAATTCGCCTTGCAGTATCCATACCGGCTTTTCCGATTCCATTGCTGCTAGCACCATTTCAACCTTCTCCGGTATCGCCGCGGCTGGAGCGCTATCGCGATAATGAGGCGTCGCTTGAACGTCCGCATAAGCCGTCTACTTAATCAAATGCCCGGCGGCACGTCAATCCGGGGAAGATCGCAGATGTTGCTTGCGCAACGCTCGACACGCATCGCCACAAAAAACCGGACGATCGGGTAAGTGGCCGCTTCAACCGACCATCGCCGATGCAACGCGCACGATAGAGTGTGACGCGAGCGGGCTGCATGGCGCAGCCCCGATTGGTCTGAGCTGACGAGAGGCTGAGGATGAAGGCATGGTTTGAACGCGAAGCTATCCGTTTCGCCTATGAGGAATCGGGTCCGCAAGAAGCACCGGTGGTCGTTTTCAGTCATGGCTTTCTGATGGATAGCGAAATGTTTCGCCCCAACGTCGATGCGCTGAACGACACATTTCGTTGTGTCGTCTGGGATCAACGCGGCTTCGGCTCGACGGGGCCGATCGACCGGGCGTTCAGCTACTGGGATTCGGCACGCGACCTGATCGCGCTGCTCGATCACCTTGAAATTGCATCGGCTTCGCTGGTAGGGATGTCGCAGGGCGGTTTCGTGTCGATGCGCGCGGCGATGCTCGAACCCGCCAGGTTCCGCGCGCTCGCGCTTATCGCGACGCGGAGCGATCTCGACGACGCATCGGTGACCGGCTCGTTCGAGGAACTCAAGACGGAGTGGGCGCGTAACGGGGCAGCGAATGTCGCCGCGCACCTCGCCGGGTTCTTGCTCGGTGCCGACTATCCCGCGTCGGCGTGGATCGAGAAGTGGCTGAGAATGCCGCGCGAAAACTTCGAATACCCGGTCGATGCGCTGACGGCGCGCGACGATGTTACGCCGCGGCTCGGCGAGATCACTCATGCGTCGATCGTATTCCATGGCGATGCCGATGCAGCCATCCCGCTCCGTTGCGGCGAGGCACTTGCCGAAAGGCTGCCGAACTCAAAAGGACTGGTCAGTGTGGCCGGTGCCGGACACACGCCGAACCTGACCCACGCTCACGATGTCAATCCGAAGCTGAGGGATTTCCTGTTGCGCTACGGGCGCTGATCGCATCGATTCCTTCCCGCTGACGACGCGGCTCTACTCGCGTATTCGTCAGATGTCAGGCTTAAACAGAGGAATCCGAATGAGATCAGGCGTTTGTCGATCCATCGAGGTCGATTTTATTCGCGGGGTCGTGCTGATCGTGATCGCCATCGATCACGTGTCGGGCAGTGCATTGGCGAAGTTCACGTTGCATGGTTATGCCTTCTGCGATGCGGCGGAAGTATTCGTGTTCCTGGCAGGTTACGCGTCCGCCGCCGGCTACGGCGCCATTGAGGCGAAGCATGGCCACGATGCGGCGCGGGTCAGGTTTGTCAGGCGCAGCGAACAGATCTACCGGGCCTATCTCGTCACGGCCGGTCTGATGCTCGGATGTGGAGCGCTGATGACGACACTCCATCTTCACACGCCGATGATCGCGCAAACCGAATGGCCGCTCTTTGCGAGGCAGCCGTTGGCGATGGCCGGCGAAATCGCGATCTTCCGGCATCAGCCGTATCTCGCCGCGGTATTGCCGATGTATGCATTGTTTGCGTTATGCGTGAGTATCGTCGCGCCTTACGCGCGGGGCATGCCTGTCGTCACATCGCTTGTCAGTCTCGCAACATGGCTCCTCGCGCCGCTGCTTGGCCCGATGCTGCCCAGTGCGAGTGGAAACGGCTGGGGATTCAATCCGTTTGCATGGCAGTTGATGTTCGTATCCGGGATGCTCGTGCGATTGCATCCGGTGCCTGCGGCTTTCCATGCGTCCCGGACGGGAGCGTGGCTGACACGTATCTCGATCTGTATTGCCTTGGCTTTTGCGGTGACGAAGCTCGCGCTTCAGCCGCAGCCGATGCCTGGCGTCATGAAACAGAATCTCGCGTCGATACGTGTCATCGGTTTTGCCGTGATCGCGTGGCCGGTTGCGGTCATGATGCATCGTGGCTGGTTGCGTGGTGTTGCGCATCGCTCGCGTTTCATCGTGAACGTCGGCCAGCAGGGAGTCGCCTGCTTTGTCGTGGGTGCGGTCGCCTCGCTCCTGATCGACACCGCGTTGAGAGCGAGCGAACCCCATCGCGTTCCGTTCTTCATGGGACTGGCAGGCGACGTGCTCGTATTCGCGGTACTGGTCGGCACTGCCGCGGTGGCGCGCAGGTGCAGGCGTCGCGCCGCGGTTTCCCGCACTGCCGGGACGATGGGCGCGGACGACGAAATGCGGACGATCTGGTAAGCGGGCGCATCCTTCGGTCAACGCCCCCTGAGATGCGAGCCGTATAGTCCTGTGAACGAGAATCTGGACACGTCATCCGATGTGCGCCATTCGACGGAGGCGGGTGGAGCGGGCCTCCCTGATTTCCGGGGGCACTGCCGTCGGTGGCTCGCGTCCCTTAAGGAAGGAACATGCTCTTCATCGTATATTGCGTCGATCACCCGGGTATGGCGGAGCGTCGACAGACTCATTTTGCAGCGCATAAGGCGCGGTTGCTGGCTTCACCGTTGAAGGCGCGGATTGCCGGGCCGCTCATCGATCCGGACGGCTCGGTGGGCGGGAGCCTGTTTCTCTATGAAGCGGACGATATCGACGCAGTGAGGCGACTCGTACATGAAGACCCGTTCAACACGGAACGCATCTGGAAGACGGTCGACATCCGGCTTTTCCTGAACAGGGCAGACGAGCATTGATGCGTTGTCGCGCGGTCCATCGGATCCGGGTTACGCCGCCGTGAGCGGGCACAGGCAGATGCGGGCCGTCTCTTGCGCAGTATTGCCGGCCCGGTCCGTTGCAGTTGTTCCACTGCGGGACATGGAACATGACGAGAACAAAAAACCCGCGAGGGCATGCGCTGTCGCGGGTTTTTGAAAATGCTCGAAACGCGGAGAAACCGCATCTGGTGCCGACGGCGAGACTCGAACTCGCACAGCTTTCGCCACTACCCCCTCAAGATAGCGTGTCTACCAATTTCACCACGTCGGCACTGCACTACAAGGGGCGCAATTCTAGCGTCACATTGCGCGTTTGTGAAGGGGGTATGACACGATTGCGGTGCGCGCGAAGGCGATCCCGGTAGAATTCGGTCGACCGGTCCGACGACCATCGCAACCGCAACCCGCTTTCTCCCAGTGACCACCACTCTCGAACAACTGCAGGCCGGACAACTGTCGGGCGCCCGGCAACTCAAGCTCGCGTGCGGGCTGACCGAATTTCCGCGCGAGATTTTCGATCTGGCCGACACGCTCGAAGTGCTCGACCTGTCCGGCAATGCGCTCACCGCGCTGCCGGACGACCTGTCGCGGCTGCATCGCCTGCGCATCCTGTTCGCGTCCGGCAACCGCTTCACCACCTTCCCCGACGTGCTCGGCGCGTGTGCGCAACTCGACATGATCGGCTTCAAGGCGAACCGGATCCGCACGGTGCCGCGCGGATCGCTGCCGCGCGCGCTGCGCTGGCTGATTCTTACCGACAACGAAATCGATGCGCTGCCCGCCGAGATCGGCGACTGCTCGCGATTGCAGAAGCTGATGCTCGCCGGCAACCGGCTGCGCGCGCTGCCGGCCGAAATGGCCGCGTGCCGTGCGCTCGAACTGGTGCGCCTGTCGGCGAATCGGCTGGACGAATTGCCCGACTGGTTAACGCGCCTGCCGCGCCTCGCGTGGCTTGCATACTCCGGCAATCCGTTCAGCGCCGCGCCGGAAGTCGCGGCGTCGGCCGGGCCGGAGGTCGCGGACGTCGACTGGGCGTCGCTCTCGTGCGAGCAGAAGCTGGGCGAAGGCGCGTCGGGCGTCATTTACCGCGCGCAATGGCAGGCGGACGGTCATGCGCCGCGCGCGGTCGCGGTCAAGCTGTTCAAGGGCACGGTGACGAGCGACGGGCTGCCCGACTGTGAAATGGCCGCATGCCTGCACGCCGGCCGCCACCCGAACGTGATCCCGGTGATCGGCAAGGTGCGCGGTCATCCGGACGGCACGCACGGCCTCGTGATGGAACTGGTCGACCCGGCGCTCGCGAACCTTGCCGGGCCGCCGAGCTTCGCAACCTGCACGCGCGACGTGTATGCGGCCGATGCGCGATTCGAGCCGGAAGAGGCCGTGCGGATCGCGCACGGCATCGCGTCGGCCGCATGCCATCTGCACGCGCGCGGCATCATGCATGGCGACCTGTATGCGCACAACATCCTGCACGACGGTGAAGGCGGCGCGCTGCTGGGCGATTTCGGTGCGGCATCGTTCTACGACACGAGCGACGCGCAGCATGGCGCCCGGCTCGAACGGCTGGAAGTCCGCGCGTTCGGCCATCTGCTCGGCGAACTGCTCGCGCACTGCGCGCCGCACACATGGGGCAGGGCGCGTGACCTGGAAGCGCTCGCGATGGCTTGCGTGAGCGAGGACATCGACACCCGGCCGTCGTTCGACGGGATCGTCGACGCGCTGGCCGCGTGGAAGGTCTGACGGGGAAGGGTTGCCCGCCGGGGCGTCCGTTGCCCGGCGTGCGTACGCTTAAGCCTGCCGCGCAGTCAGCAGCTTGATCCCGAGCCCGACGAACAGCAGCCCGCTGGCGCGCTTGAGCGTGCGCACCGCGCGGCTCATGCCGAAGCCGCGATGAAATCGGCGCACGCCGGCCGAATACACGCTGTGAACGACCACGACGGTGCATGCGATCGTCGCGTACATCACGACGAACTGCAGCGCGAGCGGGCGGTCGTGCACGACGAACTGCGGCATGAACGCCGACAGGAAGATCATCGTCTTCGGATTGCTGCCCGACACGAACAGCGGTGGCATCGCGGCGAGCACGGCGCCGACGCCGAGCGCGACGAGCAGCACGACCACGCCCTGCGCGACGAGGTTGCCCGCGATGGTCGCGGCGGTGCCGTGCGAGCCGTAGCGCACCGTGTTGCGGATGACGAGCAGCACGTTGGGCCCCGGCGACAGCGTCGTGGCGAGATAGGCTGCGGCAAACAAGATCCAGGTCTGAATGGACATGCGTCGCTCCGAGAGGCGGTTCCGGCGGTCGGGGTGAAGCGATGATGCCACGCCAAAATGGCGCAAGCACCCGTCGGAACCGGCGCGGTGCGTCAGCGCGCGTCGCGCATGCAGTACGCGGGGATCGACGGCGGCGTATCGATCGCGGCGGGCCGCGTCATCCACGCGATCCACGCGGCCCATAACCCGCAGGCGATCAGCACGGCGACATTCAGTGGCGTCCGGTAGCGGACGATCAGGTCGGCCAGCGACAGGCGGTTCTTCATGTTCGTCTCCATCGGTGGTTGCGCATGCAACGTTACTGATTACTGGCCGGTATACGACGGCGCCTTCGCGTCGCAGGTCACGGACACCGTCGAGCCGTCCGCGAAATGCAGCCGGAACGGCACCTTCGCGCCGGGCGCGACGGGCTGGCGCGGTTGCTCCAGCATCACGTGATAGCTCTTCGGCTTGAACGTCACGGTGCCGTGCGCGGGCACCTCGACCGCGTCGACGTGAACCATCTTCGCGGTGCTGCCGTTCGTCTGCGTTTCATGCACCATCGCCATCCCGTACGCGGGGGTGTCGATGCCTGTCAGCGTGGCGGGCGCATCGCCGTTGTTCTTCAGTGTGAAGTAACCGGACGACGGCACCGTCGCCGGCATCGCGCGGATCCAGCAGTTGTCGGCCTGCACGGCCGGTGCGGCGAACGTGGCAGGGGCTTGCAGCGCCAGCAGCGCGAAGAGCAGGCTGGTCGGAATCGAGCGTTTCATCGTTTGTTCTCCTTATCGGGTGTGCTGCGTGGGGCGTCGAGGGCAATGCGATCGGTGCGGCATGCCGATGCGCATCGCGTGCATCACTTCAGCGTGAACGTGTAGCCGCCTTTCGTGCGATGACCGTCGCGGGCTGCCGCGACCCACGCGACCGTGTACGTGCCGGCCGTCAGGTTGGCCAGCGCGACGTGCATCCGCTTCCGGTTGCCGGCGTCGACGGCCGATTTCCCGTCGGCGACCGACTGCCCGTGGCTGTCGGTGACGGCGATCGAGCTGAAGGCCGGCTCGAGCGCTTCGCTGAAATCGATCGTGACCGCGTGCGGCGCGCTCGAAAGCGTGGCGTTGGCGGCTGGTTCCTGCGTCTTCGGGAGCGCGTGGGCGTGGGCGGCCTGGATGGCGACGAAGCCGAGTGCGGCGAGTGCGCCGCGAACGAAAGTGGCGGTTTTCATGGCTGGTTGTGCGAGTGGCGAATCGGATGGAGATACACGGATTCGACGGACGGATGCGCGAGCCGAATCGCAGCGGCACCGATGCCGGCTGCGGTCGGCACGAACGCGTGCGGCCGGACGTTCGCATGCGAGCGAAGATCGGCGCAGCAGTACGAACCGGAAGCGGCCAGCCGCACGCGCGGCACGACGCCGCGCGCAACACGGTGACACATGATCGTCCTTCGAAACGTGACACGTCACGCACGCCGGTGGCGCGCGCGGATCGCGCGATGCGCTACGGCATCACGCGTGACGACGACGGTTCAGGACGCGAACGGAGGGGCGCGCGGCTGCGCGGCCGTGAGCGGCAGCGCGCGGCGCAGGCTGTCGAAGCGGGTTGCTTCGCGGTGCTGGATGACGCGCACGTTGGCCGCGAACGTCAGTTCGGGCGCGGGCAGTGCGGGCGTATGGGCAAGCAGGCTGCAGTAGCCGCATGCCTGGAGATGGGCCTGCAGGCTCTTCGACGACGAATCGGCGGAGCGCTCGCCGGTGGCCGGCGCGGCCGTGCAGTAGCCGGCCAGCAATGCATCGACGCGGCCTTGCGTCGTCAGCGCCTGCGAGATCGTCGGCGCGAGCGCCGTCATCAGGATGGCGAGCATCCCGATCAGACTGCCGATCTTCCGGAGACGACGACTCAGCATGCGATGCGCGGCGGCGTATGGGCGACGATGGTGCGGATTATGCCACGCACGTCGATCCGCATGTCGGCAGCGGCGTGCGGCATCGCGGCACGCTGTGCGTGCTTCGCCGGACATTTCGTGATCGGCATCATCTGCGCAGCCAGGCCCTGATCGCTCGTGTCACACGATCACCCGTTGCAGGACGGTGTGCGGCCGCACGCCGCGTCTAGTCGAGCATGACCGCGTCGGGTACGTCGAGCACGAGGTCCGACGTCGCGACGGCCACGCACGGCAGCGTATAGCCGTCGGCCTTCTCCTCGCGACTCAGCCCCGGCCATTCGATCGTGTAGCGTACGCTGCCGCTGACGATCCGGCAAAGGCAGCTTCGGCACGTGCCGTTGCGGCACGAGCGCGGCAGCGACACGCGCGCGAACGCGGCGGCCTCGAGCACCGTCAGCGAATCGGGCGCATCGAAGGTCGCGCCGAGCGGCTCGATGCGTACGAGGGGAGGGTGTTCGGGATCGGTCATGGTTGAAACAGGCGGCGGTTCGGCGGCAACGCGCCAAGCATACCCGAAGCCGCTTGCGGCCGGCGCCCGCCGGCCGTGGGTGTCAGTGCCGGCGCAGGTACCGGTACACGGTATTGCGTGCGAGGCCGAGCTCGCGCGCGGCCGCCGACACGTTGCCGCCGTGCCGCGCGAGCACCGCGTCGATCACCGCGGCCTGATGGCTTTGCAGCGTCGTTCCTTCGCGCGGGTCGGCCGGAGCTGTCGCGGCCGCTGCAGCGGGTGCCGCCGGCGCATCGTCGCAGTCGAGCCAGAAATCGTCGGGCAGATGCGCGAGCGTGATTTCGGCTTCGTCCTCGGCGAGCATGCCGGCGGTGCGCAGCACGTTGGTCATCTGCCGCAGGTTGCCGGGCCAGCGATGGCGCGTGAACGCGTCGAGCACGTCGGCCGCGATGCGGCGCGGCATCGGCTCGCTGCGGGCGAGCCGCGAGAGAATCCGGTCCACTAGCGCGGGCAGGTCGGTACGC
This sequence comes from Burkholderia sp. BKH01, assembly GCF_025685725.1. Taxonomy (NCBI): domain Bacteria; kingdom Pseudomonadati; phylum Pseudomonadota; class Betaproteobacteria; order Burkholderiales; family Burkholderiaceae; genus Burkholderia; species Burkholderia sp. BKH01. The sequence goes on along the minus strand of NZ_JAOTQT010000005.1, from coordinate 142,453 downwards.
GCGGCGAGCGCCGGCAGCGTGACCGCGAGCCCGTTGATCCGATAGAACAGGTCTTCGCGGAACGTGCCTTCCGCGATCATCGCGCGCAGGTCGCGATGGGTTGCGCAGACCACGCGCACGTCGACCGGCACCGCGCGTGCGCCGCCGAGCGGCATCACCGCGCGTTCCTGCAGCACGCGCATCAGCCTGACCTGCTGTGCGAGCGGCATGTCGCCGATTTCGTCGAGAAACAGCGTGCCGCCGTCGGCCTGCGCGATCTTGCCGGGGCTGCCGCGCTTGCGCGCGCCCGTGAACGCGCCGTCCTCATAACCGAACAGTTCGGCCTCGATCAGCGAATCGGGCAGCGCCGCGCAGTTGACCGCGACGAACGGGCCGTCCGCGCGAGGCGACGCGTGGTGCAGCGCGCGGGCGAGCCATTCCTTGCCGGTGCCGGTCTGGCCGAGGATCAGCAGCGGCAGGTCGCGCCCGCGGATCTTCGCGACGCGTTCGAGCACGGCGGCCATGCGCGTGTCGCCGGTGTCGAGCGTCGCGAACGTGATCGCGTCGGGGTCCGGCGCACGCATGCGCGCTGCCGGTGCGGGCGGCGTGACGGCGACGGCTGTGCGCTGCGCGTCCGCGAATTCGCAGCGCGCGAGTACGCGTACGCCGGTCGACAGCGTGAGACGGAACGTCGCGCCGGGCGCGCGCGCCGCCTGCTGCGCGAGCTGGCCGAAACGCATGCCGAACAGCGCGTCGCAGCCTTGATGCTGCAATGCATCGAACGGTGCGCCGAGCTGGAATTGTGCGCTGCGGTTCGCGGCGATCAGCCCGCCGTCGGGGCCGAACGCGACGAGCCCCGCGAACAGCGAGTCGACGCAATCCTCGTGCGCGTGAAAGCGCAGCCGCAGTGCTTCCGCACACTGGTTCGCGAACAGGTGGTTCTCGATCAGCTGCGCGGACATCCGCACGAGCGCGAGCGTATGCGGGCTCGAGCCGTGCGGGTCGCCGCTGACGTCGAGCGTGCCGAGCGTGCGGCCGAACGGATCGAAGATCGGCGCGCACGAGCAGGTGAGGATGTGATTGGCGCGCAGGAAGTGTTCCGAGCCGTGCACCGCGACGGCCTGGCCCGATGCGAGCGCGGTGCCGATCGCGTTGGTGCCGCGCGCGCCTTCGGCCCACGAGACGCCGGTGCACAGCGCGACGCGGTTGGCTTTCTCGATGAAGTCCGCGTCGCCGATGCTGTGCAGGATCACGCCGTCGGCGTCGGTCAGCAGCACGAGGCTTTGCGTATCGGCGATTTGCGCGTGGAGGTTCTCCATCACCGGGCGGGCGTGCGAGAACAGTGCGTGATTCGTATCGAGCAGTTCGCGCAGCGCGATGCGCGACAGCGGCGAGAAATCGGGGCGCTCGTCTGCGCGCAGGCCGACCGCGGTCGAACGCGCATGCGCCTGCGCGAGCAGGTCGGTGCGACCCGCGGTGGCGGGCAGCACGAAGGGTTGCGGCATGACTTGTCTCCTGTCGGTCCCAGTTAGCGCTTCAGCGCTTACTGGGACCCCATGCTTCGCGGTCGGTCCCAGTTAGCGCTTCAGCACTTACTGTGGTCCCATGCTTCGCGGTCGGCCTCGGTCAGCGCTTCAGCGCTTACTCGGGCCCCATGCTCCTCGATCGGCCAATCCCGTGCCTCGGTACTTGCCGAATCCTTATCGCCGAAACCCCTGACGAATTCCACATTCCGCTTGCGGCGCACCATCGGGCACGAAGGCCGACCATCCGGGTACGCATCATCATACAAGCGCCACGTGCGATGCGCGACTGCGGACAAAATCCACTTGCTTTTAAATGCCCGCATGCAATGATGGAAACGGAGCACGCACGCGCCGTGTTCCGCATTGCAACATGCATGCGACGTGACATGCATCCGTTCGGGAGACGCATCATGGTTCGGACGGAACTGAGAGTCGTGCTGGCGGCCATCGCCACCTTCATCATGCTGGGCGGCATTGCCGTGGCGATCCACGGGCTGCTGTTCGATCTGAACGATGCGGTGCGATACGGGGCGGCCGCGATTGCGGTGGGCGTCACGACGGCCGCGATCGCGCTCAACGTCTGGCCCACCGATCCGCACTGACGTCCGTTTCCGAAACGGTGCCGGATGCCGCGCTGATCTGATGAAATGCGCGTCGGAACGACGCACGCCGGAAAATTTGTCTCCTGCGCGAAACCGTCTAAAGTGGAAAGCAACCGGCATGCATTGTCCGCGCCATACCCCGCGGACGGTGCCGCTGCTGGCGAGCCCGCGTAGATTTCGTCCGGCCGGTAGCGGACGACGGACGCGGTCATTCGTGTTCTACCGGTCGAGGCGGCTTCATGCAGATCCATTTCACGAACGAGAAGCCTGAATATTCGGGGCGTGACCTGATGCTTGGGTTCACGGCGCTGGTCAATGGCGAGCGCGTCCAATGTCAGATCACCGCCGAGGCGCTGGAAGACCACTTCGGCGCGGCATCGCCGCGCTTCGAGGACATGGTCGGCGCATTCGACCAGCACCGCGATCGCATCGAGGCGGCCGCACGGCGCCTGCTGTCGGAGACGCGCGCGCAATGCGTGACGCTGCGCAGCGGTTACGTTCGCTTCTACGAGGCGAACTGGCGCTGAACCGGACGACCGGACAGCGACGGAGCGGGCGCCGAATACCGGCGCCCGTGTCGTATCGGCGCATGCTCGTTCGACCGCACGCTGACGCCGCCTGATGCGCGGCCGATCCGATCGTCGTGCGGCGCGATGGCGTGCCCGTTGTTCCGTTTCGCTCAGTCCGCCGCGGTGAGCGCATATGCGCCCCCTGTTTCGCCGTTCGTTCGCGCGATGCGTGCGAAGCCGGTTTCGGCGAGGTGCATTCCCGCAATCAGCAGGTTGTCCGAAGCGGCCTCGGCGAGTGTTGCCGCGCGCGTCGCAAACGCCTGCGACGGATCGTGATCGAACGCGATCGAGACGTCCGGGCGAGCCACCTGAATCGGCGCGAAATGCACGAGATCGCCCCAGATCAGCAGGCACTCGCCACGCGATTCGACGCGATAGCCGGTGTGACCGGGCGTATGCCCCGGCAGCGGCACGGCTGCGATGCCGGGCAGCACGCCGCCTGCTTCGATGGTGCGCAGCTTCGCCCGATAGACGTCGAAAGTGTGCCGCGCGATCCGGAAATTGACGCGAGCTCGCTCATTCGCTCGATCGTACGATTCATCGTCCAGCCAGAACGCGCGTTCCCGTTCGTGAATGACCACCTCCGCATCCGGAAAGGTCGGCTGCCCGCTCGCGTCGAGCAGGCCGCCGATGTGGTCCGGATGCGCGTGCGTCAGCAGGATCGTGTCGATGTCGCGCGTATCGACGCCGGCTCGCGACAGCGATGGAATCAAATGGCCGCCCCAGTTCCGGATGCCGCCGGCGCCGGCATCGACAAGCACGGTGCGGCCGTTCCCGCGTATCACATAACAGTTGATGTTCACGCTGGACGGCGTGTGGATGCCCGTCTGGTGCATGATGCCGGTCGCGTCGTCGAGCGCGATGTTCGAAAGCAGGTCGAGGCCGACCGTCAGCGTGCCGTCGCTGATCGCGGTGACCGTGAAATCGCCGATCCGGCGGCACGGGAACGGGAAGCAGGGAAGAGGTTCGCTCATGGTTCAATGTCGGGCGTGAAGGTGGGCCGTGTCGTAGCCGAAGCAGCGGATGCGTGCGACGAATCCGGTATGGCGGAGAATTTCGCGATCCAGCGCGGTCGTGAATCGACCCATTAACTCAGTGGTGCGAAACGATTCGAGACGGTAGCGGATTTCGGCGCTGACGGGATGTCCGCAGCCGTGCCTGATCGGGACATGAACGACATGGACCGTGCCGGGTGCGGCCCGCAACACGTCGGTGCAGAGGGTCGCGCAGGCCGACGAGAGCGCGTCGAGTGCGGCGTGCGACGGCATGCTTGCCTCGGGGAAGAAAATGATGATGCTGGGCATGGCCGGGCTCCCGTCAGCGTGCGAACGCCGGTGCCGACGCGCTGACGAGTTGGTCGCCCATCGGCGCGTAGAGCCGGATGGCGGCGTCGGACGGCTCGGACGCGAGCCGCGCCTGATCGTGCGTCAGGACGGCCAGCCAGCGACAGGCCGGCTGGCGGTCCAGCGAGATCGCGTGAAGTGCGCTGGCTGTTATGCCCGATCGCACGAACGGGGCAGCGTTGTCGCAAACGGCCAGCCACTGATGGCCCGACACGGTTGGCGCGGGGGCTGCGCTGTCGTACACGTTGCGTCTCCACTCGACGATATGCGGCTGCCAGCGCGCGAAATTGCCGCCGCCCTTGTCGCGATACTCGGCCGACGTCAGCACGTCGGGGCTGTCGATCGTGTGAAGCGCGAGGTAGACGGGGCCGTCGCCGCCGACGGCGCGAAAGCGTTGCGACGTGCGGAAGCCGGACACGGAGATCAGCGCCGGAAGCTTGATCCGGCTGTAGAAATCGTTCCACTCGGCTTCGGTGGCAAGGTCGGCGAAGCTGCATTCAACGGCATAGATCATCACGCCTCCACGGGGAGCCGGCGGCGGTCGGGATTGAACGCCGCTCGACTGGTTGAGTTTTTGTCATGATAATCAGGCGATGCAGCGGTGAAAAACGATAGTTCGTCACCCTTCATTGATATTTGATCAAGCTTAGACCGACGACCATCGGACCGGGAGCAAACGTGACGCGACGCAGGATTCCGAGCAATTCGGCATTGATGGCATTCGAGGCCGCGGCGCGGCACGGCAGCTTCGCGCGCGCCGCCGACGAACTGGCGTTGACGGAAGGGGCGATCAGCCGGCAGATCGGCCGGCTGGAGACGTTTCTCGGCGTGGCGCTGTTCGAGCGTGTCGGCAACCGCGTTCGGGTTGCACCGAACGGCGCGCGCTATGCAGCGCAGGTTCGCGAAGTGCTGGACCGGCTCGAGCGCGACAGCCAGTACATGATGGGGCAGCCCGACGATGGCGGCAGCGTCGATATCGCGGTGACGCCGACGTTTGCGACGCGCTGGCTGATTCCGCGGCTCAAGCGGTTCCAGGCGCAGCATCCGAACATCACCGTGCATTTCGCGGATCGCGCCGATCCGTTTGTGCTGGCTGGCAGCGGATTCGATGCGGCGATTCACTTCGAGCATCCGGCCTGGGCCGGCATGCATACGTACCGGTTGTGCGAGGAGGTCCTGGTGCCGGTCTGCCATCCGTCGCTGCTCGCGGGCGGGCATCCGGACGCGTTGCTGGGCAGGCTACCGCGCCTTCACAAGCGCCAGACGCCCGACGCGTGGTCGGCGTACGTGCAGGAGACGGGGTTGCCGGTGAGCAATCCGGCCGCCGGCGCGCGCTACGATCTTTACTCGATGCTGATCGCGGCGGCTCTGGCCGGGCTCGGCGTCGCGCTGGTGCCGCGGCTGTATGTCGACACCGAGATTGCGCAAGGGTTGCTCGCCGCGCCCTGGCCGGACGGTCGGGGCGTAGTCAAGCGCTTCTGTCTCGTGCTGCCCGAAGCGCTGGATCTTGGCGACGGGCCGCTGCAGACCTTTGCGCGCTGGGTGCTCGGGGAGGCGGATGCATGATGCGGCGTCGTCCGCGCCGAGCGCATGCCCGAACGAAAACGCCGCCCGAAGGCGGCGTTTCTCAATGAGCATCGCGCCGAAGCGCATCCGTCATTCGCTGCCGAGATAGAAGTAGCGGAACAGGAACACGGCCGCGATGATCCACACGATCGGCTTGACCGTGCGGGCCTGGCCCGTCAGCAGCTTGAGGCCGCCGTACGCGATGAAGCCGAACGCGACGCCGTTCGCGATCGAGTACGTGAACGGCATCAGCAGCGCGGTCAGCGCGGCCGGCACGGCTTCCGTCGCATCGTCCCAGGGCACGTCGACCATCTCGCGCAGCATCAGGCACGACACGTACAGCAGCGCCGGAGCGGTTGCGTAGCCCGGCACGACGCCGGCGAGCGGCGCGATGAACAGGCACGCGAGGAACAGCACCGCGACGGTGATCGCGGTCATGCCCGTGCGGCCGCCGGCCTGCACGCCCGATGCGCTCTCGATATACGCGGTGGTCGACGACGTGCCGAGCACCGAGCCCGCGACGATCGCCGTGCTGTCGGCGAGCAGCGCCTTGTTCAGGCGGTTCATCTTGCCTTCGACGAGCAGGCCCGCGCGGTTCGCGACGCCCATCAGCGTGCCGGTCGCGTCGAACAGCTCGACGAGGAAGAACACCAGGATCACGTTGATGATGCCGGTCGACAGCGCGGCGCGGATGTCGAGCTTGAACAGCGTCGCGTCGATCGACGGCGGCGCGGAGAACACGCCGTGGAACTGGTTGTCGCCGAAGAAGAACGACAGGATCGTGACGCCGATGATGCCGATCAGGATCGCGCCGCGCACGCGCAGGTGGTCGAGCGTGACGATCGTGAAGAAGCCGACGATCGCGAGGATCGTGTCGTGCTTGTGCAGGTCGCCGAGCGTGACGAGCGTGGCCGGGCTGCCGACGATCACGCCCGACGTCTTCAGCGAGATGATGCCGAGGAACAGGCCGATGCCGGCGGTGATCGAGATCCGCAGCGATTTCGGAATGCCGTTGACGATCGCCTCGCGCACGCGGAACAGCGTGACGAGCAGGAACAGGCAGCCGGAGATGAACACCGCGCCGAGCGCGGCCTGCCACGTGAAGCCCATGCCCTTGACGACCGTGTACGCGAAATACGCGTTCAGGCCCATGCCGGGCGCGCACGCGATCGGGTAGTTCGCGTACAGCCCCATGATGATCGAAGCCAGTGCCGCGACGAGGCAGGTCGCGACGAACACGGATTCCTTCGGCATGCCGGCGTCGCCGAGGATCGCGGGGTTGACGAAGATGATGTAAGCCATCGTCAGGAACGTGGTGACGCCCGCGAGTATTTCGGTGCGGAAGTCGGTGCCGGCTTCAGCGAAGCCGAAATACCGCTTGATGGATTCCATTAGGGCGTTTCTCCGGTCGGGTTGTCGTGTTGCTTGTTGTGCCGAATTGTTGTAAAGGCAGCGGCCGGCTTAATGTAACCAGCCACTATTGCCCGGCTATCGGCGGATTGTAATAGCGCGGATAGCTCGGACGATATAGTTGGAGGGCACGATCGGCTGCCTGCGCGCGAACGGTCTGGCAGCCCGGTCGCGCGATGAAGGCGCGCATTTTACCGGTTCGGGCGGAACGGGCAGGCGGAAAGGGTAAAAACGGGAGCGTGACGAACCGGCTGGGGCTGGCCGATGCGTGCGCAACGGCTCGCCGGCCGCATTGCGCGCGGCCGGTACGCGATGACATTCGACTGAGACCGGGCGGAGCGCCCGCATGCTGCACGAACACGGTGCAGGCATGACGTGCGCGCGAACGCGCGTGCATGGCCGGTGCGAGAGCGCTGCGGCATGCAGCAGCCATTCGTCAGTCCGGGCAGTTGCAGATAACGAGCTATCCTGCGCCGAAGCCGTGCCGCCGGCAACTGTCATTTCGCGATGCGTGGGCGACTGTGGTTTCTGTGTAAAAGATTGCAAGACCCCATCGCATAAACCGGCAAGTCTTTCTAGGATAGATACACCGCGCATGCACACGCCGGCCGGTAATTGCCGACGCGGGGGAGTCGCAGTCCGTGCAGGCCAGGCGGTGGATGGCGGTCAAGGCCGTTGCGCGTTTGGGCAGGCACGGCCGATTGCGATTGCCCGATGCGGGTTCGTCCGTAATCACGGAGGTCAGCATGTTGAACTGGATCAGCCGTTGGGCGATGCGACACGCCCCCACGCCGGAAAAAACCGCTGCGTCGATGCTCGTGACGGCGCGCATGGAACTGTTCACTGCGGAACAGCGCGTCATCGATGCGAAATTACAGGCGGATTACTGGCGTACACGTGTGTCATTCCTCGAAGAGGTGCAGAAGCAGGGCATCGATCCGTGGGTGACCTCGCAGGCTGCGCTACGACCCGAGCTCGATTCGACTCCCCGAAGCACGGGCCCGCGTCTCGCCGCCAGCACCTGATGCACCTGCTGCATCAGGTCGCTGCGCACGGCGCGCGATCGCTCGCGGCACGCAGTGGCGTGCCGCGTCATTCGATGCGCACCTGCGGCGGTTAGCGCCGCAGGTGCGTCTGTTTCCGGTCACGGCCGTTCCGCGTCTCGCGTGCATGACGGCGCGTCAATCATCCACTCCTTCTCCATACCCCGGCGAGCAAACGTTGCACTTGCGCGAGCATGCGTCTGAAGCGCTCGCCGCGCCGCACGTAGGCGGTCGTGATCGACGCTTCGGCCGATCGGTCGGCATCGGTGCCGAGCCAGATGCGGTCGCCGCGTGCGATGCGCAGCACGTCGCCGGGCTGCACCCAGTAGTCGTCGACGCTCGGCGGGCGCGTGATCCACAGCGCCGCGCCGTGTGCGCGGATCTCCGCATCTTGCGGCGCGCGCCAGGTCATCGTCGTGCGCGGCGCGACCGCGAAACGAATCACGACGGTCGGTAACGCGATCGTGCCGGCGCGGCGCCGGTCGGGACGGTCAAACAGCTGGCTTGCCTGGTCCATCGTCTTCTCCATTCAGTGAGCCGGACGGATGACGCGCACCAGAACAAAAAGGCCTCATCCGTTTCCGGCGAGGCCTTGTGTGACATGCGGTACTGCTCGATTGCTAACGCACAAGCGCCTCCCGTGATCCATTCTTTCGAATGTTCACCGGGCAATGATTCGCGATGGCGATGAGCTTGAACGTAGGCATGCGAACGAGTTTGTCGTGACAGCGCGGCGCTGTCAACGACATTTTCGAGAGGCGTGGCGGTTACGCGTCGCGTTGCGCGAGCCCGTTCACGAGCAATTCGGACAGCAGGCCCGTCATCCCGTCCGGATGCGTGGCCGCGCGCGCCTTCAACTGCTCGACGAGTTCGGCGTTGAGCTTGCATGCGAACGGCACGAGCCCTTGTTCCTGGTCGAGCTTGCGCTGCGCGCGGCGGTCGAGCTTTGCCGCGTCTTCGGCGCCCTTGCCGAAACGGGCGGCGCCCGATTGCTTCATCGCGTGCGTCAGCTTGAGCGCCTTGTTCTTTTCTAGATCGGTTTTCTTCATGGCCATCGCGGCACCTCCGGGAAATGAAGCCGCGATTGTACGCATTTCGGCGGGCGCCGCCCGCCGCGCCCGCCGGAAACCCGGTTACGCACCCTTCGTGGTGCCCCAGTTGCCGCCGTGCGCGGCCGCCTGCGCGGCCGGCGAGCGTGCGAGGTATTCGAGCGCCTGCTCGGTCGAGCCTTCGTGGTGCGGCGTATAGCCCGGCTTGAAATAACGCAGCGCCGCGCCGATCACCTTCCAGAACGACGGCAGGTGCCCGCGCCGCGAACCCTGCCACCACGCGAGCACGAAGCCCGGGTAGCGGCCGGCGTCCGGGTCGCGCCTGTACATGAACTTCGCGCCGGTCGTGATGTAGTAGAGCAGCAACAGGATCACGAACGCCATGTGCACGCAGCGTTCCGGATAGGTGCCGCCCAGGTGCCGGTAGATGTCGAACGCGACGGTGCGGTGCTCGACTTCCTCGGCGCCGTGCCAGCGCAGCAGGTCGACCATCGTCGGGTCTGCCTTGCCTTCGTCGAGCCCGTGCGCGTTGAGCACCCAGTTGCCGAGATAGCCGAAGAAATGCTCGAGCGACGCGATCACCGCGAGCTGCTGCCGCAGCCAGAAGCGCGTATGGCCGATCTTCAGCCCGAGCGGCTGTTCGCCGAGCACGCGCGTGAACAGCCGGTTGAGCTTCTGCGTGAACGGCTTCGTGTCGATCCCGTGCCGGTCGTAGTAGTGCTTGAGCACGCCGCCGTGCGAACGCGAGTGCACGGCTTCCTGCCGCAGGAAGCCTTCGGCCTCGTCGCGCAGGCGCGCGTCGGTGATCAGCGGTAGCGCCTTGTTGTACACGCGGCAGAACCACAGCTCGCCTTCCGGGAACAGCAGGTTCAGCGTGTTGATGATGTGGGTGCTGCCCGGATCGTTCGGCACCCAGGTGATCGGCGTGTCGCTGAAGTCGAACTTCACGTGCCGGGCCTTGATCTTGTGGTAGTCGGCGGGTTCGGTCATCTGTGTCTCCGTGTGCGGCGTCATGCGCCGTCAATGCGATGCCATGCTGACGCGGGCGATCATCCGGCCGAGCCACGGCATGAAGCGGCCGACGAAGCGCATCGCGTGCGCCTCGCCGCCGATCGCGACGACAGGGCGGTTGCGCAGCACGCCGTCGACCATCGCCTGCGCGACGGTTTCGGGTTTCAGGCCGCGCATCTGATACAGCTTCGTCGCGCGCTTGCGCAGCCGCGCCTCGTCCTGCGCGTTGGCGCCCGCGTATTGCGTCGACGCCATGATTCCGGTTTCCGCGAAACCGGGGCACACGGCCGTCACGCCGATGCCCTTTTCCGCGAGTTCCGCGCGCATGCATTCGCTGAGCATCAGCACGGCGGCCTTGGTCGTCGCATACGCGGGCAGGTCGCGCGACGGCCCGAACGCGGCGGCCGACGCGGTGTTGACGATGTGGCCGCCGGTGCCGCGCGCGGCCATCTGCTGCGCGAACAGCCGCGAGCCGTGGATCACGCCCCACAGGTTCACGTGCAGGATGCGCTCCCAGTGCCGCGTGCTCGTGTCGAGGATGCCGCCGGCCATGCCGATGCCCGCGTTGTTGATCACGACGTCCGCGCCGCCGAGTTCGCTGCCGACCCATGCCGCGAGCGCTTCCATCTCGTCGGCGGACCCGACGTCGACGCGTTTCGCATGTGCTCGCGCACCGGTCAGCCCGATCAGCAGCGCGGTGCGCTCGGCGCTCGCGACATCGATGTCGCAGGCGACGACCGTCGCGCCTTCGCGGGCGAACGCGAGGGCCGCGCAGCGGCCGATGCCGCTGCCCGCGCCGGTGACGACCGCGACCTTGCCGCTGAAGCGGCCGCTGGTTGCGCGGCGGCGCGCGTTCGCGAGCGCAGGCGGCTCGTTGCCCGATTCGACCGCGTCGATCAGTTGCCCGGCGAGATCCGCGAAGCGCGCGGGATCGGCGAGCGGCAGCCAGTGGCCGGCCGCGACCTCGCGGCGGTAGTACTGCGGCACCCAGCGCGACAGGTTCTCGGATAGCGCGGGGCTCACGTACTTGTCGCCGAGCGGCACGATCGTCTGCACGGGCGCATGCGCGTAGCGTTCGCGCGGCGCGAACAGGCAGCGGATGAAGTTCGCGCGATAGAGGCGCACGCCGCGCGCGCCGTCGTCGGCCTGCGTCGCGCGCGGCGCGACGGGCGTCTTCTCGAGCCGGCGCAGCAGGCGCGGCCATGCTCGGCCGAGCCACAGCCGCCAGCCGAGCTCGGGGATGAACGGCAGGTGGAACAGGTACACGTACCACGACCGCGCGAGCTGGCCGCCTAGCTTGGCCAATGACGCGGGCGTCGGGCGCAGCACGCGTTCGCGCAGCCAGAAGCCGACGTGGTCGAGGCACGGCCCCGAGCATGACGTGTACGACGCGATGCGGCCGGAAAGGCGCGGATCGGTGACGAATTCCCAGCCCTGGATCGAGCCCCAGTCGTGCGCGATCAGGTGTACCGCGCGGCCGGGGCAGAGCGCATCGATCACCGCGATGAAATCGTCGGTCAGCTTCGCGAGGTGATAGTCGGCCGTGCGCTTCGGCACGCCGGACAGGCCCGCGCCGCGCACGTCGTACGCGATCACGTAGTGCTTGCGCGCGAGCAGCGGCGCGACGTGCCGCCAGACGCTGCTGTCGTCGGGATAGCCGTGCACGAGCACGACCGGCGAACGGGCCGGGTCGCCCCAGGTCCTGACCGCGAGCGTCAGGTCGCCGGAGGCGACCGCCGTCTCGTGATGAACCGATTCGAACAGGGCCAGCGGTGCTTCGTCGGAAAGAGGCTGCATCGTGAGTCCGTCGTTCAGGGATTCGGGAGGGAAGGCGCGGGCGCGTCAGGCGGCGGCCGGCACGGTCGCGGCGGCCTGCGCGCGTTCGGCCTGGCGGCGCTGCCGGCGGCGCACGTGCGGCAGGTCGTCGTCGAGCCAGTACGCGTCGTCGTCGGTGATCACGAGCAGCTCTTCGAATTTGGCGCCGACGCCGGCGAAGCCGAGATGCGGCTCGACGGCCCACAGGCCCGGCACGGGCGCATGCTCGGAGCGGCGGTCGATCGACCACAACGGCGACCAGCCCTGCTGCTTCGCGGCGCGGCCCTGGTCGAGCAGCAGGTTGCGCGTCGCGTTCAGCCCGAAACGCGCGACGAAGCGCGGCTTCGACAGCTTGTGGATCTTCGCGACGCGATGCGCGAGCACCTTGAACGGATAGGCCTTGTGGCGCGGTTCGACGCCCTGGCGGCGGCACAGCGCGTCGACTTCCTGCGCGACCTCGGCCATCGGCCGGCGCGCCTTCACGAGCCGCACGATCATGTCGCGGTGGTCCATCAGGTCGTCCTGCAACTGCTCGAGGATCGGGTTCTCGCCGAGGCAGTGCGCGTAGCCGACGTCGGCCACGATGCCGTCGAGCACGGGCGCGACGTCGAGGATCACCGGCATGTCGGTTTCGAGCTGCCGGTTGCTCGGGAAGAACGCGAGATTGAAGCCGCCCATGTGCTTGAGGCCCGAGAAACCCTCGAACGCGGTGCGGTCGCCAAACCACGCGAACGGCTTGTGCAGCCAGTCGTGCACGCCGTTGTCCTGCAGCCATTCGGTCAGCAGCCGCGCGGCTTCCTTCTCGGTGATGCCGGGGTAGAGCATCGCGCCGACGGTTTCGACGCAGCGGTAGGCCAGTTGCTGGACCGCGCGGAATTGCGGCAGCTCGTCGAGGTGGACTTCCGGCAGCGGGTGGTGGTCGGCCATGATGCGTCTCCATATGTCGGCCAGAGCGGGCGCTTCAGCGCTTGTCGACCGGTGTTGGTGCTTCGGCACTGACTCCGGTCCCACGCAAAGCGCGCTCCGGTCCTGTGCAAAGCGGGGTGCTGATCCGGAATGCATCCGCCGGTGTTCCCGTCGCGAATTATTCAGCCAGCATTTAATGTGCCATTGTTCAATGTAACGATGATAGCCGGTTCGGCGTGGCGCGCCAGCCCCCGGGGGTGAGGATTTGTCCTAATGAAGGGCCGAAATGGAGGGGAGACTCTAGGTTTCCGAAGGTTGGGGCCGGATGGCCGCTGGCGCGCACGCGGACGGATCGGGGCGCCGGCCGGAGTTTGTCACGAGCGGCTGCGGCGCCGGCGCGGATGGCCGCGCGTGCTGCCGCCTTGGCGACGGCCCGGCATGTGACGGCCCGGCATGTCGCGCCGGATCAAGTCCCCGTCGCGTCGCGACGCGACGCTGTCAAATTGCCGCAATAATTTCGTCACATCATTCGCCCCCAGTTCGGAGCCGTCCCGGCTTCGCTGCGTCGATGAGCCGCCGGTGCGCCGCGCGGGATAGCGACCGAAACCGATTCGACACCCCACGGAGAGAGACCATGCAACGCCGCAAGTTCATGAATACCCTTGCCGCGGCGACCGCCGCGACGTCGCTGCTGCTCAAGGCCGGCACGGCCGACGCGAAGAGCGCCACCGCGCCGGATGCGCTGGACCCGGGCCGCTGGTCGCCGTTCAACGCCGCGCGCCTGCAGGCGGTGCTCGACCGGCATGGCGTCGCGAGCGCGCGCTACGACGAAAAGCGCCGCCCGTACGCGGTGTTCGACTGGGACAACACGTGCATCATGAACGACTGCGAAGAGGCGCTGCTGATGTACCAGATCAACCATCTGCAGTACAAGCTGACGCCGGACGAATTCGTCGACGTGATGTGGAAGGACGTGCCGAAGGGCGCGTTCGTGAAGGACTACACGACGATCGACGGCAAGCCGGTGACGATGGAAGACCTCGCCGCCGACGTCGAATCCGACTATCGCTGGCTCTACGCGAACTACCAGGGATTCGGCGGCAGCAAGAGCCTCGACGAGATTCGCGAGACCGATCAGTTCAAGGATTTCCGCGCGAAGCTGTACTTCATGTACGACGCGATCTGCGACACGCACCCGCTCGAGATCGGCTACAAGTGGATCATCTACTTCTACAAGAACATGACGACCGCCGAGTTGCAGGCGATGGCGGAAGCGTCGAACAACCACGGCATCGGCGACGCGCTGCGCAAGGTCCGCTACGAAAGCCCGAAGACGCTGCCGGGCAAGGCCGGCGTGGTGGCCGACACGCATTTCCACGGCATCCGCATTCATGAGGAAATCCGCGCGGTGATGCACACGCTGCGCGCGAACGGCATCGACGTGTACGTGAGCACGGCGTCGCTCGACGATGTCGTGCGCGTGTTCGCCGGCAATCCGAACTATGGCTACGGCGTGCCGCCCGGGAACGTGATCGGCCTGCGCCTCGATATGCGGGACGGCAAGTATGAAAGCCGCTACCCGGAAGGCTGGCACTTCAACTACGGCCCCGGCAAGACGGTCGGCATCCGCAACGTCCTCGAATCGAAGAAGGGCTATGGCCCGCTGCTGGTGTTCGGCGACAGCGACGGCGACGCGTGGATGCTGCGCGACTTCAAGGACACCGCGGCCGGCGTGATCGTCAACCGGATGAAGAAGGGCGAGATCGGTGCGGACAGCAAGCTCGCGGCCGAGCAGATCGGCAAGCCGGACGCGCGCTTCCTGCTGCAGGGCCGCGACGAGCACACGGGCCTGATGATCCCGGACGAGAAGTCGATCAAGTACGGCAAGACCGAGCGCAAGCTGCTGGCTTGACGTGCGCGGGGCGCCGGGTGCCGGGCCGTCGCGGCCCGGCGTCCGGCTGGATCGACGGCGGCGTTGCGCGGGCCTGGAAACGCGCGTCTCAGCGCGCGCGCGGCGGGCCCAAGCGGTCCAGCAGCGCCCCCAGCAGATCGATCGGCAGCGGAAACACGATCGTCGAGTTCTTGTCCGCCGCGATCGTCGTCAGCGTCTGCAGATAGCGCAGCTGCATCGCCTGCGGCTCCTGCGCGAGCCGCTGCGCGGCCTGCAGCAGCTTCTCGGACGCCTGCAATTCGCCTTCCGCATGAATCACCTTCGCGCGCCGCTCGCGCTCGGCCTCGGCCTGCCGCGCGATTGCACGGATCATCGTTTCGTTCAGGTCGACGTGCTTGATCTCGACCGTCGACACCTTGATCCCCCACGCATCGGTCTGCGCGTCGAGCGTCTTCTGGATGTCGGCGTTCAACTGCTCGCGCTCGGCCAGCAGCGCATCGAGCTCGTGCTTGCCCAGCACCGAGCGCAGCGTCGTCTGCGAGAGCTGGCTCGTCGCATCGAAGAAGCGCGCGACCTGGATCACGGCCTTCTCCGGATCGACGACGCGGAAATACACCACCGCATTCACCTTCACCGACACGTTGTCGCGCGTGATCACGTCTTGCGGCGGCACGTCGAACACGACGGTGCGCAGGTCGATCCGCACGACCTGCTGGACGATCGGGATGATCAGCACGAGCCCCGGGCCCTTCACTTTCCAGAACCGGCCGAGCATGAATACCACGCCGCGCTCGTACTCGCGGAAGATGCGGATCGACGACGCGACGAGCACCACGACGAAGACGATCAGGACGCTGCTGAAGCCGAAGGTGTAGCCCATCATGTTGGTTCTCCGTGGTGTTGTTGTTCGTGTGCCGGCACGTCGTACAGCGGTGCGACGGTGAGCAGCAATCCCTGGCGGCCGGTGACGCGCACGCGGCAGCCCGCGGCGAGCGGCACGCTGCTCGCGACGCGCCAGCGCTCGCCATGCACGCGCGCCCAGCCCGCGGCCGATGGCGCGGGGCCGGCCGCGCCGCGCGGCTGGTCGGTGCACAGGCCGTCGTCGAGCACTTCGCCGATGCTGCCGACCATCGCTTCGGCGCCCGTCACGACCGGCCGCCGTCGCGCGCGCAGCGCAACGCTCGACACGCCCGCGACGAGCAGCCCGCCGCCGAGCGCGAGGCTCGCGATCACGGGCCACGGAATCCCGTAGCCGGGGACTTCGGTATCGATCAGCATCAGCGCGCCGATCGTGAACGACACGATCCCGCCGAAACCGAGCACGCCGAAGGTCGGCAGGAACGCCTCCGCGACCAGGCAACCGAGACCGAGCAGCACGAGGCCGAGGCCCGCATAGCTGATCGGCAGCAACTGCATCGCGAACAGCCCGATCAGCAGGCAGATCGTGCCGGCGACGCCCGGCAGCACGAAGCCAGGGTTCGCGAATTCGAAGAAGAGGCCGTAGATGCCGATCGTCAGCAGGATCAGCGCGACATTCGGATCGGTGATGATCGACAGGAAGCGGCTGCGCCAGTCGGGTAGGACCACGACGAGCGGCGCATGCGCGGTTGCGAGCCGCAGCGTGCCGGCGGTGGTCGTCGCGCTGCGGCCGTCGAGCTGGCGCGCGAGGTCGGCCGGATCCTGTGCGATCAGGTCGACGACGTGCTGCGCGCGCGCCTCGGTCGCCGACAGGCTGACGGCTTCGCGCACCGCGCGCTCGGCCCATTCGGCATTGCGCCCGCGCAACTGCGCGAGGCCGCGGATGTAGGCGGCGGAGTCCTGCATCGCCTTGCGGATCTCGGTCGATTGCGTGTCGGTCGGCAGCGTGGCGGGTGACGTGCCGGAGGCTTCCGATGCACCCGACGTCCCGGCCGGCGGTGCTCGCGGCGCAGCGGGGTTGGTGCCCGGCGCCGGCGCGGCGCCGCCGATGCCGAACTGCACGGGCGATGCCGCGCCGAGATTGGTGCCGGGCGCCATCGCCGCGAAGTGGCTCGCATAGACGATGTAGGTGCCCGCGCTCGCGGCCCGCGCGCCGCCTGGCGCGACGAACGCGGCGACCGGCACCGGCGAGCCGAGGATGGCCTTGATGATCTGCCGCATCGACGTGTCGAGGCCGCCGGGCGTGTCGAGCTGCAGGATCGCGAGCGGCGCGTGGTCGCGTGCGGCGCGATCGAGCGAGCGAACGATGAAGTCGGCGCTGGCCGGCCCGATCGCACCGTTGATGGGGATCACGACGACCGGGCGCGCGGTGATGGGCGCGACGGGTGGCGCCGCGGCGACGGCCGCGCATACGACGAGCAGCGCCGCGAACAGCGCAGCGCGCGCGACCCGCGCGGACAGCGGGTGACGGGGGGGGGCGTCGGGTGCGGCAAGCGCCGGCGGCGGCTCGTGACGGTGAAAGCGCATCGGGGTGTCCGGGCGGCGCGCGGCCGCGCGCCGCCTGGCTCGCGGAAAGGGCGTTAGCCCGATGCTTAAAGATTAGGCGGTTTCCGCGGAAAGCGCGAAGGCGCGGCCGCGCCGGCCGGATTCAACCCGCGCTGCCGCCGCCGCGCGCGAGCACCTCGTCGCGATAGTCGGCCGGGCTGCGCCCGCTCCATTTGCGAAACGCACGATAGAACGCGCTCGGCTCCGCGAAGCCGGTCGCGGCCGCGACGTCGGCGATCGTGCGCGCGGGGTCGGCCAGCGCCTCGAACGCGAGATCGCGCCGCAGCGCATCCTTGATCGACTGGTACGCGTGGCCTTCCTGGTGCAGCTTGCGGCGCAGCGTGGCCTCGGCCACGTGCAGCCGCGCGGCCATCCCGCCCGCGCCCGGCCACGCGGCGGGCGGCATCCCGCGCAGCACCGCGCGCACCCGCTGCGCGAGCGCGTTCGGGTTGCGGTACTTGACGATGAAGCTCGCCGGCGCGTTGCGCAGGAACGTCTTCAGCGTCTTCGCGTTCTGCACGACCGGCAGCGTCGCGAATTCGGGATCGAAATCGACATACGAATCGGGTTCGTTGAAACGCATGTCGTCGCAGAACATCGACGGGTATTCGTGGTCGGCGGGCGGCGTGTCGCAGCGGAAGCTCGCATGCAGCAGCGGGATGCGCCGCCCGATCAGCCAGCAGGTCAGCCCGTAGACGATGATGAAATAGGTCGCGTACGTGAACATCGCGGGCGTCGCGCCGTTGTTGCGGTGCACGAAGCGCAGCCGCACGCGCTGCGGGTTCGCGTCGAGCTCCGCGTGCAGGTCGTCGAGCACGCAGTGCATGAAATTCACCGCGCGCGCCATCGCGTGCAGCCCGTCGCGCGCGGACAGCGCGGCCTGGCTCATCGCGATGAAGCTGCCGCTTCGCATCGGGTGGCGATCCTGCCCGAAAAACTCGTCGTCGAGCGCGCGTGCGATCGCGTTCCACAGCGCGCCGTATTGCTGCGCGGACACGCGTGCGCGCGGCTGCCCGAGCAGCGCGGGCGCGATGCCGGCCTGCGCGAGCAGCGGCTCGGCCGCGACGCCGCGGCGGGTGGCGAGCGCGACGCTGTAAGCGACGAGGCTGATCGCGACGGTTCCCTTGTCTTCCTGCTTCATCGTGCCGCCGGTGTGGCAAAAACGCTCAGTGTAAATGAGCGACGCGAGCATCGAACAGTCGCGCGCGCTTGCCTACACTTGTTGCATCGAAACGCAAGGACGGTCGCGCCCGGCGGCCGCGGGAGACAGCAGCACCATGGACGAGCTTTACACCGAAGACCAGCGAATGATCCGCGACGCCGCGCGCGCCTTTGCCACCGAGATGCTGGCGCCGAACGCCGCGCAGTGGGACCACGATGCGCAGTTGCCCGACGCCATCGTCGCGCAGCTCGGCGAACTCGGCCTGCTCGGGATGATCGTGCCGCAGGAGCTGGGCGGCTCGTATACGGACTACGTCGCGTATGCGCTGGCGATGGAGGAAATCGCCGCCGGCGACGCCGCGTGCGCGACGCTGATGAGCGTGCACAACTCGGTCGGCTGCGGGCCGATCCTCGGCTTCGGCACGCCGGCGCAGAAAGAGCGCTGGCTGGCCGACATGGCGTCCGGCCGCGTGATCGGCGCGTTCTGCCTGACCGAGCCGCAAGCCGGTTCCGAGGCGAACAACCTGCGCACGCGCGCGGAGCTGCGCGACGGTAAATGGGTGCTGAACGGCGCGAAACAGTTCGTGACCAACGGCCGGCGCGCCGGTGTCGCGATCGTTTTTGCCATGACCGACCCGGAAGCCGGCAAGCGCGGCATTTCCGCGTTCCTGGTGCCGACCGACACGCCGGGCTTCATCGTCGGCAAGCCGGAGAAGAAGATGGGCATCCGCGCATCGGATACGTGCCCGATCACGTTCGAGAATTGCGCGATTCCGGAAGAAAACCTGCTCGGCAATCGCGGCGAAGGGCTGAAGATCGCGCTGTCGAATCTCGAGGGCGGCCGGATCGGCATCGCCGCGCAGGCGCTCGGCATCGCGCGCGCCGCGTTCGACAAGGCGCGCCGTTATGCGGGCGAGCGCGTGCAGTTCGGCAAGCCGATCGCCGAGCATCAGGCGATCCAGCAGAAGCTCGCCGACATGGCCACGCAGATCAACGCCGCGCGCCTGCTCGTGCATCACGCGGCGAAGCTGCGCACTGCCGGGCTGCCGTGCCTGTCTGAAGCGTCGCAGGCGAAGCTGTTCGCATCCGAGATGGCCGAGCGCGTGTGCTCGGATGCGATCCAGATCCACGGCGGCTACGGCTACCTGGTCGATTACGAAGTGGAGCGTCACTACCGCGACGCGCGCATCACGCAGATTTACGAAGGCACCAGCGAAGTGCAGCGGATGGTGATCGCGCGGCAGCTTTGAGCTGCGGCGGTCGCGCCGACAGAAACATCACGCAGGGCACGAGGGCAGCGCGGTGAACGCGGCACGCAACGACGTGACCGTGCGTCGCGCAACAGGGAATCGGGCATGCGCTGCAGCGTGTGCGCCGGTTGACCGCGAGGCATGGAGACTGGAGGAAACGATGACGGTACAGGCATTCCTGGACGCACGCGACTTTCTGCTGCGCCATCGCACCGACTACGAAACCGCGTACCGCGATTTCGAGTGGCCGGTGCTCGATGCGTTCAACTGGGCGCTCGACTACTTCGACCCGATGGCGCGCGGCAACGACCGGCCCGCGCTGTGGATCGTCGACGCGGCGACCGGCACGGGCGATCCGTATTCGTTCGCGCAGATGTCCGAGCGTTCGTCGCGGATCGCGAACTGGCTGCGCTCGATCGGCGTCGTGCGCGGCGATCGCATCCTGCTGATGCTGCCGAACCGTGTCGAACTGTGGGACGCGATGCTCGCCGCGATGAAGCTCGGCGCGATCGTGCTGCCCGCCACCACGCAACTGTCGGCCGACGACGTGCGCGACCGCGTGCAGATCGGCGGCGCGAAATACGCGATCGTCGACGAGAACGAAACCGCGAAATTCGAACAGCCCGACCTCGGCCTCGCGCGGAAGATCGTCGCCGGCGCGCCGCGTGCGGGCTGGCTCGCGATGAACGACGGCTACGCGGCGAGCGCCGCGTTCGAGCCGGACGCCGTCACGCACGCGGGCGATCCGATGCTGCTGTATTTCACGTCGGGTACGACGTCGAAGCCGAAGCTCGTCGAGCATACGCACCGCACCTATCCGGTCGGCCATCTGTCGACGATGTACTGGGTCGGCCTGCAGCCGGGCGACATCCACTGGAACATCAGCTCGCCGGGCTGGGCGAAGCACGCGTGGAGCTGCTTCTTCGCGCCGTGGAACGCGCAGGCGTGCGTGTTCGCGTTCAACTACGCGCGCTTCGAGCCGAAGGTCGTGCTCGACGCGATCGTCAAATACCAGGTGACGACGCTGTGCGCGCCGCCGACCGTATGGCGCATGCTCGTGCAGCAGCCGCTCGCGTCGTTCGACGTGAAGCTGCGCGAGATCGTCGGCGCGGGCGAGCCGCTGAATCCCGAGATCATCGAGCGCGTGAAGAAGGCGTGGGGCATCACGATCCGCGACGGCTACGGCCAGACCGAGACGACCTGCCTGATCGGCAACTCGCCCGGCCAGCCGGTCGTCGCGGGCTCGATGGGCCGGCCGCTGCCCGGCTACCGGATCGCGTTGCTCGATCCGGACGGCGCGCCCGTGACCGAAGGCGAGGTCGCGCTGCCGATCGGCCCGGACGTCGCGCGCCCGGTCGGGCTGATGAACGGCTATGCGAACAACCCCGACGCGACCGCCTACGCGATGCGCGACGGCCATTACCGCACGTCGGACATCGCGATGCGCGGCGACGACGGTTATTACGTGTATATCGGCCGCGCGGACGACGTGTTCAAGTCGTCCGACTACCGGTTGAGCCCGTTCGAACTCGAGAGCGTGCTGATCGAGCATCCTGCGATCGCCGAGGCGGCCGTCGTGCCGAGCCCCGACCCCGTGCGGCTGTCGGTGCCGAAGACCTTTATCACACTGCGGCAGGGCTACGAGGAAAGCCCCGCGCTCGCGCTGGAGATCTTCCGTTTCTCGCGCGACAAGCTCGCGCCGTACAAGCGCATTCGCCGCCTGCAGTTCGCGGAGCTGCCGAAGACGATCTCGGGGAAGATCCGCCGCGTCGAGCTGCGCCGCCGCGAGATCGAGCGCGGCGACGACGCGGCCGCGCGGATGCCCGGCGAATACTGGGAAGAAGATTTCGCCGCTGAACTGAAATGAAATGACCGACCGCGGGCCGCGCGCGCCGCATTCCGCGGCCGCCGCCCGCAGCCGAATTGAACCGGCCGCGCGGCGGGATTGCGCTTTGCGGCCCTCTGCAAGGAGAAACGATCGATGAACGCGAATCCGACGCCCCAGAAGGGGCAAGACGTGCCGACGGTCAAGCTGCTGATCGACGGCGCCTTCGTCGAGTCCGCCACGAACGAGTGGCGCGACATCGTCAACCCGGCCACTCAGCAGGTGCTCGCGCGCGTGCCGTTCGCGACCGTCGCGGAAGTCGACGCGGCCGTGCAGGCCGCGCACGCCGCGTATGCGACGTGGAAGAACACGCCGATCGCCACGCGCATGCGCATCATGCTGAAGTTCCAGGATCTCGTGCGCACGAACCAGCAGCGCATCGCGAAGACGCTGACGGCCGAGCAGGGCAAGACGATTCCCGATGCCGAAGGCGACATCTTCCGCGGCCTCGAAGTGGTCGAGCATGCCTGCTCGATCGGTTCGCTGCAGCTCGGCGAATTCGCGGAGAACGTCGCGGGCGGCGTCGACACCTACACGCTGCGCCAGCCGCTCGGCGTGTGCGCGGGCATCACGCCGTTCAACTTCCCCGCGATGATTCCGCTGTGGATGTTCCCGATGGCGATCGTGTGCGGCAACACGTTCGTGCTGAAGCCGTCCGAGCAGGACCCGATGTCGACGATGGAGCTCGTCCAGCTCGCGCTCGAGGCCGGCGTACCGAAAGGTGTACTGAACGTCGTGCACGGCGGCAAGGAAGTCGTCGACGCGATCTGCACGCATCCGCTCGTGAAAGCGATCTCGTTCGTCGGCTCGACCACGGTCGGCACGCACGTGTACAAGCTCGGCAGCGCGCACGGCAAGCGCGTGCAGTCGATGATGGGCGCGAAGAACCACGCGGTGGTGTTGCCCGATGCGAACCGCGAGCAGACGATCAACGCGCTCGTCGGCGCCGGCTTCGGCGCGGCGGGGCAGCGCTGCATGGCGACGTCGGTCGCGGTGCTCGTCGGCCAGGCGCGCGACTGGCTGCCCGATCTCGTCGCAAAGGCGAAGCTTCTGAAGGTGAATGCGGGCGCGGAAGCCGGCACCGACGTCGGCCCGGTCGTGTCGAAGGCCGCGAAGGAGCGCATCCTGTCGCTGATCGAAGAAGGCGTGAACGAAGGCGCGAAGCTCGAGCTCGACGGCCGCGACGTGAAGGTGGCCGGCTACGAAAGCGGCAACTTCATCGGCCCGACGATCTTCTCGGGCGTGAATACCGACATGTCGATCTACACGCATGAAATCTTCGGCCCGGTGCTCGTCGTGCTCGAAGCCGATACGCTCGACGACGCGATCGCGCTCGTCAACGCGAACCCGTTCGGCAACGGCGTCGGGCTGTTCACGCAAAGCGGCGCGGCCGCGCGCAAGTTCCAGAGCGAGATCGACATCGGCCAGGTCGGCATCAACATCCCGATTCCGGTGCCGGTGCCGTTCTTCAGCTTCACCGGTTCGCGCGGCTCGAAGCTCGGCGACCTCGGCCCGTACGGCAAGCAGGTCGTGCAGTTCTACACGCAGACGAAGACGGTCACCGCGCGCTGGTTCGACGACGACACGACGGCCGGCCCTGTGAATACGACGATTCGGCTGCATTGAGCGGCGGAGGACACGACCATGAAAATCGGATTTATCGGCCTGGGCCACATGGGTGCGCCGATGGCGCTGAACCTGTTGAAGGCCGGCCATGAAGTGCACGCGTTCGACCTGAGCGCCGATGCATTGCGCGCGCTGCAGGATGCAGGCGCGCAGGTTGCCGCGTCGCCGCGCGACGCCGCGTCGGGCGCGACGTTCGTGATCACGATGCTGCCGGCCGCGCCGCACGTGCGCTCGGTGCTCTCCGGCGAGAACGGCGTGCTGGCCGGCCTCGACGCGGGCGCGACCGTGATCGATTCGAGCACGATCGACCCGGCGAGCGCGCAGGCATTCGGCGCGCTGGTGCGCGAGCACGGCGGCGCGTTCGTCGATGCGCCGGTATCGGGCGGCACCGGCGGCGCGGCGGCCGGCACGCTGACCTTCATGGTCGGCGGCAGCGATGCCGATTTCGAGCGCGTGAAACCCGTGCTCGCCGGCATGGGCAAGAACATCGTCCACTGCGGCGCGACGGGCATGGGGCAGGTCGCGAAGGTCTGCAACAACCTCGTGCTCGGCATCTCGATGGCGGCCGTGTCGGAAGCGATGTCGCTCGGCGTCGCGCTCGGCATCGACCCGAAGGTGCTGGCCGGCATCGTCAACACGTCGACCGGCCGCTGCTGGAGCTCGGACACGTACAACCCGTACCCGGGCGTGATCGACACCGCGCCGTCGTCGCGCGGCTACTCGGGCGGCTTCGGCACCGACCTGATGCTGAAGGATCTCGGCCTCGCGAACGACGCGGCGAAGCAGGCGCGCCAGCCCGTCTATCTCGGCGCGCTCGCGCAGCAGCTGTACCAGACGATGAGCAGCCGCGGCGACGGGCAGCTCGATTTCTCGGCGGTGATCCGCCTGTATCAACCGGCAACGAAGAAGGACGCGTGATGATCGAACTGGACTACGTCGACGACGGCGCGATCGCGTGCGCGACGCTCAAGCGTCCGCCCGCGAACGCCTTTACCGCCGACGGGCTGCAGCAACTGCAGGAAACCGTCGCCGAACTGAATGCGAACCCGCGCGTGCGCGCGCTGGTGATCACGGGCGACGGCCCGAAGTTCTTCAGCGCGGGCGCCGACCTCAACACGTTCGCCGACGGCGACCGCGCCATCGCGCGCGCGATGGCGTCGCGCTTCGGCGCGGCGTTCGAGGCGCTGCACGATGCGCGCGTCGTGACGATCGCGGCGATCAACGGTTACGCGATGGGTGGCGGCCTCGAATGCGCGCTCGCGTGCGACCTGCGGATCGCCGAGACGCATGCGCAGATGGCGCTGCCCGAGCCGTCGGTCGGCCTGCTGCCGTGCGGGCTCGGCACGCAGACGCTGCCCTGGCTCGTCGGCGAGGGCTGGGCGAAGAAGATCATCCTGACCGGCGCGCGCGTCGACGCGGCGACGGCGCTCAGGATCGGCCTCGTCGAAGACGTGGTCGAGAGCGGGGCCGCACGCGACGCGGCGCTGGCGCTCGCGCGCAACGTCGCGCGGCAGAGCCCGCACGCGGTTGCATACAGCAAGGAGCTGATCGGCCTCGCGCGCCGTGGCGTGCCGCGCAGCGCGGCGCTCGCGGTCGAGCGAGAACGCTTCGTCGACCTGTTCGACACGAACGATCCGCGCGAAGGCGTGGCCGCGTTTCTCGGCAAGCGCGCGCCGCAATGGAATACCGACGGAGAGCAGCAACGATGAGCACACCGGTCACCCATCACGACGCGTTCGCGGAGGCCGCGCCCGAGGTGCTGTTCCGCGTGGTGAACCGCGTGGCGCTGATCACGCTGAACCGTCCGGCCGCGCTCAACGCGCTGTCGTACGCGATGATCGGCGAGCTGGCCGCGCTCTTCGAGCGCTGCCGTCACGACGACCAGATCGTCGCGATCGTGCTGCGCGGCGCGGGCGAGAAGGGCTTCTGCGCGGGCGGCGACGTGCGCGCGCTGTACCGGATGGTCGCGCAGCGCGACACCTGGCTGCCGTTCTTCGTCGACGAATACCGGCTCGACCATGCGATCCACACGTTCCCGAAGCCGGTGGTCGCGCTGATGGACGGCGTGACGATGGGCGGCGGCATGGGCCTCGCGCAAGGCGCGGCGCTGCGCGTCGCGACCGAGCGCAGCAAGATCGCGATGCCGGAAACGCGCATCGGCCTCGTGCCCGACGTCGGCGCGACGCATTTTCTGTCGCGCATGCCGGTCGAACTCGAGCTGTACGTGGGGCTGACCGGCGCGATGCTGTCGGGCGCCGACGCGCTGACCGCGAAGCTCGCGGACCTGTGCGTGCCGTCCGCGTGGCTCGACACGTTCGAGACGCGCATCGAAAGCGTCAAGTGGGACGGCGACGTGCTGCCGGCGCTGCGCAAGGTGTTCGAACCGCCGTGCAACGTCGTGCCGCATGCGGCGCTCGACAGCCAGATGCCGTGGATCGTTCGTCACTTCGACAAGCGTTCGACCGTCGAGCGGATCGTCGCGACGCTGACGCACGAGCTCGCACGCGACGAGCTGACGCGCGAGCACCGTCAATGGCTGCAGGCGACGCTCGATGCGCTCGCCGGCCATTCGCCGACGATGCTGCAGGTGACGCGCGAGGCGCTGCTGCGCGGCCGGCAGATGACGCTTGCCGAATCGTTCCGGATGGAGCTCGGCATCGTCGCGCGCGCGATCGAGGACGGCGATTTCTGCGAAGGCGTGCGCGCGCATCTCGTCGACAAGGATCGCAAGCCGCGCTGGGCGCCCGCATCGCTCGTCGAGGTGCGTGCCGAACGCGTGCGGCATTTCCTGACGTCGCCGTGGAAGCTGTTCGCGCATCCGCTCGCCGATCTCGGCGCCGCGTGACGGCCCGACGCGCCGTGCGGCGCGTCGGTGTCATTTCATTTCGTTGAACTCATCGCGGCGCTCGATCATCGGCGGAATCGCCTGCACGAGCGCGTCGATCACGCAGCGGGTCTTGCGCGGCAGGTAGTGTGTCTTCGGCCAGATCGCGTGAATGTCGCCTTCGCACACGAAGCAGCGGTCGAGCACGACCGCCATTTCGCCGCGCTGCACGTAGTAATCCAGCAGCCAGCTCGGCAGCCACGCGATCCCGAACCCCGACGCACCGGCCGCCGCGATCGCCTGCACGTCGTCGAAACTCAACTGGTGCTGCATGTCGACGCGCATCGTCGAGCCGTCCGGCGCGCGCAGGTCCCACGGCTGCGGCACGCCCGAGCGTGAATACGCGATGGTCCGGTGGTGCTTCAGATCGTCGAGCGACTTCGGCATCCCGTAGCGCGCGAGATACGACGGCGCCGCGCCGAGGCTGCCGTATTGCGTGCCGAGCCGGCGCACCGCGAGGCTCGTGCTGTCCGCGAGCGTGCCGATCCGCACCGCGAGATCGATGCCTTCCTCGACGAGATCGACGAAACGATCGGTGATCGACACGTCGATCCGCAGATGCGGATAGGTGCGCGCGAGGTCGAGCACGATCGGCGTCACGCAGTGATGCCCGAACGCGAGCGGCACGCTCAGCCGCAGCTTGCCGCGCGCCTCGTTGCGGCCGCAGTCGAGATCGGCTTCCGCCGCTTCCAGTTCCGCGAGCGCGCGCACGCAGCGGTCGTAGTACGCCTGGCCATCGTCGGTCAGGCTCTGGCTGCGCGTCGTGCGCTGCAACAGCCGCGCGCCGAGCCGCTTCTCGAGCCGCGCGACCGCCTTGCCGACGGCCGAGCGCGTCATGTCGAGCCGCTCCGCGGCGAGCGCGAAACTGCCCGATTCCACCACCTGGACGAAGGTCGTCACGCCGTCGAGTCTGTCGGTCATGGCTGGTTGTGCTGATTGAGTCCTGCAATTCCCCAGTTTGGAGAAAAGCGTGCGTCAATGGGGAGGGAAATTCTCACTATAGTACCGATTCCCGTTCAGCGTGCGTCGCCGGCCGCGCGCGGCGAACCCTTCTCACCTGGAGGCGCGCGGCCTGTTGCCGGGCCGCGGCGCAATACGCATGACGCTATCCGACTCCCGCAGGAATGCGGTCGCGCTCGCGGCCGTCTGTCTCACGTCGCTGATGTTCGGCCTCGAAATCTCGAGCGTGCCGGTGATCCTGCCGACGCTCGAACACGTGCTGCGTGGCGATTTCAACGGCATGCAGTGGATCATGAACGCGTACACGATCGCGTGTACGACGGTGCTGATGGCGGCCGGCACGCTCGCGGACCGGTTCGGCCGCAAGCGCGTGTACGTGATCGGCACCGTGCTGTTCGGCGCGACGTCGCTGCTGTGCGGGCTTGCGCCGAACGTGCCGGTGCTCGTCGCGGGCCGGCTGCTGCAGGGCGCCAGCGGCGGCGCGATGCTGATCTGCCAGATCGCCGTGCTGTCGCATCAGTTCCGCGAGGGCCGCGAGCGCGGCCGTGCGTTCGGGATCTGGGGGATCGTGTTTGGCATCGGGCTCGGCTTCGGGCCGATCGTCGGCGGCGCGATCGTCGCGCTGGCGAGCTGGCCGTGGGTGTTCCTCGTCCATGCGCCGCTCGCGGCCGTCGCGCTCGTGTTGATCGGCGGCGCGGTGCGGGAGTCGCGCGATCCGCATGCGGGCACGCTCGACGTCGCGGGCATCGTCACGCTGTCGCTCGCGGTGCTTGGCCTCGCGTTCTACATCACGCAGAGCGCGGAGCTCGGGCTGACGAGTGCGGCCGGCCTCGGCGTGCTCGGCGCGACCGTGCTGGCGCTCGCGGGCTTCTTCGTCGCGGAACGCGCCAGCGCGCGGCCGATGTTCGATTTCTCGGTGTTCCGGATCCGCGCGTTCACCGGCGCGATCTTCGGCTCGATGGGGATGAACTTCAGCTTCTGGCCGTTCATGATCTACCTGCCGATCTGGTTCCAGGTCGCGCTCGGCTACGACAGCGTGACGGCCGGCGTCGCATTGCTTGCGTACACGCTGCCGACGCTGGTCGCGCCGCCGTTCGGCGAACGGCTCGCGCTGCGCTACGGGCCGGGCGTCGTGATTCCGGGCGGCCTGTTCACGATCGCGGCCGGTTTCGTGCTGATGTGGCTCGGCAGCGCGGCCGACCATGCGAGCTGGCTCACGATGTTGCCCGGCTGCGTGATCGCCGGCATCGGGCTCGGGCTCACTAACACGCCGGTCACCAACACGACGACGGGCGCGGTGCCGAGTTCGCGGGCCGGGATGGCGTCGGGCATCGACATGAGCGCGCGGATGATCTCGCTCGCGCTGAACATCGCGGCGATGGGCTTCGTGCTGGTCGCTGGGATCGTCGCGAGCCTGAAGGGCGGCGCTTCGGGCGCGATCGGCGATGCGGCGCTGCGCCGGCTCGCGCAGGAGATCGCGTCGGGCCGCACCGACGGGCTGCAGCAGATCGCACCGGCGCTCGCGCAGGCCGACTCGAGCGGCGCGGCGCTGCACGCGGCGCTCGTGCACGGGTTCGGCTGGGTGATGGTGTACGGCGCGGCGGGCGTGGCCGTGCTCGCGACCGCGAGCGCGGTGGCGTTCGCGCCGGCGCGGCGCAGGGCGCCCGTGTGCGAGTGACACGGCCGGCCCGTTGCGTCGGCACGCGGGTCAGGACGTGCCGCCGCCGAGCGCGCGATACAGCGTCATCTGGTTGTTGAGGCGGTTCAGGCGTGTCAGCTCGTCGGCGCTTTGCGCGCCAACGTCGACCTGCTTGAACGCCTGCAGCGCGCCGGTCGCGAGCACCGCGTTCTCGAGATCGCCACGCGTGACGGGCGCGGACAGGTACTGCGGATGCTTGTCGGGCGCGCAGGCCTTCAGCGCGACGCCGGCGGCGATGTGTCTTCCGAGTCATGAGAATGCGGCGAGGATGAAGCGGGTGCCGGCGATGCGTGCGGCCGGGCGGTGTCCTTGTTGCGATATGTGAAAGCGGCGAGCGAAGGCCCGCCCGCGTCGATCCGGCGTTGCGTATCGGCGTCGACGATATCGCGGATCGCGCTGAACAGCGGCGCGGCGTCGGTATAGCGCCGACCGTAGCCGAGATTGAACGCGTAGTCGAAATCGGGCGGATTGCTGCCCTGGTTGTGCTGCAGGATCGTCTCGAGCTTGTCGAGCGCCTTTGCCGCGCGTGCTTCCGGCGTCGCGGCTGCCTCGTATTCATCCCACAGCGCGACGATCTCGTCGCGCAGCGTGCGATCGAGCGACGCCGTCAGCGTCAGCAGGTCGTCGCGTTCGTGCGCGCTTTTGTCCGGGTGCGCGGCCTGTTCGATCGCGGGAATGTCGCCGTGCAGCGCCTCGCCGAGATCGTGGACGACGCACAGTTTCAGCAGCTTCAGCGTATCGATGCCGGGCAGCGCGTCGGCGAACACGAGCGCCATCAGGCACAGCCGCCAGCTATGCTCGGCCGTGCTTTCCGCGCGCCCGGCCGACGTGTGGCCGCTGCGCAGCACGTCCTTCAGGCGTTCGGCTTCGCGCAGGAAATCGAGTCGTGCGTGGATCGTGTCGGGGTTCATGGTCGGAGTCCTTGCGATGAGCCGCCAAGCGTAAGGCGGCCGCGCGCGATTCGTCCACGCATGAAATATGCGCGATGCGCTAGAGCGTTTCGACGAGCCGCGCGGCCGAACCGTCCGACAGCGTCATCCGCGTCCACCGGCACGTGCTGCCACGGATCGGCACGACGCGCGACGCATTCGCGCCGGTGTCGAATTCGACGCTCGGCGGCCCCGCGCGGTCGTGCCAGCCGAGCGTGTCGAGCGCGGCTTCCATGCGGACGATCTCCGGCGTCGCGTAGCGCCACAGCGACGTGCCGAGCAGCATCGAAAGCGGCTGCGAGAACTCGGCCGCGCGCGCCGGCGAACTGGCGAGCAGGCGGTGCGTGAGGTCGCACACGAGATGCATGCGGCCCGCGCTGCCCGCGATGAGCCGCGCGAGCGCGTGGTCGCCCGCGGAATCGAGGCGCGCGGCGAGCAGCCGCTCGGCCGTCGCGCGCTCGTCGGGCGACATCTGCTGGATGCCGGCCTCCCAGCGCGAGATCGTCGATTGCGCGACGCCGAACAGTTCCGCGGCGTGGCTTTGCTTCACGCGGTGCAGTGCGCGCCAGCGCTTGAGTTGCGGGCCGAGCGGTGGCGTGTGTAGTGGCGAGGCGATCATGGCGATGCTCCGGTTGCGGTCGTTGTGTGCGCTCGCGTGTCGCGGGCTGCTGCCACCCGCCTGCAGGGGCGCCGCGCGCGCCTTTACATGATCCGGATGCCGCCGCTTGCCTGGATTGCGATGGCCGCGAACGGCACGAGCACGATGCCGCCCAGCACAAGCACGCCGTCGGCGGCAACCGTGATCGGCGTGGCGAGAATCCGCAGACCCATGCCGACAACGGATGGCGACTCCTTGATGTAAACCGAGTACGGCCGGTTGAACGGCTGCGCGGCCGCCTTGTCCTGCGCGGCGAAGCCTTCCGTCGAATAGCGCTTGCCGTCGATGTCGCCTTCGAGCACGAGACCGGCCGGCGCGGCGGCGAATCCGTCGGCGGCGGCTGCCTGTCGATCGTCTTCCGACGCGTCCTTCGGCAACACGATCCGGTAGTGGCCGGTGACGCTGCCGCCGCTCGCATGAAAGCCCGCAAACGTCGTGCGCAGCGATTTCCGGTAGCCGGACTGCAGTACCGGCCGCAATTGGGCCGGCAGATCGAAGATGTAGTGGTAGCGCGCGCCGAGGACGACCAGTTTGTTGCCGTCCTCGGTAATCATGAATCCGGACACGTGTTCGCTGTATGCGTCGTCCTTGTACAGCTTCGGCGTGAAACAGCCCGACAGCGCGAGGCTGCTCGCGGCCATGCCGGCGGCCAGCAGGCGCCGGCGCGTGATCGATATGCTCATTCTTGTTGTCCCGTCTGGTGCGGTTCGGTTCAGTGGCTTTCGCCCTCGGAAGCTGGATTCTGGCGTATCCGCCGCGTGTTGTCGAACGGGAAATCTGCCATGGCAGCGTTGTCGATCGCACCGCATCCGGCGGCGCGCCGGGACGCCCGTGCCTGCCGAAAACGTTTGCGTCAGGCTTTCACCCGACTCCGCCATATCTTATTATTCGGCCAGAGCGGCGCGTGCCGGCCGCCATCGGTCATGCCGATGGCATGACGCGCCGGCAACGATTGCCGCTTTCCGACCGGCGCGTCGCACGACGCACGGTCGACATAATGGGAAACGCGAGGCCGCGTGTTTCCCGAAAAATGACACGAGGGCGCGATGGTACGACTGGTCTTGCTGCTGCTGGGCATCGAATACCTGCGAACCCGTTGGCGCGGGCTGACCGTGCTGGGCTGGCTGTGGGTCGTCGCGGGCGTCGTCATCTTCGTCGACGCGCTCGACGGCGCGCTGCATTTCCCGATCGAGCTGTTCGCGTGGCTGTTCCTGATCGAGGGGCTCGCGACGCTCGCGGTGGCCGGCAGCGGCGTCGGCGGGCAGCGCATCCTGCGCTACGTGAAGGGGATCGTGGTCGTGGTGGCCGCGGGGCTCGTATTCGCTGGCCATCACCATGGCCATTTCCTGCTGTCGATGATCTTCGGCACGCTGTTCCTCGTCGACGGGCTGCTGCAGTGCACGTCCGCATGGATGGTGCGCTACCGCCGCTGGAACGTCGCGTTCGCGTGGGGTATCGTCGAGATCCTGCTGGCGATCTTCTTCTTCCAGCCGTACCCGACGCATTACGTGGGCACCGTGCCGTACTGCCTCGGCCTGCTGCTGATATTCGGCGGGATGCACATGCTGAGCCTCGCCGCACGCGTGCGGCGGCTCACGCGCAATCCCGCGTTCGCGACGTCGCCCGCGCCGGCGCTCGCGCCCGACCTCGACGATGCGCGCAGCCAGCCGAGTTTCGCGCAGTCCGAATGGGACGGCCCGCCGGCCGACGGCGAGCGCGCGCTCACCGTGCACGTATGGACGCCTACCGGTACGTCGAAGGCCGAAGCGCAGCGCTATCCGGTGATCGACCGCTATATCGCGGCGGTGGACGTCAACGGCGTGATCTCGACCGGGCACGCGGCGCTGGAGTCGCCCGAGGGCATCTATATCAGCCTGTATCCGGGCGTCGAAATCGATCGTTCTCCGGACGAATTCACGCGCATCCTGCGCGCCACGCGCGAAAACGACGTGCCGGGCCTGTTCCAGCCCGACTATGCGACCGAGTCGAAGGCGTGGTGCCCGTCGACCGTGCGTGTGCGCATCCGCAACTACGATCCGGCGAAGCTCGACGCGTTCTGGTCGGCATACCGGCAGAACGTGACGTACAACCTCACGCACCGCAACTGCTCGAGCACCGTGTCGAACGCACTCGAAGCCGCGCTCGACGGCGCGGTGTGGCGGCTGAAGGGCACGCGGGCCGGGTGGGGCGCGTTCGTCCGATTGCTGCTCACGCCCGAGCTGTGGGTCGCCGCACAGATCCGCAAGCGCGCGGTGACGATGGCGTGGACGCCCGGCCTCACGCTCGACTATGCGCGCGCGCTCAGCATGCTTGCCGACCCGCGGCCGTTCGCGTGGTGGAAGGTCGCGCGCTCGGCGGTGAAGGCGATCGTGGCGTCGCGCCGCGCGTGGCGCGAGCAGGACAGCGCGGCGCTGTCGTCCGGCGGATCGGAGGCTGCGTCGATGAAGTGATCGCGTGGCGCCGGACGAGGGCCCGGCGCCGCAGGGCTGCCACCGTGCGGCCCGGCGATGTTGCCCGTCATAAGAACCCACGGATAAACAACAATGAACGAGACGAGCGTTTTCCGCGTCCTGATTCCCGCCGCGCTGGCGCTGGCAAG
Organism: Burkholderia sp. BKH01; assembly: GCF_025685725.1. Lineage (NCBI taxonomy): Bacteria > Pseudomonadati > Pseudomonadota > Betaproteobacteria > Burkholderiales > Burkholderiaceae > Burkholderia > Burkholderia sp. BKH01. The sequence goes on along the minus strand of NZ_JAOTQT010000005.1, from coordinate 109,629 downwards.
CGCCGGCCTCGCGCAAGCGAGCGCGGACGAAGTGCCGCGCATGAGCAACGACGTGTACCGAATTTCGGTGTCGTTCTGCTCGAAAGTCGCGGCCACCGAGAAGATCGCGTGCCAGGGCGACATGATCGCCTCAGGCAGCCGGATCGTCGCAGCGATGGGCGGGCTGCCGCCGGCGTCCGCCACGTCGATCGACGAAGGCGCCCGCAGCAAGCTGCCGGAGGAGGAGCGCAACGGGCTCGCGCCGGTCGAGCCGGGTGCGATCGACAAGGACGATGACGTGGCCGGCCTCGCCGGCATGGTGCGCCTGTGCGACGTGTACGAATCAGAGCCGGCGTCGCGCGCGCGGCATCACGCGGCGCTGAAGCTGCAGGCGCCGGATGCCGCGCCGCGCGTCGAGGCGTTGCTGGCGGATGCGTCGACGGCGGCGCGCCGGCGCGTCAGCATCGGCGTGTGGCAGATCCTCGTGCTCGAAGGCCCCGAATCGGTTGCGCGCGCATGCACGCAGCTGGGTGCAGGATCGTGAACGACGGCGTGCCGCCGGAGTGGCGGCACGCGTCGGCCGTGTGCGGGATCGGGCAGGGCACGGCACGAGCGGCTGCGCCCGCGCCTGCTTTTCGCGACGGTTCCGCGCGACATGACGGTGCGTGCCCGCGCCACCGCACATAATTCGTCCACCTTCACATTCGTGCCACGTTGCGGCCGCAACAATCGCGGGCAGACATTCGACAATCTTGCGGCGCATCCCGCGACCGCAAGCCTTTTCCGAGGAAACGCCATGCTCAAGACGCTCGCCCGCGCCGTTGCCGCACTCGCCGTCGCTTCCGCCTCGCTGCCCGCCACCGCGCAGACCAGCTACGACTACCTGTTGCTTGCAGCCTCGTGGGAGCCCGGCTTCTGCGCGTCGCACGACACGCCCGAATGCACGAACCTCGCCGGCTCGTATGCGGCGACGAGCCTGTCGCTGCATGGCCTGTGGCCGAACCGGTACGACGGCAACCAGCCGTTCTACTGCGGCGTGCCGCAGAACGACGTCGACCTCGACAACGCGCACCAGTGGTGCAGCATGGATGCCTACCCGATCAGCAGCGCGACCCGCAACACGTTGTCGACGTACATGCCGGGTGTTGCGTCGTGCCTCGACAAGCACGAGTGGTTCAAGCACGGCACCTGCTCGAACTCGGCGTCGCCCGATGCGTACTGGAACCAGGCGTCCGGCATGATCAGCCGGCTCGGTAACACGTCGTTCAACGCATTCCTGCAGGCGAACGCGGGCAGTACGGTCACGCGTAACCAGTTGCTGTCCGCGTTCGAAGGCGCGTTCGGCAGCAATACGCGCAGCGCGGTGTCGCTGAAATGCACGAAGACGAATGGCGTCAGCTATTTCACCGAAGCGTGGATCGCTGTGAAGACGAATGCGACCACGCAGTTTCCGAGCGCTGCGTCGCTCGTGACGGATGGCAATACGCAGGGCACGTGTCCGACGTCGGGGGTGTATATCGCGAAGTAAGGGGAAGGTAGTCGACGTGCGTGATATCGCGCACGTCGTCGCCGGTTGCGGCTTCGGCGGGATGCCGGACCACAGCAGCCGCGCCGGTTCCGTCGCGTCGAACGGGTGCTCGTGGTCGTCGGGCGTGTCGGGCTGCGCATGCTACGGCGCACGCTCCGTGCGGCATCCGCGATGCGATGCTGGTCGGTGGTCAGTACAGCCAGCAGCGCGCTCCACGCGACGAACAGCCGGGTCCGCTATCCGAGCAGCCGCAATGCATCCGCGAGCGACAACACCGTCGTGCGCGACTCGAAGGCGGTGGAGAACAAATGCTCGTGGACGATCGGGTCCGGGTCGTAGCAGCAGTCCTTGACCGTATACAGGCGGAAGTCCGCGTCACTCGCGTAGGCGATCGACGACAGCATCACGCCGGTCGACGCGATGCCGACCATGATCAGCGAATCGACGCCTTGCGCGACCAGCCGTGCCTGCAGATCGGTGCCGAAGAACACGCTCGCGCGATGCGCGACGATCAGCGGTTCGTCGGGCTGCCGCGCCAGCTCCGGGCACGTGCCGTCGTCGACGAACAGGCCAAGCTGCTTGATGCCTTGGCCGTTCTTGTTGCGCGGGCTGACTTCCGGATAACCGGGGCTGAACCGGAGATTGGCGAACCAGACGCCGATGCCGCCGGCCCGCGCCGCGTCGCAGAGCCGGCGCGTATTGGCGAGCAATTCGGGCGCGACCGACGGAAAGAGCCCGAGGATGTCGGTCTGGTAATGCATGACGAGCAGCGCGGTTTGCGACGGATTGATGGCGGGAACCGGTGCGGAAGCGCTGCCGCCGGGGTTCGCGTGGGCTGCCATTGCGACATTCGATACGTTGTCCGGATTCATGCGTGATGTTCTCCTCCAGTAACCGCTGCGGGGTTTCAGAAAATCGATCGTTCCGTATACGTCGTCAACCACTTCAGCGCCAGCGTGATTGGATTCCGGAATATAAACCCGTATGTGGTTTCTTTGGTACCGAGCGGGCGGGTGAGCGCTATGCTGCATTGGGTGTCGGGGATCGGCCAGGAAGAGACGCTCGTCTATCCCGGCGCGCGGCATTTGAAAGTCGGCGACACCACTGATAGCGGCCTGTCGTTGGAGGATGGGCATCTGACAGGTCATCTGGCTAAGGGGGGGCCAGACCCGCGAATTTTACGTCGTTCTCCAAGCCCCCCACCGAACCAGGCCGTCATCGAACAGACGCGGCGCGATCACTGAGCCAAGCGGTATGATTGGCGGCGTGATTACGACCATAGCTGCCCGGAGACTGGAATTGCTCAAAAACTACCTGAACAAGGACGGTGAGGACCTTTTCGCCTCATTCAAGTCGGATGCAGATCGGGAGTGGACCTGGCAGGTGATTGAGTGCATACGCGAACGTTACCCCGATGCCGATCAGTGGACGACAGGTGGGCCAAACTATAAGTACACCGACTTGCGATTCGGGCGACGCAAGCTCGGCCACTCAGCGTGGCGCGTCAGTTTTCGAATTCGGCTGAGGGCGGGGCGACCGGCTTGTGAGCTTGCCAAATGGCTCTGCAAGGGTTTGGCAGACCGCCCAAGGATGTCGCCCTTGACGCACCCTGACCCGACCGCCATGAATCTTTGGCTCGACGAATCGGCGCCGCGCGTCGCCCCCTACGCGAGCGACCTGATAGGGGAAGGCTACCGGCCGTCTGACTACGGCGCTTCAGCGTCTCCTGACGTCGACCCGGACGAGTCAGATCCAATCGAGCGGACGCCGCGCGGCATACATTCCGATGCCCGCCTGATGAACACCATTCTGTACGGCCCCCCGGGAACCGGCAAGACGTATGCCACCATTGACGAGACATTGCGCATCCTGGATCCTGAGTTGCTGGCGCAGTATCCGGAGCCTGTCGGCAAGGCTGCGGCCGACAGTCTGAATCGGCGTTCTGCGTTTAAGACAAGGTTCGACGAACTGGCTCAGGCCGGGCGCGTGCGCTTCGTCACCTTCCACCAAAGCTTCAGCTACGAGGACTTCGTGGAGGGAATACGTGCGGTTAGCCACAGCAATGGACAAATCAGCTATCAAGTCGTTGACGGGGTGTTCAAGGCGCTTTGCGATCGCGCACGGGGGGCCGCTGCAACCAACACGTCCGTCGAGACTGAGCCTCCCATTAAACTGTCCGGACGCCGCATATGGAAGATGTCTTTAGGCGCGGCTGAAGGCGATGACGCATACGTCTACGATGACTGCATCAGGCAAGGGATGGCGCTGCTGGGCTATGGTTACGCGCTCGACTACACTGGCTGCGCTTCACGAGCGGACGTCTCTGCGCGGATGCGCGAACACGGGTATCAACCCGACATTAACGACTACGCCGCAACAGCGGTCAACACCTTCATAAACGTAATAAAGACCGGCGACCTGCTCGTCGTGACGGATGGGAATCTGAAGTTCCGGGCACTCGGCGAGATCACAGGACCCTACCAACATATCGAACGCGAGGAAGGCGATGATTACAGGCAGTGCCGCGCTGTACGTTGGCTACGGTCCTTTGAGCCGTCCCTGGCCTTCGGCGAATTGATGAACAATCGCTTCAGCCAGATGACGCTCTATGAACTGCGCGACGGCTCAATCGACATGACGAAGCTCGACGCCTTGCTGGCACCGGCGCCGCCACCGACTGGAGCCGACGCGACGCCTTATGTATTGATCATTGACGAGATCAATCGGGGAAATGTTTCGCGCATCTTTGGCGAACTGATTACGCTCATCGAGCCCAGCAAGCGAGCCGGCAATCCAGAAGCGTTGACGGTTACTTTGCCGTATTCGCAGAAGCCATTCACCGTGCCGGACAATGTCCATCTGCTCGGCACGATGAACACAGCTGACCGTTCCCTAATGGGCCTGGATATCGCTTTGCGCCGACGCTTCACTTTCAGGGAAATGGCCCCCCGGCCAGATTTTTTGGATGACGTAGACGTTGCTGGCGTCAACATCGGCCGGATGCTTGCGGTGATGAATGAGCGCATTGAGCTATTACTTGATCGCGACCACATGCTGGGCCACGCGTACTTCATGCCGCTTGCAGCCGAAGGTGGCAACACACTGGAGACGCTGGCTCGAATCTTCAGGCATCAGGTATTTCCACTGCTCCAGGAATATTTCTTCGAGGACTGGGAGCGAATCATCTGGGTGTTGAACGATCATCGCAAGGCAGACGAATTGCGCTTCATCCGACAGCGCGGCGCGCCACTTGCTCAACTTTTTGGTGCGGAGCAGGTCGGCATGCTGCGCGAAAAACGTTGGGAAGTGAACACAAAAGCCTTCGACAACGTTGAAAGCTATACGGGCATCCTATCGACCGAAGCATGAGCGCACGCACGCTGATTGTCCGTGAATTCGCTCGTTTAACAACGGGCGCTGTGTCCACGTCGCTAGATCAGGCGCAAGTTACGAATGCCGACTTCGAATGGCTATGCGAGATTTCGGAGCGTATGCGCGGGCAAACGGGCGCACAAGTCCTGCATGTCGAAAGCCGGCGGTGGCTACGTCTGGACAATTATGTCGGCGTACTCGAATCGCCTGGCGGCCTGCGTCTCGAGGTCCTGCCCAAGTATGTAAGCCGCGCCGACACCGGGACTGTCGAGAAAGCCCGATCATTACTGCGCCGCATGCTTGAAGTGGCAATGGAAATTAAGCCGCGCGAAGGCGACGAGGCTGCCCTTCAATGCTTTGATCACCCCATCAACGAGTGGGTGATGCGACGGTTTCTACATGCTCTCGAACATGTGATCAAACGAGGCGTGAGACACGACTATCTTCGTATCGAAGAAGAACAGCGCTATTTGCGCGGCCAACTGAATATCGCAAAGCAAATGCGCGCGTCGCCTGCTCGCGCCGATCTGCTGAACACCCGGCATGACGTGTTTTCGCCAGACCGTGCCGAAAACCGGCTACTCAAGTCCGGGTTGCTACGCGTGAGTAAAAGCACCCGGGATGCCGACAACTGGCGACTCGCCAATGAACTGCTGCACATCCTTCACGAGATCCCTGCCAGTCGAAACGCGTCGGCGGATTTCCGGGCGTGGCGCACGGACCGCCTGATGGCGCATTATGTCCAGGCTAGGCCCTGGTGCCAGATCGTGTTGGGCGACCAGGTCCCGTTGGCGATAGCCGGTGAGACGCAAGGGATCAGTCTGCTGTTCCCCATGGAGAAGCTTTTCGAACGTTACGTAGGCCACGCGTTGCGTATGCGCTTGCCTGTGCGCTACCGACTGACGGAACAAGGTTCGCGGCACTGGCTCTGCAACCATGACAGCACTGGCATCTTCAAACTCGAACCGGATTTCTTGATCGAGGGCCCAGATGCCGCCAGGATCCTCGACGCCAAGTGGAAACTGATTGACGGAGCGGACCGTGCCAACAACTATGGGCTCAAACAGGCCGATTTCTATCAACTCTATGCCTACGGCCAAAAGTATCTCGGTGGCGTTGGCGAATTGACCTTAATCTATCCGCGCACGCGGCAGTTCGAGGCAGCGCTTAACCCGTTCTATTTCACACCCGAGTTGCGCTTGCAAGTATTGCCGTTTGACCTAGACACTGCAACACTACATGGTCTGGATTCGCTGGCGCCGGGCTCTGAATTTCCCCAAGTTCTTTAGCATAGTGAGCCTCACCGCCCGTGGAGTCTGCTTACCGGCGATTCGATACACTCGACGTCAGACGATCACCTTCTGGCGTTCCAATGCCCCCGAGTCGTCCGCCGTATGGAAAACGTCACTTGAGGGCGGAACACGCTAGTAGCAGCAGCGAGGTAGGCTTGGATGGGCGCTATGCGCTAGAGAACAGCCGTTCCTGGTGTGCTAACGTGAAGGACCGCTCCGGGTCGGTTGCCGCCGATCGCGATCAACGACAACCACCGAATCGATGCGGAGCCAGTATGGAGCACCGGGGTTAATAGCACGTGATTGCGGCGCTATCCGCGTTTGCGCAGCGGCTCGAGTAAGCCTCTTAGGCCGTTATGGTCCATTTCGTGCATCAGCGCGAGCTGCCGGCCGAGCTCGCCTCGGGGGAACCCTTCGCGGGCCAACCAATTGAGGTAATGCCCGGGTAGATCGGCGATGAGTCGGCCTTTGTATTTTCCGAAGGGCATGGTGACGGTGACAAGGCATTCAAGGTCTGGAACTCGCATGCGGTATTGTGCACGGCTTTCCGCTCTCGTACGCTTGCCACGGCCCGCCACGGCGCTCTCACCGTGTGCCGACCGATCCAAGACGACTGAAGCCGGCCGAGCCTAACGGTAGGAATGCCCCATCGTTGATTTCTAGTGGCGAGAGGCGATCGGCTTCTGGGCTCACGTGTGGCGGCCTGCGGCCAAAATCCAACGCTCGGCCGGATTGTCATAACGACCGGCCACGCCGGAATAGCAGCCAAAGCGATAAATAACCGTAAGCCGGCATTGATCGACGCTCGCCAGCGCCGAGGCGGGGAGAGCGCTGCGGATTGCCCGCCTTGAGCGCGGCATCGGCCGGTGACCTTCGTTGGCTGTCGACTTCCCGGTCTACGAATGAATGGTTTCGCCGCGATTCAGCATGTCGATGAACTCTTCGATCTTGCGCACCCGTGTCGCGGGCTTTTTGGCGTTCTGTATCCGAAACAGGATGGCGTAGCGGTTTCGGCCGTTCAGCGTCGAAAAGAACGCACTGGCCTTGGGATTGGCATCCAGTGCGGCCTGCAGGTCGTCCGGCACGACCGAGTTGCTGGCGGACGTATAGGCAGCCTCCCAGCGGCCATCCTGTTTGGCTTTCTCGATTTCCCGCATGCCCGAAGGCAGCATTCTGCCTGCGGCGATCAGCGCTTCGGCCCGGTCTTTGTTGAGCCTGGACCAGATGCTTTTTGCGGAGCGTCGAGTGAAGCGTTGCAACCAGTATGCTTCGCTTTCAGTTTGCTTTTGACCGTCGATCCAGCCGTGACAAAGGGCACTTTCCAGCGCCTGTTCGTAAGTCAAGGTGGGTTGCCCGGCGCCTTTTTTGGCAAGACGCAGCCATATCCCGGTCGAGGTATCGCCGTTTTGCGTCAACCAGCCTTCCCATTCGTTCTGGTCACGGAATGTCAGACGAGGCTCAGTCATGGTGCGATCCGGATGGTTGCGTTCAGGCAGCGACGCTTTTTCGTTCACTGAAACTTCGCAGGCTACCGATTTTCTCGGATTTGGAAATACCCGATTTATCGGTAATTCAGCGCGTATTCCGTCGGCGGGAAGATGGAGGTCTTGCCTGGCGGGGCATCCAGTTGACCGGTTCTTCCCCGCCTCAAAAAATCGACCGCCCCGTATAAGTCGTCAACCACTCCAACGCCAACGTGCTGGCACTCTGGGAATATAAACTCACATGTAGTTCCTTCGGCATCTACCGGACGGGCGCGCGCTGCGCCGCCTTTGACGTCCGGGGTCGGCCATATGCTGACATGAGACGTGCAGACTCCCTAGTGGTAATGACCCAGCGACAGCGGATGACGGGCCTCCAACTGGAGGGCCACTGTGAGCGCGTACCGCTCCGAGGTGGTCTGTTGCTAGGAAGCCGTTCTCCCACATCATCTGTTCAATATCTGTTGAAATTTTGTCGAAATATTTTTGTCAATCGGTCAGGAGCAGCAGAGGGAGCATCACTTGCTTGATCAAGTAGCCACGTCTCGATTGGCGATGCTGCTGCCTCGATGTCTGCCAGACGGAAGTAGCTCCACGGCTACTATCGGTAAAAATTGGGGAATTGGATGACTATTCGGTATTTGACACGATAAAATAGCTATCTGATCAACCCACATGTCTTAGATCCCTGCAGGTGACTATAGGAATATGACCATGCTCAAGAAAGAGATTGAAGCTTCACAGCGGAAGGTTCGCACCGATGCATATCAAATGTCGGTTGGCGAAATTGTCAGCATGTACAAAGAGGGGGATCTGATTATTGATCCGGAGTTTCAGCGTCTCTTTCGATGGGAGTTGGGGCAGAAATCAAAATTAATCGAGTCACTGCTTTTGGGAATTCCGCTGCCGCCGATTTTTGTTTTCGAAAAAGAAGATGCAAAATGGGAACTGATCGATGGATTGCAGCGGACGTCGACCATTCTTGAGTTTATGGGTCTTCTCAAGGACCCGGACGACGGCGGGCTACCGCCGTCATACCTTGAGGCGACAAAATATTTGCCGTCACTCAAGAACGTTGTTTGGGAGAAAAGTGATCGTATTCCTGATTTGGATATCAACGATCAGAGTGAGTTGGATAAATCAATGCAGCTCGCGATTCGCCGTGCACGAATCGGCGTCGAAATTCTCAAGCGTCCAAGCGACAACCATACAAAGTATGATCTTTTTCAAAGATTGAATTCTGCTGGAACGCCAGCAAATGCGCAGGAGTTGAGGAATTGCGTCATTATTATGGTGAATGCTGACTATTTTGCTCGCGTCAAAAAATTGGCGGAACGAGACTCTTTCCTCGAAGTCATAAATGCGACGGAAGAGCAAATGGAGCGACAGAGACATCTCGAGTATATCTCGCGATTTTTGACACATACTTTCGTTCAATACGACGGAGGTCTCGATGTTGAAGAATTTATTGACGAGGGTATGCAATTTTTGGCGGAGGAAAATACTCCAATTCAGCAGTCTAAAGTCTTCGCATGGACCTTTGATTTATTGCACGGAATCGCCGGCGGAGATGCATTGCGACGGATCGAGAATGGTAGGCCTACGGGTCGCATTGGGTTGGCTGCATTCGAGTGCATAGCAATTGGAGTGGGTCAAAATTATAAGGCGATCCGGGCATTGCCGAACGCGGCCGAATTTGTTAAAGAAAGAATTAAGCAATTTTGGGGGGCGCCTGAAATAGATCGCTTCTTCGCGCCTGGGCTGCGTGGAACAGTGAGAATTCAACGCACGATTCCTTTCGGAGAGGGGTGGTTTCAGCCATGAGTAAGGTATACACCGAAGAGGAGTTTTCCAATTTGCTCGATGGTAATTTGGTGGGGCGTATACGGGAATTATCTGATCTGAAATCAGCTGTATTCGGTTCGAATTATGCGACACGTGACGTTCTTCTCAAGGCGGTTGTCGCGTTATCATATGCGAACTGGGAGGGATTTGTTAAATTCAGTGCTCAGCGCTATTTTGATTTCATTGTTGCAAGGCGGTTACCTTTCAGTCGATTGAATCCGCAGTTCTACAAAAATTCATTTTTGGCGCGCTTGAATGGTCTGTCGACAAACAAAGTTAGTTTGACTGAGAGGTGTGCGCTGGTAGATGATATTTTGGGGTCGCGAGATAAGGGTTTTAGATTTGTAAACAAGGATCTCATAAATACAGGTTCAAATCTTAAATTCTCTGTTCTTCAGGATATTTGTGCTGTGTGTGGATTGAGTTGGGAGAAATTTTCTGAAGAGGAGGATTTTATAGATAGAATATTATTGAAGAGGAGAAATGCCATAGCTCATGGCGACGAGGCTGAGGTCGCAATTGGTGAGGTTGAGGACATTATCCAGCGAACTGTGGGCTTGATGCGTCATTTTAAAAATGAGTTGGAGAATGCGATCTATTCGAAATTCTATCTGGCTGCTTAATGTCATTAAAATCTGACGCGGACGCGTAGTGTTCAAGTGGCTCGTCATTTGATGGGGGTAGTCAACTGCCGTCAAAATGAGATTTATTTGTATCAACGTTCGCTTGTGCGAGGTGAATGCGCTTCGGCAGACTTATGGGAACCCTGTCGATGCGAAAAGATCGCTCCCAATGTCCGATTGCTGGGCGAAAGCAGTCACATAATCGATTTATGCCGAATGGCCATGACGGGACGATCTCCAACAAAGGATAAGTTTTCCGTCTAGTGTGCCAAATGGATTTGTCTCCATTGCAATGAATGGGTTGCGCTTAACTTCGACACTTCAAAAGATCGACCGCCCCGTATACGTAGTCAACCATTCCAAAGCCCTGGTCCCCGCCAGCGAATTCCCATTAGCATCGAGCCCCGGCGCCCACACGCACACGGCCATCTCCCCAGGCAGCACCGCGACGATCCCGCCGCCGACGCCGCTTTTCGCGGGCAGCCCGACGCGATACACGAAATCGCCGGCCGCGTCGTAGGTGCCGCAGGTCAGCATCAGCGCCGACAGCCGCTTCGCGGAACTCGAATCGACGATTCGCTCGCCGGTCACCGGCGCGACGCCGCCGTTCGCGAGGAACAGCGCGGCGCGCGCGAGCTCGACGCAGTTCATCGTGATCGCGCACTGGCGGCAATACGCATCGACCACCGTATCAGGAGGCATCTGCATGTTGCCGAAGCTCGCCATGAAATGCGCCATCGCGCGGTTGCGCTCCGCGTGCTGCAACTCCGACAGCGCGACGCGCGAATCGTAGTCGATATCCGTCGCGCCGATCAGCCGCCGCACGAATTCGACGAGCGCCGTCTCGGCCCTCACGAAACGGCGGCACAGCACGTCGGTGACAACCAGCGCGCCGGCGTTGATGAACGGATTGCGCGGCTTGCCGCGCTCGCTTTCGAGCTGCACCAGCGAATTGAACGCGGTGCCGGACGGCTCGCGGCCGACCCGCTCCCACAGCGCATCGCCCAGCAACTGGAACGCGAGCGTGCACGCGAACAGCTTCGAGATGCTCTGGATCGAGAAGCGCTCGTACGCGTCGCCGACCGTGTAAACGTTTCCGTCGAGCGTCACGACGGCCATCCCGAACTTGTCGGCGGGGATTTTCGCGAGTTCGGGAATGTAGTCGGCAACCCGTCCCTGGCCAATCCAGGGGGTGAGTTCGGTGTGGATGCGTTCGAGGATCGTCTGGTAATTCATCACGTCAGGCAGGGTGGATGCGTGGCCCGGATTCCGGCGAGCCCGTATGGAACCGTCCCGGCGCCGATTCGTCAAGCGCGCTCGGCATCGCGCCCTTATTTTTGAGACAGGCAAACGGGCGATCGGCGGGCGCAGTATCATGCGGTACGTTTCGGCCGATGGCCGGCGTCCGGCACCGGCCGGCGCCGCCGCGGCTACCCCGATGACCCGACCGTTGCCCATGTCTTTTCGCATCCTGCTCGTCGAAGACGACACCCGCCTGTCCACGCTGATCGCCGGCTACCTGCGCAAGAACGACTATGAAGTCGACACTGTGCTGCATGGTGACGCCGCGGTGCCGGCGATCCTGTCCATTCGCCCCGATCTCGTGATTCTCGACGTGAACCTGCCGGGCAAGGACGGCTTCGAAATCTGCCGCGAGGCGCGCAAGCAGTACGACGGCGTGATCATCATGGTGACGGCGCGCGACGAGCCGTTCGACGAGCTGCTCGGCCTGGAATTCGGCGCGGACGACTACGTGCACAAGCCGGTCGAACCGCGCATCCTGCTGGCGCGGATCAAGGCGCAGCTTCGCCGTGCGCCCGTGCGCACGCCCGAGAGCGCCGCGTCGCAGCCGGAGCGCTACGCATTCGGCAAGTTCTCGATCGACCGCACGGACCGCACCGTGGTGCTGCCGGACGGCAGCACGCCCGATCTGACGTCGGCGGAATTCGACCTGCTGTGGGCGCTCGTGTGCCATGCGGGCGAAGTCGTCAGCCGTGACGACCTGATGCTGCAGTTGCGCGGCGTCGAATTCGACGGCCTCGACCGCACGATCGACGGGCGCATTTCGAAGCTGCGTCGCAAGCTGCGCGACGACGCGAGCAACCCGCAGCGGATCAAGACGATCCGCAGCAAGGGTTACCAATTCAGCAAGCACGCGTGGGAATGACGCCGCCGTCAGGCGACGCCGTCACGTTCCGCGCGGGCATTCCGCCCGCCGGCCGGGAGCCGCGATGATCCGACGAACCCTTTCGCACCCCGATGCACCGCCGTTGTCGACGCTGCGCTATGTCAGATGGCGCTGGCTGCATTTCCGGCGTGCGTGGACCGATACGCGCGCCGACCGTATTCCGAGCTGGTCGCGCCTCTACGTGCGCACCTACCTGCATCTGCTCGGCCTCGTTCTGCTGACTGCGCTCGTGCCGGCGCTCGCACTGTGCGTCGAATTGTCGCCGCAGGTCGTGTGGCATGCGTTCGACTCGCTGCCGGGCGACATCTGGATCGTGCTCGCGTTCGTGTTCGCCGCGCCTGCGCTGGCCGCATACCGGTGGATGCGGCCGGTCTGGTCGGATCTCGTGATGGTGCGCGAGCGCGCGATCGACTTCACCGGCGGACGCTTCAACACGCGCGCACGCGAGTCGCACAGCGTGATCATCGGCCCGCTCGCGCGCACGCTGAACGCGCTCGCGATGCGCATGGAGCGGCTGATCGCCGCGCAGCGCGATCTCACGAACGGCATCTCGCACGAGCTGCGCACGCCGCTCGCGCGCGTGCGCTTCGCGCTGGAGATGCTGCGCGAGCCTGCTTCCGCGGCCGAATACCAGGGCGCGCTCGAGAGCATCGCGCAGGACGTGACCGAGCTCGAGGAACTGATCGACATGAGCCTCACGTTCGCGCGGCTCGAATACAGCTCGTTGCAGTCGAATCTCGAGATGACCGCGCCCGTCGCGTGGTTCGAGCACCAGGTCAACGACGCGCAGCTGCTGTATCCGGAACGCGCGATCGAGTCGCGCATCGCGATCGCATCGGACCTGCGCGTGAAGATGGACCGGCGGCTGATGTCGTACGCGATGCGCAACCTGCTGCGCAACGCGAGCAAGTATGCGCAGGCGCGGATCGTCGTCGGCATCGCGATCGAGCACGGCAACATCGCGATCTTCGTCGAGGACGACGGACCCGGCGTGCCGGAGCAGGAGCGCGAACGGATCTTCGATGCGTTCGTGCGCCTCGACCGCCGCACCGGCGGCTATGGGCTCGGCCTGTCGATCACGCGGCAGGTGCTCCACGCGCACAACGGCCGGATCGCGGTCGTCGATCCGGTGGAGCTTGGCGGTGCGCGCTTCGAGATCAGCTGGCCGATCGGCACGGCGCGCACCGCGGCCGGCCCCGCGCACTGACGCCGCGCGCGCCGGGGTGGCCCGCGCGGCGCCGGCGCGTCAGTACGTGCGGCCGAGCTGCAGGTAGAAGTTGCGGCGGCCGCCGGGCGCGAGCGCAACGCCGATGTAGACGGGCCCGAACGCGGTCGACAGGCTCGTGAAGAACGTATAGCTCTGCTTGAGCGCGCCGCCGCCGATCTGCTGGCCGCTCGACCAGACGTTGCCGACTTCCGCGCTGGCGCCGACCGACAGCGCCTTGACCGGCGACGCGTTGAACGTCATCAACTGATTCATGTAGGTGATCTGGCCGTACGCGAGCTCGTTGCCGTTCAATTGGTCGGCCGCATAGGCGGACAAATGCTGGAAGCCGCCGAGCGTGAAATTGAACGCGTTGATCAGGTTGGTGCCGCCGATGCTCTTGCCGCCTTCGATCGTCGCGCTGACGCTGTGCCGGCCGAACTGCTGCGCAATCATCGCCTTGCCGTAGATCTCGGTGTAAGGCGCGTCATTGATCCCGTCGTCGAACTCCTGTGCCGATCCTCCGTTGCGCGATACCAGCGAGCGTTCGACGCGCAGCTCGGTGAAATAGCCCTTGCGCGGGAACATCGGATCGTCGAGCTGGTCGATGACGAGCCGCGCCCGCGCGGTCAGCGCCCGCGACGTGAAGCTCGGCCACAGCAGCTCCCGGCCGCTGCCGTCGTCGAACGGCAGGTTGTAGGTCGGCGAGCCGTGCCCGGTCACGTAACCGAGACCTATCCGGAAGTCGCCGAGCCGCGCGATCGGCAGGCCGAGATCGATCCCGGCGCGCGCGGTCTGCATCAGGTACTGCGTGATCTTCACGTCGCCGGTGTCGTCGTACAGGTTCGCGTAGCGGCGCTGGTATTCGGCATAGGGCGAGATGTAGACGCCGTAAGCCATCGGCAGCGGCTGGCGCAATTCGACGCGCGCCGACTGCAGGTCGCTGCCGATCGTCGTATCCGCGCGGAACTCGAGGCCCGATTCGGTGAGCCAGGGCCGCCGGTAGCCGAGATGCAGGCGGAAGCCGCCCTCGTCGGTCGAACTGCTCGACATGCCCAGGCCGAACAGCAGGAAATTCGGCCCCCAGTATTTCTCGCGCGCATTGATCTCGAGCACGTTGTCGTCGCCGTGGCTCACGACCTGCTGGGTGACGCTCTCGAAGTTGCCGCCCGTCGTCAGCCCGAGCAGATCCTGGCTGACGGCCTGCGGATCGTAGAGGTCGCCGGGCTTCACGTGCAGCGCGTCGCTGACGACGCGCTTCGGCACGCCGCCGCTCGTCTTGATCTCGATGCGCGTGATCCGGACCGGCGGCGGCAGCGGCTGCGCGTGCGCGGAGCGGTAGGCGGCGTATTCGTCGGGGGTGAGCGCGTAGCGCTTCAGGCGCGGCAGCGCGGCGGTTGCCGCCGCTTCGCCGGCGGAGATGGCCTGGCGCGCGTTCTGGAAATCGGTGAAGCCGAGCGAACCGAGCTCGGGCGTGAGCAGCACGTCGTTCGCGGTGATCTGCCGGCGCTGGGCCGACACGTTCTGGCGAATCAGGATGCCGACCATCTGCTGCATCACGTCGGCGGGCGACGCGAGCGCGTCGAGCGGGCGCAGTTGCGAGCCGATGTCGACGGCGATCACGACGTTCGCGCCCATCTGCCGCGCGGTGTCGACCGGCAGGTTGCTGACGAGGCCGCCGTCCACCAGCGCGCGGCCGTTGATCTCGGCCGGCGCGAACAGGCCGGGCATCGCCATGCTCGCGCGGATCGCGAGCGGCAGCGAGCCGTGGTCGAGCACGATCATCTGGCCCGTCTGCAGGTCGGTCGCGACCGCGCGATACGGAATCGGCAGCCGGTCGAACGGCTGGTTGGTCGGCACGGAGGCGGTCCAGTCGGCAAGCAGCGCCTGCAGTCGGTTGCCCTGCACGAGGCCGACCGGCACCTTCACGCCGCTCTTGCCGAAGCCGAGCGTCAGGCCGTTGATGTACAGGCGTTCGTCTTCCCGGCTGGTTTGCGGCAGGTCCGCGCGGTCCGTCACGTCGAACGCGATATCCGCGAGGTTGACCTCCGACAGGCGCTTCTGCATGTCGGCGGCGGCCATCCCGCTCGCGTACAGGCCGCCGACCACCGCGCCCATGCTGGTGCCCGCGACGCAGTCGACCGGGATGCGGTTTTCCTCGAGCACCTTCAGCACGCCGAGGTGCGCGTAGCCGCGCGCGCCGCCGCCGGACAGCACGAGGCCGATCGACGGGCGGCCGGCCGGGCCGCCGTCGGCCGTGCAGTCGTGCGTGGCGGCGGGGGCAGCGGCCACTGGCGTGCCGGCCGCAGCGGGGGCGGGCGCGATGGCGGTGGCCGGCAGCGGCTGCGCGGCGATCGTGCAGCACCAGAAGGCGACGAGCGTCGTGCAGAGCGGGCGTACCCGCGCCCAGCGGAAGGAAACGGTCGCTGTCATGGAGGAAATACCTGGCGTGAGCGTGCGTCTGAGGCCTGCCGGGAGCAGGCAAGACCGAGAGATTACCGTGTTTTACAGGCGCGACGCGAGAGACCGTTTCGGAGTCCGACACCCTCGAAGCGCTGTTTTCGGCAATTTCGTCGCGTAATAATCATCAGGATTGGCTAAAGTATCGGCACGATTTGCCGCTAACTTCATGATGGGGCGGCAGGCGCGCCGCGGGGATGCGGCGGGGCCGTCCCGGCCCGATCGTTCACAAAAGGCTTGATATGTCGACACCGCTGTTCGGAAAGTTGTTTGCGCAACCCGTTGCGATCGACCCTGGAACGGCGAGTACGCAGATCTATACGCACGCGCGCGGCGTGGTGCTGAACCAGCCGTCGGTCGTTTGCTTCCGCAAGGCCGGCGCGAACGACGCGCGGCCGACGCTCGAGGCGGTCGGCGAGCGCGCGAAGGCGCTGCTTGGCCGCGAACCGGGGCATCTCGAAGCCGTGCGGCCGATGCGGCACGGCGTGATCGCGGACGCGCACGCGGCCGAACAGATGATCCGCAGCTTCATCGACATGTCGTGTACGCGTTCGCGCTTCAGCCGCCGCGTCGAGGTCACGCTGTGCGTGCCGTCCGATGCGACGGCCGTCGAGCGCCGCGCGATCCGCGAGGCCGCGTTCGCAGCTGGCGTGTCGGAGGTCGAACTGATCGAGGAATCGCTGGCAGCCGGGCTCGGCGCGGGCCTGCCGGTGACCGAACCGGTCGGCTCGATGGTCATCGACATCGGCGGCGGGACGACCGAAGTCGCGGTGATCGCGCTCGGCGGCATCGTCTATCGTGAGGCGATCCGCGTCGGCGGCAGCCAGTTCGACGCGGCGATCGTGAACCATGTCCGCAACCTGTACGGCGTGCTGCTCGGCGAGCAGACGGCCGAGCACGTGAAGAAGACCATCGGCTCGGCCACCAGCGCGGTGCCGCGCACGACGACGCGCGCGGTCGGGCGCAGCATCGGCGATGGCCTGCCGCGCTCGGTCGAGCTGTCCAACCACGACGTCGCGGACGCGCTGGCCGCGCCGCTCAAGCAGGTGATCGGCGCGGTGAAGTCGGTGCTGGAAAACGCGCCGGCCGAACTCGTGACCGACATCGCGAATCGCGGCGTGGTGCTGACGGGCGGCGGTGCGCTGCTCGCGGATCTCGAACGCCTGCTGTACGACGAGACGGGGGTGATCGCACGGATCGCCAACGAGCCGGCCACCTGCGCGGTGCGCGGCGCCGGCGAGGCGATGGGGCGGCTGGCGATGTGTCCGGCCGATTGACGCGGTTCGGGCCGGGCCGGCCGGGCATCACCGCGCGGCGCAGTCATTCTCATTCCTTCGATCTCCGTATGACCGGCCTGCCTTTCCGGGCACGCTTCGTCGATCATCCCGCCGACAGGCCGGTAACGGTCCCGCATCGATCCGCCGCGTGGACATGCGCGAGCGCGCCGTGCTAGCGTTACGCGCCCATGCCGGGCCGGGCCAGCCGATACGCCCGACGACCTGAGAGACCGAAAACCTTGAACCACCAATCCAAACGGGGCTTTGCGGCCCGGGCTGGCCGCCTGCTGGCCGTCGTCGCGTGCATCTGGGTTGCCGCGGCCGTCGCGCTCGTCGTGTACGGGATGCGGATCCCTAGCGAACCGGCCGACGTCGCCGTGATCTTCGGCAACGCGCTCGACGATACGGGCGCGCCGAAGCCCGTGCTCGCGGCCCGGCTCGACGTCGGCGTGCGCTGCTACCGCACGGGGCAGTGCCCGGCGTTTCTGGTCAGCGGCGCGATCGACGGCCCCGGGCTGAACGAGGCGACGGCCATGCGCGACTATCTCGTGGCGCGCGGCGTGCCGGCCGACCGGATCGCCGTCGACGACCAGGGCGACAACACGCTCGCGACCGCGCAGCACACGCTTGCGTACCTGCAGGCGCACCGCCTGTCGCGCGTGCTGATCGTCAGCCAGTACTACCACCTTGCAAGGGCGCGCCTTGCGTTCGAGCGCGTCGGCATCGCGCGGGCGAACATCTCCGCCGCGTATCCGCGCCGCTTCCAGTTGCGCGATGTCTATTCGAGTTGGCGCGAGGTGCCTGCCTACGCGGTGTATACGGTGCGTCTGTGGGCGAATCCCGACGCGCGGCCGGTCTCGTTCCGGCCGATGCTTTACCTGATGAGCCTGTTCTCGTAAGACGGCGCACGGGGCAAACGCGTCCGGCGCCTGATTTTCCCCTTCCTTCGGGCTTCCTGCCGTTTCACGCCGGATGCGGCGTTCTTTCCATTGTCTTCTCTCCGGCCGCGCGTATGTCATCGGTGCCGGACAAGCGATAACGATTTGCCTTTCAGGTTTGATGCAGGGCGGAAATCGTAACGATTTTACGATCGCCTGAAAGTCCGGTTTCTGTCCGGTTATTAAACGGATGCTGATTATCTGTATCGGTAATTCGCCGGCATGGAAATGCTGCGCTGCAAAATTCGTGCGCATTGAATCGAAGCCGTGTATCAGTGCTTTTACTGGTGCCGAGATTTCGGTGTTTTTTGCGAAAAATCAAAATAAAAAAGCGAAAAACATGCGAGCGCTGCTGCAGACATGCGGTGGCGGGTAAAAAATACATCCATCCTGGGCCCCGATCCGATGGGTAAACATCGACTGGAAAACGGCGAGAGTTTGATATAGCCTTGTCTGACAAAAAGCAGGGAAGTAATCAAATCAACCAAAAATTCGCTGCAGAGAAACAGGGGCCGCCATCATGTCATTCGACTAGTTTCACGTCCGCAACCCGGGGCTGATTAAAAAACTTATCCATCAATATACCGACGTCGCGTCGCGACCGCCGGTGTGCACACTTTTGTCCGCGATTTTCTGCTGCGTGCCGTCCGGTGCAGATGCAATACCAAAACCAATAATGAGGGAAAGCATGAATCTTGCGCGTTCGAAAAAATCCGGCGAGTCGTTTCCGAGACTTCTGTTGCCGACGGGCGTTTTCCTGGCGCTGTCCGGCGCCGGCATCGTTCCCG
This sequence comes from Burkholderia sp. BKH01, assembly GCF_025685725.1. Classification (NCBI taxonomy): domain Bacteria; kingdom Pseudomonadati; phylum Pseudomonadota; class Betaproteobacteria; order Burkholderiales; family Burkholderiaceae; genus Burkholderia; species Burkholderia sp. BKH01. Next base: position 90,654 of record NZ_JAOTQT010000005.1, on the reverse strand, counting down.
CCCATGCGACCTGCAGCACGGCGGGCACCACGGTAACCTGTTCCGGCGTTGCGAACCCGCTGGCTCCCAGTTACGGGAACAGCGCGAACAACCTGAACGTGACGGTCAACCCCGGCGCGAGCGTTGGCGTGCTGCTCGGCGTCGGCGGCACGGCGATGTCGCTGACCGGCAACAACAACACACTGACCAACAACGGCACGATCGATCCTTCCGCGCTCGGCTCGGGGCTCGGCGTGCTGTCGAGCGGGGCGGTGGTCGGCAATGCGTCGGCGAGCAACACGACCGTCGTCAATAACGGCACGATGAACGGTTCGACCGGCGTGGCGATCAGCGGCGTGACGGGCATGGCGCTGTCAGTGCAGAACGGCACGGGCGGTACGTCGAACATCACGAACACCGGCACCATCGGCTCTAGCCCGCTGGTCGGTGCGACCCTCGTCGGCGCGGACGCGCCCGTGGTCGCTGCATACGGCGGCGGTCAGGTCAATATGTCAAACAGCGGAACGATCACCGGCCGCGTATCGTTTGGCTCGAACGGCACGCCCGGTCAGGGCAATACGTTTACGAACTCGGGCACGATCAACGGCGGCGTATCGATGGGCGCGAACAGCACCAACACGTTCAATGCCGTGACGGGCTCGTCGGTCAACACGGCGGGCGGCACCGGCGGCGCGTTCAACATCACGGTCGGCCCGGTCACGCTCGGCGTCGCGGCGACGGGCGTCGTCGACGGCGGCGCGGGCGGCAACAACACGCTCAATCTGCAGCAGGGCGCCACCGCGAACGGCACGATCGCGGTCAACAACTACATCAATTTCAATCACCTCGACGTCAACAGCGGCAACTGGACGATCAACGGTGCGTCCACCGCGCAGGACGCGACGCTGAACGGCGGCGTCGCGATCATCGGCAACAACGCGTCGCTCGGCACCGGCACCATCACGGGCAATGGCGGCGCGCTGCAGGCGGGCGCGGCCGGGCTCGACGTCGCCAACAACGTGACGCTCGGCGGCGGCGGGCTGACGGTGCAGGGCGCGACCGGGCTCACGCTGTCGGGGACGGTAGCGGGCGCTGGCGCGCTGACGAAGAACGACGGCGGCACGCTGACGTTGTCCGGTGCGAGCACGTACTCGGGCGGCACGAACCTGAACGGCGGCGGTCTGGTCGTCGGCAACAATACGTCGCTCGGCACGGGCGCGCTGAACGTCAACACGAACGCGTCGCTCGACACGAGCGCAAACGTGACGCTCAACAACGTGGTCAATCTTGCCACCGGCACGACGCTGACGATCGGCGGCAGCAACGATCTCGCGCTGGCCGGCACGATCGGCGGAGCCGGCGGCCTCGTGAAGAACGGCGCGGCGACCACCACGCTGACCGGCGCGAATACGTATACCGGCGAAACGACGATCAACAGCGGGACGCTCGCGCTGGGCGCGGGCGGCAGTCTGGCGGCGACGGGCACGGTCAACCTGACCGGCGCGGGCGCGACGTTCGACGTGAGCAACGCATCGGGCGCGCAGACCATCGGCTCGCTGGCCGGCGTGGCCGGTACGAACGTGACCCTCGGCGGCAATTCGCTGACGCTCGACGGCAGCGGCAATGCGACCTATGCCGGCACGATCGGCGGCACGGGCGGCGTGACGCTGTCAGGCACCGGCACGCAAACGCTGACGGGCACGAACACGTATACGGGCGGCACGAACCTGAATGGCGGCAACCTCGCCGTCGGCAGCAATGCAGCGCTCGGCCTCGGCGCGGTGAACGTGAACGGTTCGTCGACGCTCGATGCGACCACCAACGTGTCGCTCGCGAACGGCGTCAATATCGCGACGGGCACGACGCTGACGCTCGTCGGCAACACCGGAATCGGCCTGGGCGGCGTGATCGCCGGTGGCGGCGGTCTCGTGAAGAACGGCGCGGCGGCGGTCACGCTGTCCGGCGCGAACACCTATACGGGCGGCACGACGCTGAACGCCGGCGGCCTGGTGCTCGGCAACGGCTCGGCGCTCGGCACCGGCGCGCTGACCGTCGGCGGCGCGGCGACGCTCGATACGACCACGAGCCTGACGGTCGGCAACGCAATCGATCTCGGAACGGCCACCACGCTGACGCTGGGCGGCAGCAACGCGCTCGGGTTGAGCGGTGCGATTTCCGGTGCGGGCAGCCTCGTGAAGGACGGCGCGGCGACCACCACGCTGACGGGCGCGAACACCTATACAGGCGGCACGACGATCAACGCGGGCACGCTGGCGCTCGGCGCGGGCGGCAGTCTCGCGGCAACGGGCACGGTGAATCTCGCCAATGCCGGTGCGGCGCTCGACATCGGCGCGGGCGGCGCGCAGGCGATCGGTGCGCTGTCGGGCGTGGCGGGCACGAACGTGAGCCTCGGCGGCAACGTGCTGACGCTCGGCGGCACGGCCAGCGGCACCTTCAGCGGCGCGATCTCCGGCACCGGCGGCCTGACGCTGGCCGGCACCGGCACGCAGACGCTGAACGGCGCGAGCACCTATACGGGCGGCACGAACCTGAACAGCGGCAGCGTCGTGCTCGGCAATGCCGCGGCGCTCGGCACCGGCGCGCTGAATGTCGGCGGCGCGGCGACGCTCGATACGACCACGAGCCTGACGGTCGGTAACGCGGTCAATCTCGCCGGCACCGGCTCGACACTGGCACTTGGCGGCAGCAACGCCCTCGCACTGAGCGGCGGGATTTCCGGCGCCGGCAGCCTCGTGAAGAACGGCGCGGCGACCACCACGCTGACCGGCGCGAACACGTACTCGGGCACCACGACGATCAACAGCGGCACGCTCGCGCTCGGCGCGGGCGGCAGCTTCGCGTCGACGGGCGCAATGAACCTCGCGGGCGCGGGCACGGTGCTCGACCTGAGCAGTGCAACGGGCGCGCAGTCGCTCGGCGCGCTGTCCGGTGTCGCGGGAACGAACGTCAACCTTGGGAGCAACGCACTGACGCTGGGCGGGACCGCCAGCGGCACCTTCAGCGGCCTGATCGGCGGCGCGGGCAGCCTGACGCTGGCCGGCACCGGCACGCAGACGCTGAACGGTGCGAATACCTATACCGGCGGCACGAACCTGAACAGCGGCAGCGTCGTGCTCGGCAACGCAGCGGCACTCGGCACCGGCGCGCTGAACGTCGGCGGTGCGGCGACGCTCGATACGAACGCGAGCCTGACGGTCGGTAACGCGGTCAATCTCGGCACGGGCGCGGCGCTCGCGCTGGGCGGCAGCAACGCGCTCGGGCTGAGCGGCGTGATTTCCGGCGCGGGCGCACTCGTGAAGAACGGCGCGACGACCACCACGCTGACCGCTGCGAACACCTACACCGGCGGCACGACGATCAATGCGGGCACGCTGGCACTCGGCGCGGGCGGCAGCCTCGCGTCGACGGGTGCGGTGAACCTCGCCGGCACGGGTGCGACGTTCGATGTGAGCGGTGCGACAGGCGCGCAGACGATCGGCACGCTGTCGGGCGCGGCCGGCACGAACGTGAGCCTCGGCGCGAATGCGCTGACGCTGAACGGCGCCGGCACCGCATTCGGCGGCACGATCGCCGGCACGGGCGGCGTCACGGTGGCGAGCGGCACGCAGGTGCTGACCGGCAGCAACACGTACACGGGCGGCACCACGATCGCGGCCGGCGGCACGCTGCAACTCGGCAACGGCGGCACGTCGGGCAGCATCGCCGGCAACGTCGTCGACAACGGCGCGCTGGTGTTCAATCAGTCCGGCAGCGTGTCGGTTGCAAGCGTGCTGTCCGGCACCGGTTCGCTGACGCAGGTCGGCAGCGGGCAACTGACGCTGACGGGCACGAACACGCTGAGCGGCCCGACCACGGTCAGCGCGGGCACGCTCGCCGTCAACGGTTCGCTCGGCCAGTCGGCCGTGACCGTGCAGAACGGCGCGACGCTGACGGGCACCGGCACGATCGGCGGCCTCGTGGTGCAGGGCGGTGCGACGGCGGCTGCATCGCAGCCCGGCGCAGCGCTGAACGTGGCCGGCAACGTCACGTTCCAGCCGGGTTCGACGTTCCAGGTCGCGGCCACGCCGCAGCAAAGCGGCAGCATCGCCGCGACGGGCACGGCGGCGCTGAACGGCGGCACCGTGCAGGTGCTCGCGAACCAGACCGGCTATCAGCCGGGCACCACCTACACGATCCTCACCGCCTCGTCGGGCGTGCAGGGCGCATTCAGCCAGGTGAAGGCGAACTACGCATTCCTGATGCCGACGCTCAGCTACGATCCGGATCACGTGTATCTGCAACTGGTCGGGAACGGCACCGCGCTGCCCGACGTCGCGACGACGCCGAACCAGCGCGCGGTCGCGACCGCGCTCGAAGGGCTCGGCGCCGGCAACCCGCTGTACGACGCGGTGCTGACGACCGACGCGGGCACCGCGCGCCGCGCGTACGGGCTGCTCGACGGCGAACTGCAGGCGAGCCTGAAGAGCACGCTGCTGCTCGACAGCCGTTATGTGCGCGACGCGGTGACCGATCGCGTCCGCCAGGGGCTCGCGCCCGGATCGGGCCCGCTCGCGGCGCTGTCGTCGGGCGGTGCCGCGCTGTGCGGCGACAACACGGCCGGCGCGGTCGACCCGACGCTGCCGCCGGAACGCCGGATCGGTTCGCGCGACGGCTGCTACGGCGGCACGCCTTACCAGCCGGTCGTATGGGGGCAGGCGTTCGGCGGCCGCAGCCGGCTGACCGGCGACGGCAACGCATCGACGATCAAGCGCAGCATGACGGGCTTCATCGCCGGTGCCGACATGGCGCTCAACGACAAGTGGCGCGCGGGCCTGGCGGCGGGCGTCACGCATAGCTCGCTCGACAACGACCAGAGTTCGTCGGCGTCGGTGAACAGCTACTACCTGTCGCTGTACGGCGGTGCGCAGTACGGCGCGCTCGGCGTGCGCGGCGGCGCGTCGTATACGTGGTACCGGATCAACAGCGACCGTTATCCGGGCTTCGCGGGCTTCTCCGATCACGATTCGGCCGGCTACAACGCGAATTCGGCGCAGGTGTTCGGCGAAGTCGGCTACGCGCTGCCGGTCGGCCCCGTCGCGATCGAACCGTTCGCGGGAATCGCGTACGTGAACCTGCATACCGACGGCTATACGGAAAACGGCGGCGCGGCAGCGCTGCGAACCGGCGGCGAGACGACCCACGTCGGCTTCTCGACGCTCGGCCTGCGCGCGGCGTCGCAGCTCGGCTCGATCGCGAGCGGCACGTTCACCGCGCGCGGGACGGTCGGCTGGCGCCACGCGTTCGGCAACGTGCGGCCGTCGTCGGCGTTCACGTTCGCGAACGGCGGCACGTCGTTCCAGGTGTCGGGCGTGCCGATTGCTCGCGACAGTGCAGTGCTCGAGGCCGGCATCGACGCGAACATCACGAAGCGCCTGACGCTCGGCCTCACGTACAGCGGCCAGTACGGCAGCGGCGTGCGCGACAACGCGGTGCTCGGCAACATCCTGTGGAAGTTCTGACCGGCGCGTAACGCGCCCACGTCGGCGCCGGCTTCGGCGCCAGCCCGCGACGCCATGCGGCGACGGAAACGTCGCATGGCGTCGCGGCCGTTTCGTCGCTGCGCACGTCCACCGTTCTGGCCTATCCTGTGCGAAACACGCGACGCGCGCCGCGCGTTGCGCCTCGACACAGGAGCATCGATGCCGAATCACGCCGAAGCCACGACGACGCAGGCGCCGCAAGTCGCGCCTGTTGCCCCGACCCCAGCGCCGGGCCCCGCATTCATCGCGCCCGAAGCCGATCCGCAGGCGCTCGCGCGCGGCAACCAGTACGTGCTGAAATCCGGCGACGCATTCGTGGTCAGCGATGCGCTCGGCGACGTCGGCGGTCACGACGACGGCCTGTTCGTCGACGACATGCGCGTGCTGTCGAAATGGCGCCTGACGTTCGGCGGTCGCGCGCCGTCGCTGTTGTCGGGCGCGACGAGCGCCGACAACGCATCGTTCACCGCGCACCTGACGAACCGCCCGCTGCCGCCGCTCGGCGGCCGCGAGACGCCCGAGGGCGTGATCCATATCGAACGGATGCGCGTGCTCGCGGGCGACGTGCTGTACGAAGCGCTGACGCTGACGAACTACGGCGCGAGCGAAGCCGAGGTGCCGCTGTCGCTGTCGTTCGCGGCCGATTTCAAGGACATGTTCGAGGTGCGCGGCACGCAGCGCCCGAAGCGCGGCACGGTGGCTGCTCCGCGTGTCGACGCGGGCGCGGTGCGGCTGCGCTACGACGGCCTCGACGGCGTCGAGCGCAACGTGACCGTGCATTTCTCGCCGGCGCCCGACGCGCTGTCGGTCGATCGCGCCGACTACACGCTGACGATCGCCGCGCAGGCGTGCGTGTCGATCTACCTGACCGTCGACGCGACGCTCGGCCCGGCGCACATCGAAGGGCCCGGGTGCGGCCGCGTCGCGCTGCGCACCGCGCTGGTCGGCGTGCACCGCGAGATGCGTGCGCGGCGCGAGTCGATGGCGCGCGTGAACACCGGCAATCCGCTGTTCGACGCATGGCTCGACCGCTCGCTCGCGGATCTCGGGCTGCTCACGACGCAGCTCGACACGGGGCCGTACCCGTATGCGGGCATTCCGTGGTTCTCGACGCCGTTCGGCCGCGACGCGGTGATCACGTCGCTGCAGATGCTGTGGCTGCAGCCGTCGCTCGCGCGCGGCGTGCTGCGTTTTTTGGCCGAGCATCAGGCGCGCGAAACGTCCGCGTTCCGCGACGCGGAGCCCGGCAAGATCATGCACGAGTTCCGCCGCAGCGAGATGGCCGCGACGGGCGAGGTGCCGTTCGCGCTGTACTACGGCGGCGTCGACACGACTCCGCTGTTCATCGTGCTGGCCGGCGCGTATGTCGAACGCACCGGCGACGATGCGCTGATCGACGAGCTGTGGCCCGCGCTCGAGCGCGCCGCGCAATGGGTGATCGACAAGTGCGACCGCAATCCTTACGGACTGCTCGATTATCAGCGCACGTCGGAGCGCGGCCTCGCGAACCAGGGCTGGAAGGACAGCCACGATTCGGTGTTCCATGCGGACGGCCGCTTCCCGGACGGGCCGATCGCGCTCGTCGAAGTGCAGGCCTATGCATGCGCGGCGCTCGATGCGATGTCGGCATGCTCGCACCGGCGCGGCCACGCGGCCGACGCCACGCGCTACGCGCTGCGCGCGAAGACGCTGCGTGAGCAGGTCGATGCGTTGTTCTGGATGCCGGAAGGCGATTTCTACGGGATCGCGCTCGACGGTCATGGCGACCTGTGCCGCGTGTTCGCATCGAACGCGGGCCACCTGCTCGCGTTCGGGCTGCCCGACGCCGAGCGCGGCGCGGCGGTCGCCGGCGTGCTCGGCTCGACGTTGTTCCAGACGGGCTGGGGCATCCGCACGCTGGCGGCCGGCCAGCCGCGCTTCAACCCGATGGCGTATCACAACGGTTCGGTGTGGCCGCACGACAATGCGCTCATCGCACGCGGCCTCGCGCGCTACGGCGACAAGACGGCCGCGGTGAACCTGCTGCGCGCGCTGTTCGAGGCGGCGGTGAGCTTCGAGATGCGCTTGCCGGAGCTGTTCTGCGGGTTCCCGCGCCGGCGCGGCGAACCGCCGACCGCGTATCCGGTCGCGTGCCTGCCGCAGGCGTGGGCAGCCGGTGCGCCGTTCATGATGCTGCAGGCGTGCCTCGGCGTGAGCATCGATGCATCGCGCCACGAGGTGCGCGTCGAGCGCCCGACGCTGCCGGAAGGTGTCGACTGGCTGCGGATCGATGCGCTGCGCATCGGCGACGAAACCGTGTCGCTGACGTTCCGTCGCGTCGATGGCCAGGTCGTCGCGTCGGCCGAGCAGCCGGGCCGCGTGAAGGTGGTCGCGGTGCTGTAGTGCGGCGATGTGCAAACGTTGCGCGATGTCGCGCCACGTTTGCACGCAGCGGCATAGAATCGTGACATGACCCTTGAACGATGGCGGAGGTAGACGATGACGACCGACAACCGGCCCGACGACGGCGAACAGAAGCTCGAGAATCTGGAGGCGGCGGTCGACCACCTGCACAAGTCGATCGAATCGCAGAGCATTGCGGTCGGCGCGGCGAAGGGCATCCTGTTCAGCCTGATCGAAACGCTCGGCGCACTGATCGGCGATCCCGACCTGCCCGAGCATGCGCGCTCGGGTTACGAGGCGCTGCGCGACAAGGCGAGCGAATTGCGCGGCGGGCTCGACCGGCATTGACGCACGGATTGCGCCGGCGCCCGCCGCACGGGCGGCGCCGGCGCTGCCCGATTCTGCAGACGAAGCACAAATCCCCTTGCGCTCAATGAGTTAGGCGGCTGATGCGCAGGATATCCACAAGCTTGCCAACATAATCTGTGGAGAACCGGCCGGCCTCCGGGCGGGCCCGCGGCGCGTACCCGGTGCGCGGTTCGAATGACCTTGCGCTGCCGCATCATTGACCCGTCAAGGTCCGTAAATCGAATCCCCTTGTGTATCAATGTGTTACGCGTCCGGTCTGGCGGATATCCACAGGCTTGCCAACAAAATCTGTGGACAACTCGCAATCGATTGCGTCGCAATGGTTGAGGATCCGGCCTGAACGCGATCGGCCTGCGAGGCCCGTGCGCACGGGCTGCCCGATGTCTGCGTCGACGCGGTAATTCGTGCGCGATCAAGGGCTTAGGTCCTGGGTACCCAGGATATCCACATCCTTGCCAACACTTTCTGTGGACAAGCGCGGCCGCGTTACGCGGCCGGCGCCGAGTCGGCCGCTTCGGCCGCTTCGGCCGCTTCGGCCGCGATCCAGTCGCGAAAGAGCGTCATCGCGGGCGTGAGCGGTTTCGACTTCAGCGACGTGAGCCAGTAGCCGCCCGCGCGCACGTCGATGTCGAGCGGCCGTGCGAGCAGGCCGAGCTGCAATTCGCGCGCGAACATGCAGGCCGGCGCAAGCGCGACGCCCGCGCCCTGCATCGCGGCCTCGACCATCAGCCGCGACGAATCGAACACCGGCCCGTTGACCGCCCACGGTTCGAGTTGCGCGGCGTCGAACCAGCCGAGCCATTCGTCGGTGCGGTACGAGCGCAGCAGCGTTTCATTCGCGAGATCGGCCGGCTGCGCGAGGCGCCGCGCGATTTCCGGCGCGCATAGTGCGGTGAGCGGCGCATCGAGCAGGCGCTCGTTGCGCGTCGCCGGCCAGTTGCCTTCACCAAAACGGATCGCGAAATCGAGCCCCTCGGCGGCGAGGTCGACGACGTTGTTGTTGGTCCGCAGCCGCAGCTCGACGAACGGGTGCGTGTCGCCGAACTGCTTCAGCCGTGGCATTAGCCAGCCTATGGCAAAGGTGCCGACGACACCGAGCGTCAGCACCTCGCGGAAACGCCCGCCGTCGAACTGCTTGAGCACCGTCTCGATGCGGCTGAACGCATCGCTCAGCACGGGCAGCAGCGCGCGCCCCTCGTCGGTGAGCCCGAGCCCGCGCGGCAGCCGCGTGAACAGCGTGCAGCCGAGCCGTTCCTCGAGCGAGCGCACCTGCTGGCTGACCGCGGCCTGGGTCACGCTCAGCTCGAGACCGGCGCGCGTGAAGTTCAGGTGGCGCGCGGACGATTCGAACGCGCGCAGCGCATTGAGCGGAAGATGAGGGCGGAGCTTAGTCATAAGAATTTCTTTTGTCAGCGCTCAATTATCGTTGCTTGTCAGGCAACCGTAAAGTCCCGATAGTGCTGTCTCGGCGGCAGGCCGTTTTCAACACCATTTCGCGTCCATTCCATCACGAGACAACCGACATGACCTACTCATCGAAACGTCGAACCCTGTTGCTGGCCGCCGCGACGGCGCCGCTCGTCCTGACCGTTACCGCGTGCGCGTCGTCGCAGACCGCCGCGCCGGACGAGGCTGCGATGCCGGACGTGGCAGTCGCGGCGGCCGCGGCGACGCTTGCCCAGCTCGAACGCACCGCGGGCGGCCGTCTCGGCGTGTGTGCGATCGACACCGCGAGCGGCCGGCGCGTGGCGCATCGCGCCGACGAGCGCTTCCCGTTCTGCAGCACCTTCAAGGCGATGCTGAGTGCGGCGGTGCTCGCGCAGAGCGTCGCGCGTCCGGGATTGCTGCAACAGCGCGTGACGTACGGAAAGGCCGATCTCGTCAACTACTCGCCGGTGACGGAGAAGCATGTCGGCGCGGGCATGACGGTCGCCGAACTGTGCGAGGCCACGATCCAGTACAGCGACAACTCGGCCGCGAACCTGCTGATGAAGTTGCTCGGCGGCCCGTCGGCGGTGACCGCATATGCGCGCTCGATCGGCGACGACACGTTCCGGCTCGATCGATGGGAGACCGAACTGAATACCGCGCTGCCGGGCGACTTGCGCGACACGACGACGCCGGCCGCGATGGCCGCGAGCATGCGCGTGCTGACGCTCGGCGATGCGTTGCCGGCTGCGCAGCGTGCGCAGCTCGTTACCTGGCTGCGCGGCAACAAGGTCGGTGACAAGCGAATCCGCGCGGGCGTGCCGGCCGGGTGGACGGTCGGCGACAAGACGGGCACCGGCGACTACGGGACGACGAACGACCTGGGTGTCGTGTGGTCGCCGTCGCGTGCGCCGATCGTGCTGGCCGTGTACTACACGCAGGCGCATGCCGATGCGCGGGCGAAGGACGATGTGATCGCCGACGTCGCGCGCGTCGTGGTCGCGGCGCTTGGTTGAGCAGGGCGGTGCGGCGTGCGCGACGGGATGCGCATGCACGCCGTGCCGCTGTCGTGACCTGCGCGGCCAAACGTTGTGCGATCAACGACTTAGGTCGCGCATGCTCAGGATATCCACATGCTTGCCAACAAAAATTGTGGACAAGCTCGCGAGTGGCCGCGTTCGTCGTGACACACGCCGCTGTGCCGCGTTTGAAGCGGCGCGGACAAAGTCTTACGGATCAAGTGCTTGGCCGCGGTATGCGCAGGCTATCCACACGCTTGCCAACAAAATCTGTGGACAAGCCGGTCCGCACGCGCGGCAGGCTGCCCGTCACGCGTCGAGGCGATGCACGAGGGGTGTTTTGCCAGCCGCGTGCCGCATTCGAAGCGGCGCGGACAAAGTCTTACGGATCAAGCGCTTGGTTGCGGTATGCGCAGGCTATCCACATGCTTGCCAACAAAATCTGTGGACAAGCCCGAGCGTCCGCTGTCACGGCATTCAGCGCTGCTGATCGTCGACGGCGGGCCAGCGCGCGAACGCGAATACCCACAACATGATGAAGTTCAGGATCGGGACGAACATCGTCAGGATCCACCAGCCCGAATGCCCGGTGCGCCGGACGATGCGGACATACGGATAGACGACGACGGCGACAAGCACGAGCGAGACGAGCAACGGCCACGCGGTGAAGTGTTCCATGGCCTTCCTCGGAGTGATGTGTCGTGGTGCGGCGCCGGCGGAACGGCCGGCACGTTGCGCCGACGCGCGAAGCCGGCGATGCGCGGCCACGTGCGGCTCGCGAGATAGTGACGCGTGGCGGGCGCGAGCGTCAAGGCGCGGGTGGTGCGCCGCTGTCGCGCCGGATCATTTCGTATTCGCGCATGCTCGCGCCGCATGTTGCCGAAACGCTGACGCGGCGCATGAATTTAAGGCGGATCAACGGGTTAGCGCACGCGTGCGCAGGATATCCACAAGCTTGCCAACAAAATCTGTGGGTAAGTGGCGTGGCATGCGCACGGCGACTGCGTTATGCGTCGCCGTGGCGTCGTGATGCGAAGTGCGGCGAAGCGGTGCGCGCGAAGGTCATCGCACGCGCCTCGTCTGCATCACGCGTGCCAAAGTCCATCGGATCAAGGGTTTAGCGTTGCGGTGCGCAGGATATCCACAAGCTTGCCAACATTTTCTGTGGAGAACTGCGCATTCGCGGTCGGCGGGCACGACACCGGCAAATGCCACACGCTGCCGCGATTCGCATGTGGGCTCACGGGGTGCAAATTCCGGCCACGCCGACTTTCTGGAACAGGTGCGGGCTGGCGACGGCGGACGACGGATAGGCCGACAGTTTCGCGACGAACTCGGGATGCGTGAAGGCCGCACGAAACGCGTGCGTCGATTCCCAGATCGCGTAGTTCAGGTAAGTCGGGCTGTCGCCGAGCGCGCGATGAAGCTGCGTCGAGATGAATCCCGGCTGCCGTTTCATGAACTCGGCATCGTCCTTCCACACGGCCAGGAATTCCGCTTCGTCCGCGGGATCCAGCGTGAACACGTTGACGAGGACGACGGGCTGCGCGTCGATGGCGATCTGTTGCTGGATCGGAAAGGCCGGATCCATCGGCTTGAACTGGGGCATGGGAACTCCGGTGGGTCGTGGGGTAATCGTGCGGTTACGCGTGGCCATCCTGGCCATGCGCGACGGACATCGCCGACAGAACGCGAATCGCCGCATCCAGGTCGGCCGAACTGAAGTCGCCGGCGATGTCGCGAACGTGCTGTTGCCATTGCCCGACCACGGCCTGATAGGCCGTTTCGCCGCGCGGTGTCAGCGAATACAGCGGCGAGCGCTTGTGCGCCGGGTTCGGCAGCGACCGGACCAGCCCTTCGTCGACGAGCACGTTGATCTGTTTCAGCACGGCCTGCCGGGTGATGCCCATCGCGTCGGCGATCTGCGGGATGTTCGGCGCTTCCGGCGCCATCGAGATCGCGCCCAGCACTTGCCAGCGTGCACTGGTCAAGCCGTGCGGCTCGGCAAAGGCGTTGCCCCATTCGATCAGCAGGCCGTTCAACCGGAATACGGACAACGCGATGGCGGTCAACTTCTCGGATTTCGTCATATTTGATACGCATCATGAATTGACAACTACTTTACGTAAACGACAACTGGTTGTCAAATATGTGCGTGTGTCGCCGGACGGCCAGCTCTATTCATGGCGAACACGTCGGTGCGTATCCGTTGGGCGGTACCGTTATCGTTCATGAAGAGGACTGAACCCGACCCAGGCCGGACGACTATCCGAAGGGCCTTCTGTATTGCTCCGTGGAGAAGCATGCGAGCATCCTCGAAACCTCGACCGGCCTGCGGGGCGAACGGATCGTCTACGACAATTGAGTCGAGTGCGTGGTTGACCAAGGGCGGTGCATGACGCGCGGTTGAGGTCGCGTCGGCGGCGAACATGCACGTATTCGCGACCGCTTGGCGCATTTGCCGCGCACGCGTGACAAACCCTTACCGATCAACGGCTTGGTGCCGTTAATGGAAGGTTGTCCACAAGCTTGCCAACATAATCTGTGGACAAGCTGCCTGTCACGCGCGCATCAGACCGGTGCAGGAAAGCGCACTGTGACGGTCAGCCCGCGCCCGCCGCGCGTGGTGCCGAGTGCGACCGTCGCGCGATGCTGTTCGGCGATTCGCTTGACGATCGACAGCCCGAGCCCGCTGCCCGACGACGTGGCCGCCTGCGCGCCTTCGCCGCGATAGAAGCGCTCCCACACATCGGTGCGCTCGGCCTCCGGGATTCCGGGGCCGTCGTCGGCGACTTCGAGCACCGGCGTTGTACCGTCGATGCGCGCGGACACGTCGACGCGCGCGCCGTCACCCGCATAGCGGATCGCGTTGTCGACGAGATTGTTCAGCAGCACGCGCAGCGTGTCGATATTGCCCGCGGCCATCACGGGCGCTGCGACGATCGCGCCGAGATCGATCCGGTGCGCGTCGGCGACGCGCGCGCGGTCCGAGACCACCGACCGGCACAGCGCGGCGAGATCGACGGGCGCCGACGCGGACGTGGCCGCTTGCGCATCGGGTTCGAGGCGCGCGAGCGTCAGCAACTGTTCGGCGAGGTGGCCGAGGCGCGTCGTGCCCGCATGGATTTGCGCGAGGATGCGCTCGCGCTCTTCGGCGGTCGTCGCGCGCCGCAGCAGATTCGACTGGATCGACAGCCCCATGATCGGCGTGCGCAACTCGTGCGCGGCATCGGCGATGAAGTGCCGCTGCAGCGTGAACGAGCGGTCGAGTCGCGCGAGCAGGTCGTTGATCGCTTCGGCGAGCGGCCGGACCTCGTTCGGCATCGAGGCGACGTCGACCGGTTCGAGATTGTTCGCATTCCTGCGCTTCAGGCCCGACGCGATCGTACGCAGCGGCCGCAGCCCCGCGCCGATGCCGAACCACAGACCGATCGCCAGCACCGGCAGCATCGAGAACACCGGCCACAGCAGGTGCACGGCGATGCCCGCAATCGCTTCCCATCGCGCATGACGTGCCTGCGCGAGCCGGATCGTCGTGCCGCCGCGCTCGGTCACATAGGTGCGCCACGGCTGGCCGTCGACGTCGACGCTCGCGATGCCCGTCTGCGCGGGCGGTGGCAGCTTCGAATCGCGGTCGGTCGAATACATGAGCGTGCCGTTGCGCCAGACCTGCAGCAGCACGGCATCGGGATCGCTGGCTTCGAAGCCGTGCTTGCCTTTGGCCTGGTTGCTGAACGACAGCTCGCCGTTCGGGCCGACGACGATCTGCTTCGACATGCTGCGCATCTGATCGTCGAGCAGGTCGTCGAGTTCGCGCAGCGCGCCCCAGTAGGTGCCCGCGCTCGCGACCAGCCCGATCACGCACGCGGCCGGCAGCAGCCACATCAGCAGGCGCCGCCGCAGCGACGCGTTGCGCCAGCGCGCGATCGCGCGTTGCATGCCCGTCATGTGCCGTCACCGATCCGGTAGCCGACGCCGCGCACCGTGCGAATCATGTCGTGGCCGAGCTTCTTGCGCAGGTTGTGGATGTGCACCTGCACCGCGTTGCTTTCGATTTCCTCGCCCCAGCTATACAGCCGCTCCTCGAACTGCTCGCGCGAAATCACCGCGCCCGGTTCGCGCATCAGCTCGTGCAGCAGTACGAACTCCTTCGGCGACAGCGGCACTTCTTCGTCGTCGAGCCAGACGAGGTGCTTGACGGGATCGAGCCGCAGCGGGCCGATCGCAAGCGTCGTCTGCGCGCGGCCCGCATGGCGGCGATTGACCGCGCGGATGCGGGCGAGCAGCTCGTCGAGCTCGAACGGCTTGACGAGATAGTCGTCCGCGCCGCTGTCGAGGCCGGCGATGCGGTCCGGCACGCCGTCGCGCGCGGTGATGATGATCGCGGGCAGGGTTTCGTCGCGGCGGCGCAGCGCGGCGAGCACCGACAGGCCGTCGCGGTTCGGCAGCCCGAGATCGAGCAGCAGCAGGCCGTAGCCGGTCGAGCGCAGCGCGAGCGACGCGGCGTCGCCGTCCTTCACCCAGTCGACCGCGAAGCCTTCCTGTTTGAGGCCCTGTTCGAGCCCGCTGCCGATCAGCGGATCGTCCTCGACGAGCAGTACGCGCATGGATTCGTGTCTCTTCAACGGGGCGCCGCGGCGCCCGGGGTTCTCATGATAAGCGTGCGTGCCTTAGCGGGAGCTTAAACACGGACGCCTCCGTGCGTTGGCGCACCGTATCGACACGACCGCGTGCCGCGTTGCACGGCCTTCAGGTTTGCTTAATCTTACGCTCCGTAATCTCGGGCCGTCGCGTTCAACGGGGCGCGGCATCACATCGAAGAAGAGGATCGACATCATGAAACATCTGGCCAGAATCCTGACGGTCGCGCTCGCCACGCTGCCTGCCGCCGTCTACGCGCAATACACGGGGCCGTCCGCGCTGACCACGACGACCGTGAAGGAACTGCTCGCGAACGGCAAGGACGACCAGCACGTGCAGTTGCAGGGGCGCATCGTCAAGCATGCCGGCGGCGAGGACTACGAGTTCGCCGACGCGACCGGCACGATCCGCGTCGAGATCGACAAGAAGCTGTGGGCGGCCGGCCAGCCCGTCAGCGACAAGAGCGAAGTGAAGCTGACCGGCGAATTCGAGCGCAAATGGTCGGGCAAGGTGAAGGTCGACGCCGACCACGTCGAAGTGCTGCACTGACCGGTGCGTGCGGGGCCGGTGATACCATGAACGACCGGTTCCCGTTCCCACCAAGATGGCCGCCAATTTCGACGAACTCGCGTCCCGGATCCGGGCGCAATTTTCCGAGCTGAGCCCGCAATTCCAGGCGGGCGCCGCCTTCCTGCTCGATCATCCCGACGAAGTCGCCACCTCGTCGATGCGCAAGGTCGCGCAGCGCGCGCAGGTGCAGCCTGCGTCGCTCGTGCGGCTCGCGCAGCAATTCGGTTTCCCCGGCTGGAACGAGCTGCGCGACCTGTGCGTCGCGCGCGTGCGCACGCGCCCCGAGCCGCTCACGCAGCGAGCGCGCTCGCTCGTGCGGCCCGACGCGAAGGCGTCGCTCGCGCACGACCTGCTCGCCGCGCAGCAGCACAACCTGTCGGCCACCGCCGCGCAGAACGAGCACGCGCTCGCGGATGCGGCCAGGCTGATCCGCAAGGCGTCGCATGTGCACGTCGCGGGGTTCCGCTCGTGTTATCCGGTCGCGTTCGGGTTCGTGTACGGCTACCGGCTGTTCCGTCCGACCGTATCGCTGCTCAACGGCGTCGCCGGTTCGCTCGAAATGGAGCTGCGGACGATCGCGAAGCAGAGCGTGACCGTGGTCATCAGCTTCGCGCCGTATTCGGCGGAGGCGACGCGCGTCGCGCAGGCCGCGAAAGCGCAGGGCAGCCGGATCGTTGCGATCACCGACAGCGCGGTGTCGCCGATCGCGCTGCACGCGGACGCGCAACTGATCTTCACGCACGACAGCCCGTCGTTCTTTCCGTCGCTGGTGGCCGCGCATGCGATGGCCGAGGCGCTGGTCGCGCAGTTGCTCGCGCTCGAAGGCAGCGATGCGATCGCGGCGCTGGAGCGCACCGAAGCGGAGCTGCACGCGAAGGGCGCTTACGTCGTCTGACGCGGCACGCGCGGCTTCGGCCGTCCGTCATTCAAGATTCAACCCGACACAATCGATGACGTTCACATACGAGGTGACCGACGCGGGCGATGCGAACGTGCGCAAACAGATCGTCGCGCCGCTCGTCCGGTTCAACGAACGCCAGGCCGGCCCGGCCGACTTCCGGCCGCTGGCCGTGCTCGTGACTGACGCCGAAGGCGCGGTGGTCGGCGGCCTGTGGGGCGGCACGGCGTTCGGCTGGCTGCACGTCGACCTGCTCGTGGTGCCCGAGGAGGCGCGCGGCCTGGGGACCGGCACGCACATCATGGATCTTGCCGAAGAGGAGGCCGTTGCGCGCGGATGTCACAGCGCATGGCTCGATACGTTCGACTTCCAGGCACAGCCTTTCTACGAGAAGCGCGGCTATGTCCGCTTCGGCGAGCTGCCGGATTATCCGGTCGGGCACACGCGCGTTTTCCTGACAAAGAAGCTCGCGGGCTGAGCGACGGTCGCGCGATGCAGTTCTCCGAGGCCGTCGCCGACGTGTTGCTCGGCATTGACTGCGGGCGGTCCGCATCGACGTGAACGAAAGCGGTCTGACAGTGGGCAGGCAGGCGGCGCCTGCCCGCTCGCTGCCCGCCGCCGGCGCACCGTCGACATTTTCCCGTCGCGCGGCGACATTTCGGCCATCGCTGAAACGTCGCGCGCACGACCGGCGTAAGCTCACCCGTCAACACTTTCCGGGAGTCCGCGATGAACCGTTCCGACCGTCAGGCCCGCCAAGCCGAAGCTTTCCGCTCGCTGCATACGCGCCCCGGCGCGTTCATCATCCCGAACCCGTGGGACGCCGGCACCGCCCGCCTGCTCGCGATGGCCGGTTTCGAGGCGCTCGCCACCACGAGCGCCGGCTACGCGTTTTCGAAAGGGCAGCCCGACAACGCGATCGACCGCGATGCGATGCTCGATCACATCGCCGATCTCGTCGCCGCGGGCGGCCTGCCGGTGAGTGCCGATCTCGAGAACGGTTTCGGCGACGCGCCCGCAACGGTGGCCGAAACGATCCGGCTGGCGGCCGAGGCCGGCGCGGTCGGCGGCTCGATCGAGGATGCGACGGGCCGCGCCGATGCGCCGATCTACGCGCGCGACGCGGCGGTCGAGCGCATCGCGGCGGCCGCTGACGCGGCGCGCGCGCTGCCGTTTCCGTTTACGCTGACCGCGCGTTGCGAAAACTACCTGCACGGCCGTCGCGACCTCGCCGACTCGATCGCGCGGCTCGTCGCCTATCGCGACGCGGGCGCCGACGTGCTGTATGCGCCGGGCATCACCGACGCCGCCGAGATCGCGGCGGTGACGCAGGCGGTCGGTGCGCCCGTCAACGTGGTGATGGGGCTGCAGGGCGGGTTGCTGAGCGTCGACGAGCTGGCGGCGCTCGGCGTGAAGCGCGTGAGCGTCGGCGGTGCGCTGGCGCGGGCCGCGCTCGGCGCGTTCCTGCGCGCCGCGACGGAGATGGCGCGCGACGGCACGTTCACGTTCACGCAGGCGGCCGTGCCGGGGCGCGATATCAATCGCTGGTTTGCGGCGCCGGATAATTCACCGGTTTCGTTCGGAGAATGAGCACAAATAAACGTGGGATCGTTCCCAGTCGGCGATTTGATTGACAATAATCAACCGATTTCGCATCCGGTTTAATCGCCGGTGACGATGTGAAAACCATCGTTTATTCTCCGCATTCCGCCGGCTCGGCCGGAATCGGCGCACAATCCGCGCCTGATCCGGCGAGGTTTGCAGGCCGCGCGCACCGGTGCCGCGCATTGTTACATTTTTCCGATCGACGAATTTTCGTGCGCGGGAGTTGCCGGTTATTTTTTTGATTGATAATCTGCGTCATATTCAAATGACCGGTTTTGCGGGCCGCCGGGAATATCAATATATAAAAATCGAGAGAGCGATGACGATCCGAGAAAATCAGCGTGTCGGGTTTCGCGTCGGGGATGTCGTGACGCTGAAAACCGGCGGGCCGCGCATGACCGTCACCTATGCCGGGCCGGTCGTGTTCGACGACGGCGACTGGCTGATCTGCCAGTGGTTCGACGAGCACGGCGAGTTCCGACAGGAAATGTTCCATCACGACACGGTGGTGCCGGAGCCGCGCGCGATTTCGGCCGGGCGCGTCCGGATGCGCATGCAGTCGCACCGCTACCGGTCGGCGGCCTGAAGCCAGCCCGGCGTTGCGATGCGGCGATGCGTGCAATGCACGCGCTACGCAGCGCCGGCGCGACGACATTTCACGCGAACCCGAAACATGCGGCAGCGCGCTGCGCCGATACTGTTCGCATGAACTCGAACCCGATCGATCCTATCGCCGCGGTGACGCACCGCGATCCCTATCCCTACTATGCCGCGCTCGTCGACGGGCCGCCGCTCGCGTTCGACGCCACGCTCGGCCTGTGGGTCGCGAGCCGCGCGGCGGCCGTGACGGCCGTGCTCGGCCATCCTGCCTGCCGTGTGCGTCCGCTGGACGCGCCCGTGCCGCCCGCGTTGCGCGGCACGACGGCCGGTGCGCTGTTCGGCGAGCTGGTGCGCATGAACGACGGCGCGTTGCGGCACGACGTGCCGAAGCAGGCGCTGCGCACGGCGTTCGCGCCGGTCGACACGGGCAAGCTGCGCGACCGTGCCGCGCAGCTTGCCGCGCGGCGGCTGCCGGCGCCGGGCGATGCCGACGCGCTGAATGGGTGGTGCATGACGGTGCCCGTCTGCGCGGTTGCCGATCTGCTCGGCTTCGACGAGACGCAGCTCGACGACATCGCGGCGCGGGTCGTCGACTTCGTCGCCGCGCTGTCGCCGCTGTCGGACGCGGCCGCGCTGGCCCGCGCGAGCGACGGCGCGCGGCAACTGCTCGACCGGATGACCGAGCGCGTCGCGCAGACGCACGCGCACGACGGCACGCTCGTCGCCGCGGTGCAGCAGGCTGCCCGCGCGTCGGGCTGGCAGGCGAGCGGCGCGCTGGTCGCGAATCTCGTCGGGTTGCTGTCGCAGACCTGCGAGGCGACGGCCGCGTGGCTCGGCAACTCGCTGGCGGCATGGAGCGGGGAAGCGGAAACCGCGCGCGCCGCGCCGGACGCCGCCGGGCTCGACGCTTTCGTTTCTGAAGTCGGGCGCTTCGATGCGCCGGTGCAGAACACGCGCCGCTTCGTCGCGTCGCGCACGACGATCGAAGGCGTGACCGTTGACGCCGGCGACGCGATTCTCGTCGTGCTCGCCGCGGCGAACCGCGACCCGGCCGTGCATCGCGACCCGCACCGGCTGATGCCCGGCCGCGCCGCGGGGCCGAATTTCGGCTTCGGCACGGGGCCGCATGGGTGTCCGGGCGAGCGGATCGCACGGGCGGTGACGGCGGGGGCGTTCGCGGCGTGGTTGCACGCGGGCGGCTGGCCGCCGCTAGACGGGCTGAAGTGGAATTACCGCGCGTCGACCAATGTCAGGATGCCGAAGTTCGACGCGGCACGGTGAAGGGGAAAGAGGGACTTAACGGCAGCCTTGCTTCTCCGCCCATTGCTCCTGGGCGGCGACGCGGCGCTGCACGCGTTCGACGAGGCCGGTCGAGAAGGTCCGCATGCTGATGCCGCGGCGTTTCGCGAGGATCGTCTGCGCGACATCGGTGCGCGGGTTCGGCTGGCACGCCCAGTACAGCGTCATCAGCCAGCCGATGCCGGTCCACCCGAACAGCGCGTTGAACATCGCGATCGTCAGCTTGTCGTGCCGGCCGCGCCGGTCGGCAACGACGGCCGGCAGGAAATAGAGCGCGATCGCGACGACCGAACCGGCCACTTGAATCAGGACTGCATCGTTCATGGTGCTGCTCCGTCCGAACTGCAATGGGGCTGATTGTCGCGCTTTTTCCGTTTGTGTGCCGACAATTGATTGTTGCGTTTTTAATAACGATCAGCGGGCTTCGGCGTCCGCCGGCTGCAGTTCGTTGCTCAACGCGAAACCTTCGTCGAGCCAGCCCGTCACGCCGCCGATCATCAGCTTGACGGGGCGGCCGAGGCGCGCGAGTTCGATCGCCGCGCGCGCGGCGCCGTTGCAGTGCGGGCCCGCGCAGTAGACGACGAACAGCGTGCCGGCCGGATAGCCGGCGAGCTTGCCCACGACGATCTTGCGACGCGGCAGGTTGCGTGCGCCGGGCACGTGGCCGGCGGCGAACTGGTCGGGGCCGCGCACGTCGAGCAGCACGAAATCCGGTTCGCCGGACGCGAGCGCGTCGTGCACGTCCCAGCAATCGGTCTCGAATCGCAGCGATGCCTCGAAATGCGCGAGGGCGGCGGGGCTGTCGGCGGCGGGCACGTCGGTGACGAAGGACATGGGCAGGCTCTCCTGGATGAACGGGCGCGGAATGCGCCGGGATGGAGTGCAGTATCGCGGTTCGGCGCGTTTCGCGGCAGTGGCGCGATCGACAAGTTCCGGTAACATCGCGCCATGCACAATCATCTCGTCGTCGCGCTCGCCTACGATCGCCTCTGCACGTTCGAATTCGGCTGCGTGGTCGAACTGTTCGCGCTCGAACGCCCCGAACTCGGCGTCGACTGGTATCGCTTCGCGGTGTGCGCGAGCGAGCCGGGGCCGGTGCGCGCGGCGGGCGGCATCACAGTCGCCGCGCCGTACCGGCTCGCGACGCTCGATCGCGCGGATACCATCGTGATTCCCGGCTGGCGCGATCCGGACGAACTGCCGCCGGAGCCGCTGCTGAAGAAGCTGCGGGCCGCGCATCGGCGCGGCGCGCGGCTTTGTTCGATCTGTTCCGGCGTGTTCGTGCTGGCGGCGGCCGGCGTGCTCGACGGGCTCACCGTGACGACGCACTGGCGTTACGCGGAGCGCCTGCAGGCGCGTTACCCGGCGCTGCGCGTGAATCCCGATGCGCTGTACGTCGACGAAGGGCAGATCGTCACGTCGGCCGGTTCGGCGGCGGGGCTCGACATGCTGCTGCATCTGGTGCGCCGCGATCACGGCGGAGCGATCGCGAACCGTGTCGCGCAACGCCTCGTGCTGCCGCCGCATCGCGACGGCGGCCAGGCGCAGTTCGTGCCGCGTCCGGTCGCGCCGGGCGGCAGCGACCGGCTCGCGAAGCTGATCGACTGGATGCGAGCGCACGCGGCCGAGCCGCACACGCTCGCGTCGCTCGCCGCGCAGGCCGCGATGAGCACGCGCACGCTGCAGCGCCAGTTCGCGGACGCGACGGGGATGTCGCCGCTCGCGTGGCTGATCCGCGAACGCGTGAACGTCGCGAAGGACATGCTCGAAGCGCAACCTGCGCTGCCGCTTGCGCAGGTCGCGGCGCGCGCGGGGTTCGGCTCCGAGGAATCGTTGCGCCGGCATTTCCGGCGCGTCGCGGCGACGAGCCCGGCCGCGTACCGGCGCGGGATGGATCGCGGCGAAAGATAGCGGGCGGCGAACGAAGCCGTTCGTGTGCGACGACGAAAACAACCAAAAGGAAAACCATCATGGGCTTGCTGGGAAAGCTGTTCGGAAAGAAACCGCGCGACGAGGCGTCGACGGCGGTGCAGGTGCCTTCGACCGGCGAGCAGGAGGCGCCGGAACAGCAAAACGGCCCCGACATCGCGCCCGAACTCGCGCCTGCGCTGGCGGCCTACCAGGCCGGCCGGCACGAGGCCGCGATCGCGGGTGCCGCGCCGTACGCCGAGCGTCTCGCCGATGCGGCGCGGCTTTGCGCGCTCGCGTATTCGGCGATGGATCGCTACCCGGAGGCGTTCCAGTACTGGCTGGCGCTGTTCGACAAGGAGCCGAGCGCGCACAACGCGGTGCAGCTCGCGACGACGTCGGTGATGTGC
This sequence comes from Burkholderia sp. BKH01, assembly GCF_025685725.1. NCBI lineage: Bacteria > Pseudomonadati > Pseudomonadota > Betaproteobacteria > Burkholderiales > Burkholderiaceae > Burkholderia > Burkholderia sp. BKH01. The sequence continues at coordinate 68,006 of NZ_JAOTQT010000005.1, read as the reverse complement.
GGCGAGGTGGAGCGCGGCGAAGCGTGGATGCAAAAGGCCGCCCAGGTCAATCATGAAACGCGCGAGCAGTCGGACGTCGCCGCGCGCGTGAACTTCATCTCCGCGCTGATGCAAAGCGGCCATCTTCACGAGGCACTGCCGCATATCGCGTGGATGCGCGAGGTGTATGGCCAGGTGCGCATCACCGATTCGACGTTCCTGTACATGCGCGGCATTCCATTCTTTCCGTCGTTCCTGGAGAAGAGCCTGGAGATTCTGAAGGCCACGCAGCCGGCCGACGCGATCGCGCCATGGTACGGTGCGCTCACGGGCAAGCTCGACGAAGAGGGCGAAGCGCAGCTTGCCGCGTGGGTCGGCCAGTTGCCGGGGCAACCGGCCGGCTGAGCGGCCGCCGACACCTGCGATGGCCCCTCATTCCGAAAATCCCGAAAAAGAACGCCGATGACGATGCTGCCTTCCCGTTTGCCGCTGATCCAGGCCCCGATGGTCGGTTCGCTGTGCCCGCTCGCGATCGCGGTGTGCGAAGCCGGCGGGCTCGGTTCGCTCGCGTGCGCGGCGCTCGGCCCGCAGCAACTGCGCGACGAGATCGCGGCGATCCGGGCGCGCACGCCCGCGCCGTTCAACGTGAACTTCTTCTGCCATACGGCACCGGCGCCCGACGTGGAGGTCGACGCGCGCTGGCGCGCATCGCTCGCCGGCTACTACGCGGAAGCCGGGCTCGATCCGGCCGACGTGAAGAGCGGCCCAGGCCGCGCGCCGTTCGACGATGCGATGTGCGCGGTCGTCGAGGAGTTGCGGCCGGCCGTCGTGAGCTTCCATTTCGGGCTGCCGGACGACATGCTGCTCGACCGCGTGCGGCGCACCGGGGCGCTGGTCGTTTCGTCCGCAACGACCGTCGAGGAAGCGCGCTGGCTCGATGCGCGCGGCGTCGACGCGATCGTCGCGCAGGGCGCGGAGGCTGGCGGCCATCGCGGGATGTTCCTGACCGACGACATCCACGCGCAACCGGGCCTGTTCGCGTTGCTGCCGCAGATCGTCGATGCGGTGCGCGCACCGGTGATCGCGGCCGGTGCGATCGCCGACGGGCGGGGCATCGCGGCCGCGTTCGCGCTCGGCGCGCGTGCGGTGCAGATCGGCACCGGCTTCCTGCTGACACCGCAGGCCGGCCGCTCGGCGCAGCATCGCGCGGCGATACGTGCCGCGCGCGACGACGGTACGCGCGTGACCAACCTGTACACGGGCCGCCCCGCGCGCGGGCTGCTGACGCGCTTCATGCGCGAGCAGGGGCCGATGAGCGCGCTCGCACCCGCGTTCCCGCTCGCGACGGCCGCGGTCGATCCGCTGCGCGGTGCGTTCGAGCGGCAGGGCCGCGACGATTTCTCGCTGCTGTGGTCGGGCGAGGCCGCGGCGCTCGCGCGCGAAGAGGATGCCGGCGAACTGACGCGGCGCCTGTGGGACGACGCGCTCGCGTGCGCGGCAGGGCTGCGCGACGCGTTCCCGCAGGCTGTCTGAACGCGCGCGGAAGGGGCGCGGACGGTGGATCAACGGCGTATGATCTGGTTTTTCGTCAGCCCGATCCAGGCCCCCCACCATGACCTCCGTCGACACTACCCCCGTCCTCGACCATGACAAGCTCGTTACCTTCATCGAGCGCAAGTGGAACGATGAAATCCTCCACGCACTGACCGACTACATCGCGATCCCCGCGAAGAGCCCTGCGTTCGATCCCGACTGGGAGAAGCGCGGTTATCTCGAGCGCGTCGTCACCGATGCCGCGCAGTGGGCCGAACGCCAGCCCGTGAAGGGCCTGAAGCTCGAGATCGTGCGCCTGCCCGGCCGCACGCCGGTGATCTTCTTCGAGACGCCCGCCACGCGCTCGGGCAGCACCGACACGATCCTGCTGTACGGCCACCTCGACAAGCAGCCCGAATTCGACGGCTGGCGCGCGGACCTCGGCCCGTGGACGCCGAAGTTCGAGAACGGCAAGCTGTATGGCCGCGGCGGCGCGGACGACGGTTATGCGATCTACGCGAGCCTCGCGGCGCTCGGCGCGCTTGACGAGCAGGGCATCGAACGGCCGCGCTGCGTCGGCCTGATCGAGACTTGCGAGGAATCGGGCAGCTACGACCTGTTGCCGTACGTCGATGCGCTGCGCGACCGGCTCGGCCAGGTGTCGCTCGTCGTGTGTCTCGATTCGGGCGCCGGCAATTACGACCAGATGTGGCTCACCACGTCGCTGCGCGGGCTCGTGTCCGGCGACCTGCAGGTCGAGGTGCTGGAAGAAGGCATCCACTCGGGCGTCTACGGCGGCATCGCGCCGTCGAGCTTCCGCGTGATGCGCCAGTTGTTCGAGCGTCTCGAGGACGCGAAGAACGGCAACCTGCTGCCGGGCGTGTTCCATTGCGAGATCCCGTCGAGCCGCGTGCGCGAAGCCGACGTGGCCGCCGCGATCCTCGGCGATGCTGTATGGAAGGGGCTGCCGTGGGCGTGCGGCGCGGACGGCAAGCCGGTGCTTCCGACCACGACCGATCCGCGCGAGGCGCTGCTGAATTCGACGTGGCGTCCGTCGCTGTCGGTGACGGGCGCGGCCGGCATGCCGGCGCTCGCCGATGCGGGCAACGTGCTGCGTCCGCGCACCGCGTTCAAGCTGTCGCTGCGCCTGCCGCCGCTCGTCGACGCCGCACAGGCCGTGCAGCAGCTGAAGGAACTGCTCGAACTCGATCCGCCGTACAACGCGAAGGTCACATTCAAGCCGGACGCGGGCGCCGCGACGGGCTGGAGCGCGCCGGATCTCGCGCCGTGGCTCGCGTCGTCGCTCGACGCCGCGTCGCGCCGCCATTTCGGCGCGGACTGTGCGTACATGGGCCTCGGCGGCACGATCCCGCTGATGAATGTGCTGCAGGAAGGCTTCCCGTCCGCGCAGTTCATGGTGTGCGGCGTGCTCGGGCCGAAGTCGAACGCGCACGGGCCGAACGAGTTCCTGCACGTGCCGTACGCGAAGAAGCTGACCGCGGCGGTCGCCGACGTGATCGCGACCGCGCGCTGATCGTCGCGGCCGTTCGATGTCCCAATTGCCCAACCCGATCCGACCTGACGGAACCCTGCCGATGACCGCACTGCCGACGCCCGACACCGAACCGCTGCGCATGCGCGCCGAACCGCTGCACGCATTCGTCGCGGCACTCTGGGAACGGGCCGGCAGCGGCGAGCGCGAAGCGCGGCTCGTCGCCGATCACCTGGTCGGCGCGAATCTTGCGGGCCACGATTCGCACGGGATCGGGATGATCCCGAACTACGTCGCGTCGTGGCGGGAAGGGCAGTTGCAGCTGAACGGGCACGCGTCGATCGTCCGCGACGGCGGCGCGGTGCTGACGATCGACGGCGGGCGCGGTTTCGGCCAGGTGATCGCGTTCGAGGCGATGGTCGAGGGGATCGAGCGCGCGCGGCGCATGGGCATCTGCGCGATCGGGCTGCGCGACGTGCATCACCTCGGCCGCATCGGGCACTGGGCCGAGCAGTGCGCGCGCTCGGGGCTCGTGTCGTTCCATTTCGTCAACGTGCCGGGCGACTTGCTGGTCGCGCCGCTGCACGGCACCGATCCGCGCTTCGGCACGAATCCGTTTTGCGCCGCGTATCCGCGTGCGGGCCGGCCGCCGCTGCTGCTCGATTTCGCGACGAGCGCGATCGCATACGGCAAGACGCGCGTCGCGCATAACCAGGGCAAGCGCGTGCCGGCCGGGTCGCTGATCGACCATCGCGGCCAGCCGACCGACGATCCGGCCGTGATGCACGAGCAGCCGTTCGGTGCGCTGCTGCCGTTCGGGCTGCACAAGGGATATGCGTTGGCGGCGATGTGCGAGATCTTCGGCGGCGCGCTCGTCGGCGGGCATACGACGTACGGCGACACGCTGCAGAAGACGAGTGCGATCGTGAATGGGATGCTGTCGGTGCTGATCGATCCGAAAGCGTTCGACGCGGCCGATGCCGAGCGCGAAGCCGATGCGTTCGTCGCATGGGCGAAGGCGTCGCCGCAGACGGGCGATGTGCCGGTGCAGGTGCCCGGCGAGCCGGAGGAAGCGAGCCGCGCCGCGCGCGGCGCCGGCGGCATTCCGGTCGACCGCGCGACGTGGCGGCAGATTCGCGACAGCGCGGCGGCAGTCGGTTTCGACGATGCGGCGCTCGATGCATGGACGCAGCGCTGTATCGGCGCCGCTTGATGGACAAGGGCGGCCGATGAGCTGGCAGGCGGACAAGGCGCACGGCGAGGAGATCGCGTACCAGATCGCGAGCCTCGGCCATATCGAAGTCACGCGGTTTTTCAGCGGCGCGGCGCTGCGGCTCGACGGCGTGATGTTCGGCTTCCTGGCGCGCGGGTCGCTGTTCCTGCGCGTCGACGACGTGAACCGTCCGGTATTCGTCGCGGCGGGGATGGGGCCGTTCTCGTATTCGGGACGCACGCGCACCATCGCGCTCGAGGGCTACTACGAGACGCCGGCCGACGTGCTGGAGGATGCGGGCGCGCTGTTCGACTGGTGTCGCGGTGCGTATCGCGCGGCGCTGCTGGCGGGGCCGCCGAAGCGCAAGGCGAGGGCGGCGCCGAAGACGGTATCGAAATCCGCGCCGAAACCGACGACGGCGCGGAAATCGAAGCCGGCATCGCAACGGACTGCAACGCCGTCACCGGAGACGGCACCCAAACCGGCTTCGAAATCGTCACCGACACGTAAGAAATCCTAGTGTCGATCGCGTGAAGCACCGGCTTCGCGATTTCTGCATGCTTCACAACGGCGGCCCCGGCGTTTATGATCGGCGCGGATCGCGCCCGTGCCCGGTGCGACCCGCGCCGGCCTCGCCGCCGGCTCCGCGAACGGCGCATCGTATGCCGTGCGCGACGCTTCCCCACTCATCATTCCAGACGGAGACAGCCGATGCTCGTCCTGATTCTCGGTTTAGCGATCTTCCTCGGTGTGCACTCGATCCGGATCGTCGCCGACGGCTGGCGCTCCGCGATGATCGCGCGAATCGGCGAGAAAGGCTGGAAGGCCGGTTATGCGATCGCGTCGATCGTCGGCTTCGTGCTGATCGTCCGCGGCTACGGGATCGCGCGCGAGAGTGCGACGCTACTGTGGGTGTCGCCCGTCGGCGTGCGCCACCTCACCGGCATGCTGACCGCCTTCGCGTTCGTGCTGATCGCCGCATCGTATGTGCCGCGCAACCGGATCAAGACGCTCGTCGGGCATCCGATGCTGGCCGGCGTGATGGTCTGGGCGGTCGCGCACCTGCTGATGAACGGCACGGTGCACGCGGTTGTGCTGTTCGGCGCGTTCCTCGTGTGGTCGCTCGTCGATTTCGTCGTGTCGCGTACGCGCGATCGCCGCGACGGCGTTCGTTATCCGGCCGGCGGGCTGCCGGGCGACGCGGTGGCGATCGCGGCCGGGCTCGTCGTGTGGGCCGTGTTCGCGCTGTTCCTGCACGGCCCGCTGATCGGCGTGCGGCCGTTCGGCTGAACGCGCACGCCGGCCCGGACCGGCAGTCACGGCAGGAAATCGTGGAGGAGCGCGCCGAGCGGCATCGCTTTGTGCCTGGCAGCAGGCGGTGAATCGGAATGACTGCCGCAGCGGCGGCAACGGTGTGCGTGCGTCAGATCGGCTTGACGAACAACCCGACGGTGAGCAACGCGCCGATGCAGACGATCCCGATCCGCAGCACGCGTTCGTTCACGCGATGCAGCGCCCATGTGCCGAGCAGCCCGCCGACGATCGCGCCGCCGCCGAGCGCGAGTGCCGCGCCCCAGTGCAGATGCGGCGACGTCAGGAACAGCACGACGGCCGATGCGTTCATCACGCCCGCGAGCGCGTTCTTCGTCGACATCGCGTGACGCGGCGACAGGCCGGCCATCGTCAGCGTGGCCATCATCAGGAAGCCGAGCCCGCCGCCGAAGTAACCGCCGTAGATCGCGATCATGAACTGCGAGATCGCGGCCGGAATCGTGCCGAGGTGCGCGGCGCCTTCGCTCGGCTTGCGGAAAAAGCTGCCCCACGCGAACACGATCGTCGCGAACAGCACGAGCCACGGCACGAGGCGCGAGAAGATCGACGAAGGCGTCTTCAGCAACAGCAGCCCGCCGAGCGCGCCGCCGACCACGCTGATCGCGAACAGTGCGCGAAACGACAGCTTGCCGGCGCCGCGCACCATGCTTCGGCTCGCCCAGCCCGTCGTGACCTGCGCGGGAAACAGCGCGACCGTCGACGTGATGTTTGCCGCGAGCGGCGACATGCCCGACACGATCAGCGCGGGCAGCGTGATGAACGAGCCACCGCCCGCGAGGGTGTTCTGCAGGCCGGCCCAGAGGCCGGCGAGGATGACGAGGGTGAGCATCGGTGCGGGAACGGGGAGGTGGCTGGGCTCGCTTGCCGGAAGCGGGCAGGCGCGGCGGACGCACGATGGTAATGCAGGATCGCGGGCGCGGGAAGGCGGAACGCCGGGATCATCCGGGGAGCCGATGCGGAACGTCCGTCGCGCCGTGGCGCGGTCGAACGTGCCGGCCGGATTCGGCTCGGCGGCTGTTCCGGCCAGGAGAACGCCCGATTTAATGTTTTATCACGATGGGCCTATTTGAAAGATGCTAAATTCGCCCGTCGATATCTCAGAAATTGGAAAGGGCAGACAGATGCTGAAGAAATTGGCCGGAATGGCAGTGGTGGTCGGTATGACGGCGGTGGCGTCGCTGCCTGCCGTGGCAAGCGACACGAACAACGCACTGGGCGGCGCGCTGGGTGGCGTCGCAGGCGCGGCGGTCGGCAACGCAGTCGGCGGGAGCACGGGTGCCATCATCGGCGGCGCCGTGGGCGGTGGCGCGGGCGGTGCGGTGACGTCGAACAAACGCGAACGCACGGGCGCCGTCGTCGGTGGCGCACTGGGCGGTGGCGCGGGTGCCGCCGCGGGCAACGCGATGGGCGGCACGGCCGGCAGCCTCGTCGGCGCCGCCGTGGGCGGCGGCGCGGGTGCGGCGCTGGGCGGCCACGTGTCGCGCAACAACTCGCGTTCCAACGATTACTACCGCGGCAACAAGCACAAGAACAAGAAGCGCTACAAGCACGACGACTGATCGGCGGGGCCCCATCGAGCCGCAGTGGAGCGGGCGGCGAAGCGCACATCGTCGCGATGTCGTCCCGCAGTTCCCCGGCGAGTGCCGATCTTGCCGGGTAGCCGCGCATGCCTCCGTGATCGCCGTGCATGAATGGCGACCGAGGCGACCGAGGCGGTCAAGCAGTCATTCCGCCGTTCCGTCTTCGGTTATCAGCGCCTTGAGCACCATGCTCGAGATGGTGCGGTAAGCCGCGTCGAAATCGTCGCTTCCCAGCGTGCGCTTGCCGAGCACCAGCAGCATCTGGGGAGCGAAATCCGCATACGCCTGCGTGGCTGCCCAGATCAGGAAGAACAGGTGCTCCGCATCGACCTGCCTGACCTTGCCTGCCTCGATCCAGCGTTCGAGCACGCGGATGTCGTCGCGCAACACCGGAATCAGTTGCTTGCGGATTTCCTTTCCGTAGGTCTTCGCTCCGCCGATGATCTCCCGCGCAAAAACCCGCGATCCATGCGGGCGATTTCTGGAGAATTCCAGTTTGGCCCGGATATAGGCCGACATCGCTTCCGCGGGCTCGCGATCGGGCGCCGCAAACTCCCGCATCCTGCCGAGCCAGTCGCGCAATACGTCGTCCAGCACGCGTTTGTAGAGCGCCAGCTTCGTCGGGAAGTAGTACATCAGGTTCTGCTTCGACAGGCCGGCGGCCGCCGCGATCGTCGCCACGGAACTCCCCTCGAATCCGTACGTGGAAAACGATTCTTCGGCAGCGGCGAGAATGGCCGCCTCGAGCGTGTCGCGCAGCGCTTCTCGCCGGCCGTGGGGCCGGGCGGGCGTTCCTGCGGTCGGCCCGGACGGGTTCATCGTTTTTCTTCCACAAGCATGTCGGACCAGCGTCGGCGCCCGCTCAATGCGTGCCCGCTTCAGGATAGGTGATGCGTTCAGGCGTGCGCTGCATGATGACCTTCCCGGCGCGAAGCGACAACTGCACCTTTGCCTGTTTGCGGATCACTTCATAGTCGCAATCCGCGTCGAGGATCAGCAGATTGGCCGGCCGCCCGACGGCGATGCCGTAGCGATCGCCCAGCGACATCGCATGTGCGCTGTGCTCCGTGACGAAGTCGAGGCAGCGCTGCAGGTCGTCATAACCGAGCATGTGACACACGTGCAGGCCGACGTCGAGGATGCGCAGAATGTTTCCGTTGCCGACGGGATACCACGGATCCTTGATCGAATCCTGTCCGAAGCACACGTTGATGCCGGCGCGATCGAGTTCCGCCACCCGCGTAATGCCGCGTCGTTTCGGGTAGGTGTCGAAACGCCCCTGCAGGTGGATGCTTTCGGTCGGACACGAAACAAAATGGATTCCCGACCGCTTCAGCAAGCGGAACAGCTTCGAGCAATAAGCGTTGTCGTAGGAACCCATGGCAGTCGTGTGGCTGGCGGTGACGCGCGCGCCCATCCCGCGAACCCGCGCTTCCTCGGCGAGCACCTCCAGGAAGCGCGAATGCGGATCGTCGGTTTCGTCGCAATGGACATCGACGAGGCAGCCCTTTCGTTCCGCGAGCTCCATCAGGAACCTGATGGAGCTCACGCCCTGGTCGCGAGTGTTCTCGAAATGCGGAATGCCGCCGACGACGTCGGCGCCCATGTCGATCGCGCGCTCCATCAGCTCACGTCCGTTCTCGAACGACTCGATGCCTTCCTGAGGGAAGGCGACGATCTGCAGGTCGATGAGATCGCGCGCCTCGTCCCTGACCTCGAGCATCGCCTTCAATGCCGCAAGCGTGTGATCGGTGACGTCCACATGCGTGCGCACGTGCTGGATGCCGTTGTCGCGCAACATCCCGATCGTGGTGTGGGCGCGGGCTTTCGTATCGTCATGCGTAATGGTGGCCTTGCGCTGGCCCCACCGCTCGATGCCTTCGAACAGCGTGCCGCTCATGTTCCACTCGGGGTCGCCCGCGGTCAGCGTTGCATCCAGATGGATATGCGGTTCGACCAGCGGCGGGATGACGAGATTGCCGCCTGCATCGATGACGGCGTTTCCTTGAAGCGCCAGCGGCGACGTCTGGGGCGCGATGTCGCGAATCGTGTCCGCATCGATGTCTATCGTGAAGAGGCCGCTATGGCCGCGCAATCTGGCGTTGACGATTTTCATGAGGATTCCTTTTGTTCGATGGAACGGAAGGGGGCGCAGCGGAATCATTCACCCTGGACGGACGGTTCGCGCGAGAAGGCGCGGGCAAGCTGCAGCAGAACGATGTAGGCGGCGGCAGACGCCGCGATGCCGACGATCGGCGCGATCCACGGCGACGTATAGGCGAGTATGGCGCCGATCGCATACGCGGCCAGGCCGACCGGATTGAAGCGCGGCAGGCGGGCGGTGGCAAGTGACGGGTATTTTCCGCGATGGCGGTACCAGTAGTCCGCCATGATCACGCCGCCGACGGGCGGAATGATCGAGCCGAGCAGCACCAGGAACGGAATCAGCAACTCGTACATCCCGCCGACCGCGAGCACGATGCCGATCGCCGCGCCCACGAGGACGAGCGTGCGGCGCCGCTCGGTGCGCAGCAGATGGCATCCGGCGGCCGCCACGTTGTACATCGTCGGCCCCTGGATGGTCCAGAGATTGAGGCACAGCATCACGACCGCTGCGATCGACAGGCCCTGCAGCATCATCACCTCGACGATGTCGGATTGCTGATAGACGATTGCGCAGTATGCGCCCGCGACGATCATCAGGCCGTTGCCCGCGAAGAACCCGATCATGCTTGCCGATACGGCGCTGCGCGCGCTGCGTGCGAGGCGCGTCCAGTTGGTTGCCTGGGTGGCGCCGCTGGCAAAGGTGCCGATGACCATGGTCACGGCAGCCGAGAACTGCATCGGATGAGACGGCACGACGTGCGTGAGGCCGGCCCAGCCGCCGATATCGCGGGTGGCGATCCAAATCGACGTCATCAGGAGCACGAACATCAACGGCACGGAGACGCGCGACAGCACATCCATGCCGCGATATCCGATGATGGCCGTGATCGAAAATCCGAAGCCGAAGACGATCATCAGCGGCGTGGTGACGGAAGCCGGCCACCCCAGCAGCTTGACCAATACGATGGCCACCGTTGCGGTTCCCCATGCGTACCAGCCGAGTTCGGCGAAGCCGAGCAGGAAATCGGACAGCTTGCTGCCGATTTCCCCAAAGCAGAATCGCCCCATCAGCACGGCATTCAGGCCGCTGCGGGCGGCAATCAGCGCCAGCGACGCCGCATAGGCGGCGAGCAACAGGTTTCCGATCACGGCGATCTGGATCATGCTGACGACGTCGAAGGCGACACCGATCTTGCCGCCGGCAAACATCGTTCCCGTGAAGAACGTGAAACTCAACAACACCATCGTGATGGACAGGAACCCGGTGCGTTTCTCGAGCGGGACTTCGCTTAGCGAGAATTCTCCGTGATCCGATCCGTCCGTCGGGCGTGAATCCTGGTTCGTGGGCATCTTGTCTCCCGGTCAGCGAATGATTGGGTCTGAAAGGGTTTGCGGGGCCGTGCCTGGATGGATGACGTGCTGGTTCGGCTCGTTATTCTCTCTGTCCAAAATTTTGACAAGGGTAAAAATTTGGGCCGGTCGGATGACAGGGAAAATCACCGCACCCGTGCAGTTCACGCGCGAGGCGTCACGTGTGTCAGCCGATCGATCGATACGGTTCATCGGGGTCCGGACTGGCGAAAACGGCGGAAACACGTCCATCCCGAAACGACGAGGAATTGTCGGCGGCCGGGAACGAGCGGGCAGAAGCGGCTGATGTCTTGTCTGGTTCGCAGCTGGTAGCGGATCGAGGAATCTCGACAGATTTCCCGCCAGCCCGTCGATATACCGCTTCCCGCGTGCGCTTGCCTCTGTGAAATTGTCGTGCTAATTTTTCATGAAATTTCTCGATGAGAATTTCACGGGAGTCCGCATGTTCGTGCAGTCCGACCGTCACGTCGCAAGCTACTACGCCGGCACCTACCCGGTGCCGATCCCGCGTCGTCCGGAACTGGACGAGCGCATCGACGCCGACGTGCTGGTTGTCGGCGCGGGATTCAGCGGGCTGCATACGGCGTTGCGCCTCGCGCTCGCCGGCAAGCGCGTCGTCGTGCTGGAGGCGAGTCGCGTCGCGTGGGCCGCGTCGGGCCGCAACGGCGGGCAGGCGCTGCTCGGCTGGTCGTGCGACATGCAGCCGCTCGAGGATTCGCTCGGCCGCGACGGCGCGCGCCTGCTATGGGACAGCATGCGCTGGGCTGCCGCCGAGGTGCGCGAACTGCCGGAGCGGCACGGTTTCGACATCGACTACCGGCCCGGCAGCCTGTGGGCCGCAGTGCGGCCGCGTCGTGTCGCGATGCTCGCGCAGGCCCGCGACGAGGCGGCCGAGCGCTGGGGCTACGACCGGCTGCGCGTGATCGGGCGTGACGAGATGCCCGAATGGATCGGCGGCACACGCTATCTCGCGGCGCTCCACGATCCGGAAGCCGGCCACCTGAATCCGCTGAAACTCGCGCTCGGCCTCGCGCAGGCGATCGAGCGCGCGGGCGGCCGCATCTTCGAGCAGAGCCGCGTGCTCGACTGTCGCGAGACGGCCGGCGGCCACATCGCCCGCACGGTGCGCGGCGAAGTGCGCGCGGACGTGCTCGTGCTTGCCTGTAATGCATACGTCGACCGGCTCGATCGCGATCTGGCGCGCCGACTGCTGCCGGTCGGCACCTACCAGGTCGCGACCGCGCCGCTCGCGCCCGACGTCGCGCGTTCGCTGCTGCCGCAGAACAGTTGCGTGATCGACAACCAGTTCGTGCCCGACTACTTCCGCCTGAGCCCCGACAACCGGCTGCTGTTCGGCGGCGGCTGCACGTATCTCGGCGGCATCCCGGCCGATATCGCGGCGGCGACGCGCCCGCACCTGGAACGTGTGTTCCCTCAACTGGCCGGCGTGCCGCTCGATTACGCGTGGGGCGGCCATATCGACATCAGCATGCGCCGTACGCCGGACATCGGCCGCCACGGGCAGCGTTTCTGGCTGCAGGGCTTCTCGGGGCACGGCGTGCTGCCGACGCTCGCCGGTGCGCGCGCGGTCGCCGACGCCGTGCTCGGCGACGAGCGCCTGCTCGCGCAATATCGGCGCATCCGCAACCCGCACTTCCCCGGCGGCGACCGGCTCGCCGCGCCGCTGGAAGCGCTCGGCAAGGCCTGGTACCGTTTGCGCGACACCGTCTGACCGTATCGGAACCCATCATGAACGAACAGGAAGAGATAGAAAGTCTGGCGATCCTGATCCGCGACCTGCGCAAGCATCGCAAGGTCACGCTGAACGACCTCGCCGAGCGGATCGGCCGCTCGGTCGGCTTTCTGTCGCAGGTCGAGCGCGGGCTGTCGCGCCCGACGGTCGCGGATCTGACCGCGATCGGCGAGGCGCTCGGCGTGCCGACCACGTATTTCTACAGCCTGAGCAAGCCGCGCAGCGTGCCGTGGGTCACGCGGCCCGACGAGCGGCGCACCGTGTATTACGCGGCCGGCATTACCGACATCCTCGTGTCGCCGAACATGCGCTCGCGCTTCTCGATCCTCGAAAGCCATCTCGCGCCGGGCGCGAGCAGCGGCGAGCGGCCCGTCGACGACAGCGACGAGCAGGGCGGTTTCGTGCTCGAAGGAGAACTGACGATCTGGATCGACGGCGACGAAACGCCCGTCACGCTCGGCCCGAACGATGCGTTCCAGCTTCCCGCGCACAAGCGGTTCCGTTATGCCAACCTGACCGACGCGCCGACGCGCGTGATCTGGGTGTTCACCTGAGTTGTCGGCGAGGCGGGCGGTGTTGCAGGCCACCGCGCCTCGCAGCATGTTTGCAGTACTGATTTAAATGCGGCATGCGTTGCCATGTGTGTCGCATGAATCCGGTTCGCCGCGCTGCGGCACCGCCATACAAGACATGGAAAGGATGAGACATGGATGACGTCGTTCCCGCGCTGGTCGGTGAAGTCCGCGCATTCCGGCAGGCGCACCCCGAGATTCGTTATGTCGACCTGATCTGCCTCGACCTGCCCGGGCACTTCTACGGCAAGCGCTACCCGATCGATGCGCTCGAGAAGGTCGCGTCGGGCTCGCTGCTGAAGCTGCCGCAGAACTGCGTGCTGCTCGGCACGCAAGGCGGCCTCTACAAGATCGGCGACTACTGCTTCAACGACGGCGACCCCGACGCGCCGCGCCGCCTGATCCCCGGCACGCTGAAGCCCGTGCGCTGGGAGCGGCAGCCGCTCGCGCAGATGCTGATCAGCTCCGACGGCACCGATGCGCCGATCGAGTTCGAGCCGCGCGAGGTGCTCGCGCGCGTGCTGCGACGCTTCGCGGCGCGCGGCATCCGGCCGGTCGTCGCGTTCGAGCTCGAGTTCTACCTGTTCGCCGCGCAGCTCGCGGAAGGGATGCCGCAGTACCCGCGCGATCGCCTGAGCGACGACCGCGACGATCAGCCGAACATGCATATCGAGCGCCTGTCGCGCTTCTCCGACGTGCTCCACGAGATGGTCGAGGCCGCGTGCGAACAGGGCGTCGATGCGACGGTGATCACCGCCGAGCTCGGGCCCGGCCAGTTCGAGATCAATTTCGGCCATACCGACGACGGGCTGCGCGCGGCCGACTGGTCGGCCCTGTTCTGCCGCAGCACGCGCGGCGTCGCGTTGCAGCACGGCTATCGCGCGAGCTTCATGGGCAAACCCTACCTGCATGCACCGGGCAGCGGGATGCACGTGCACGTGAGCCTGTACGACGACGCGGGGCGCAACCTGCTCGCGGCGGACGGGCAGCGCCCGCTGCGGCACGCGGTGGCCGGATGCCTCGCGCTGCTGCCGCATTGCATGCCCGTTTTTGCGCCGAATCACAACGCGTTCCGGCGCTATGGGTCGATGGTGAACGCGGCGAGCCGCGCAAGCTGGGGTTTCGAGGATCGCGATGCGTGCATCCGGATTCCCGAGTCGGATGCGCGCAACCTGCGGATCGAACACCGGCTCGCGAGCGCGGATGCGAATCCGTACCTGGTGCTCGCGGCGATTCTCGCCGGGATGGAGCACGGGCTCGATGCACGGATCGAACCGATCGCACCGCTCAATGAGGATCGCGGTAGCGGGATCGATTTTCCGAAGGAGATGCTGTCGGCCGTCGCGGCGATGCAGGATCATCCGGCCGTGCGTGAAGGGCTCGGCAGCGAGTTCGTCATGGTGTATTGCGAAAACAAGCGGCAGGAGGAGCTGGATTTCCGTAATGAAGTCAGCGCGCGGGAGTATCGGTGGTTCTTGTGATTGCCGCGCGCGTCGAAGAAGCAAATTAGGGAAGTGCGCGCCAATAGCGCACTTCCTCGATCGGCGTACCGTCGATCTCGAAGGTTTTGATGTCGTGTTCGGCGACGAAGCCTTCGCGTTCGTAGAATGCGCGTGCACGACGGTTTTCGACGAGTACCCAGAGCGATACCCATGCATGGCCCGCGTCGTGCAGCGATCGGCACGCATGGTCGACCAGCGCCGCGCCGATTCCTTGCCCGCAATACGACGGATGCAGATAGATCGCTTCGATTTCTCCCCATGCGCGATCCTTGTCGGTGTCGCGCGTCGGACCATAGGCGATCCAGCCCGCGGCGCCGTTGCCCGTGAATGCGAGCGCGACGCGCGGGCGGCCGGCGTCGAGCGCACATTGCCAGAAGGTCGTGCGTTTTTCGACCGACAAGCCGGCGAGGAATGGGGCCGGCATGATGTCCGTGTAGGTTGCCTGCCACGACGCGACGTGGATGTCGGCGATGGCTGCGGCATCGGCGGACGTGGCAGCGCGGATGTCGATCGTTGTCGTATTCGGTGTCATGCGTGCTCCGCCTGATTGCCGTGCCGTGCCGCGAAGCGCGTCGCGGCACGGCATCTTCAAAGCGCTTACTCGCCGAGCTTCGAGGCCACGCACCCCGTGCTTGTGCATTCACGCTCGCGTTCGCGCAGGAACGAAAGCCGCGACGCCGTCATGTCGGTCGCGCACTGGAGATCCACGAGGTAGCCGTTGTTGCGGGTTTCGCTGCACTGCGCGTCGCGCTGCTTCAGCCACGCGAGCTGGCCGGCCTTCAGCGTCGCCTGCTGATCGCCGCTCAGTTGCTTGCGCAGGCGGCCGTATTCGTCGTTGAGTTCGCGATCGGTCTGCGAGAACTGCGTGCTGCTGCAGTACACCTGGTCGAACGCGCTGTGCGGCTTCGCGCAGCCGGCCGCGTGCGCGGAGAACGGAATGGCAAGCGCGAGCAGCGCGCAGGATGCGAACAGATTCTTCATTTTCATTTTGATGCTCCTGACTGGGTGAAAACCGTTGAGCCCGATGGGCAATGCCGTCACTTCGGCGCCGTGCATGCGTCGATCCCGCCCGCGATCGCGGCGGACAGGCGCTGGATCGTCCCGCGTTGCGCGAGCCGCGCTTCTTCGTCGGGATTGACGATCACGCCGGCCTCGACGAGCACGGCCGGAATCGGCGCGGTGCGCAACACGACGAGATCGTCGAAGCGGTGGATGCCGAGTTGCGGGTCGATCAGCGGGCGATTCTCGCCGCGGATCGGCTGCGCGTGATACAGCGACGGCCGTTCGCCGGCCGCGACCAGCCGCTCGGCGATCGCCTTCGCGCAACGCAGGCTTTCCGCGTAGTGCGGATTGCGCTCCGACACGAACACCGAGAAGCCGCGGAATTCGCGCTGCCGGCCCGCGTCGATGAATTGCTGCTGCATCGAGTCGTGATGGATCGACACGAACAGGTTTGCGTCGGGCGCCTGCGTCGAACGCTGGTCGAGCGCGATCTCGCGGCCGTCGGCCGAGGTGCGCCGCACGCGGTCGCCGTGCGCGGCGAGCCTTTCCGCAACTGCGGCGGACAGATCGAGGTTGTACAGGTATTCGACACGGCCGCTCGCGCCGGTGGAACCAGGGTGAGCCGGCGTATGGCCGGTGTCGACGACGACGTAGCGCGCGGATGCGGGCTCGGTGCCTGCGGCGTCTGCCGCATGCAGCGCCAGCGGCGCGCCGAGCAGCGGGGCGCACGCGAGCACACGCGCGGCGGCACGCACGGACGGGCGAAGGCGTCGGATGGTTCGGTTCGTCATTGTTGTTGTCGAGGAGGGCATACGGCGCGTCGCACGGCGCGGCACCGTCGGCCTGCTCAATGCAGTCGGAATGTCGCGCGATTATAGCGGCTGGCGGCGGCGCCGCAATGACGAATGGCGGCCGTCAGGTGAGCACGCGCCGGGCGGCGAGCATGCCCCAGTACGACGCTTCCTCGAACAGCGACAGCCCGGACAGGTCCGCATGCGCGAACACGACGGGGCCGTCGGCATCGCGCAGCGCGAGCAGCCCCGGCCGGCTCAGGAAGCCGACGTCGGGCGTCGCCATCGCATGGCCGCGCACGGTGATCTCGAGTGCCGTCGCGTGTTTCCACAGCTCGCGCCCGTAGACAGCCTGCAGGTCGATCGCCGCCTGTTCGCGCAACGCGTCGGGCTTCGCCTGCGCGAGCCAGCGGCGCGTATCGTCCGGCGCTTGCGTGCTCAGCGCCTGATACGCGGAGAACACCGAGCGCGTCGGCGGCGACATCCGGATCAACTGGTGGGTGGACACGACATAACCGAGCCCTGCGCCGTCGTAGACGACGTTGTCCCACGCGAGCGGCACGCCCGCTTCTTCGGCCGGCATGCCGTCGAGCAGGAAGTTGGACACGAGCCACGGCGCGCGCGGCGGCAGGTCGCGCGCGGGCTCGAAGCCGTACGCGGAAAGCTGCGGAAACACGCGCGCCGCGACGAACAGCGGCATCGCGCACACGACGCGCCGCGCCTTCAGCGTGAACGTCGACAGCGCGCCGTCGTCGCCGATGCGCGCGCACAGCACGTCGACGCCGCCCGCGCGTTCGGTCGCGCGCACCGCGAAGCCGTCCCGCGACCATGCATTCGAGCCGGTGCGCGCGGTGATCGAATCGGCCAGCTTTGTCACCATCGTGTGCAGCCCGTCGGGCCAGGTCAGCACCGCGCCGTCGCTCGCGTCGCCTGCGTGGCCGCCGCGCGACGAGAAATAGTGCAGCCCCGCCCATGCGGACACGTGCTCGTATCCTGCGCCGTAGTCGTCGCGGCAGCAGTAGTTCAGGTACCAGTGCAGCGCCTTCGCGGTGTAGCCCTCGTCGAGCAGCCACTGGCGGAACGAGCGCCGATCGAGCGCGCGCCAGCGTGGGTCGCGCGACGATTCGGCGATCGGGATGCAGAACACCTTGCGGCCGTCTGCGCCGCGTGCGGCGCGCAGCCCGTCCGTGTATGCGAAGAAGCGTGCCTGCTGCGCGAGTTCGTCGGCGCCGAGGCCGGCCGTCGGCACGATGCCGTCCTGCCACTGCCCGGCGATGAAGAGCCGTTCGTCGGGCGCGTGCACGAGCGCGCGCTCGTCGTACACGGGGCGCGCGGAGAGCGGTGCGGATTCGATCACGCCGAGATCGGCGAGCATGTCGCGCAGATGCGCGGATTCGAGCGACGGCAGTGGCAGGTAGTGCGCGCCTTTCGGATAACCGAGATCGCCGAAGCGGCCGCCGGCCGCATTGCCGCCGAATTCGGGGCCCGCGAGCACCGCGAAGCGCTTGTGGCCCGCTCGTGCGAGCTGCCATGCGCACGACAGCCCCGCCGCGCCCGCGCCGAGGATCGCGACGTCGGTTTCGATCGTGCCGGACGGCGGCGGCAGCGCGCCATGGTCGCGCAGCGCATGGCCTTCGCGCATGCCGGGGTAGCCGATGCGCGGCGTTGTCTCGATCCAGCCGGTGCGGCCGCATGCGGCGAGCGACGCGGCCGCCGACGCGACGAGGAACGTGCGGCGGTCCATCAGCGCAGCACGTGCTTCCAGTCGTCGTCGAAGCGGCGCACGAGCGGCTGGTCGTTGAGTTCGTTCGGCGACATCGACAGCGCCGGCATGTCGGCCGGGAAGTGGAACATCTCGGCGGCCGTCTGCGCGTCGAGCCAGCGCGTCGGCACCGAGTAGTGCGTCGGCACCGTGAAGTCGCGGCGCTTGCCGGCGATCACGAAACCCCAGTCGCCGAACGACGGCACGTAGCAGTGGTACGGCCAGGTATTGAGCCCGGCTTCGTGCAGCGTCGCGATGATGGTCCAGTACGCGTGCGGCGCGAAATACGGCGACGTCGACTGGATCACCGCGTAGCCGTTCTCCGACAGGTGGCGCGCGAGCAGCCGGAACACCGGCACCGAATACAGGCGGCCGAGCCCGAAGTTGGTCGGATCGGGAAAGTCGACGACGATCGCGTCGTACACGTCGGCGTTCGATTCGAGCCAGCGCACCGCGTCGTCGTTGATCACGTGCACGCGCGGATTCTTCAGCGAGCCCTGGTTCAGCTTGACGAGCGGCGCGGACGTCGAGAACAGCTTCGTCATCGCGGGATCGAGATCGACGAGCGTGATCTGCTCGAGGTTGCGGTGCTTGAGCAGTTCGCGCACCGCGAGGCCGTCGCCGCCGCCGAGCACGAGCACGCGTTTCGCCCACGGCAGCGCGTCGATCGTCGGATGGATCAGCGCCTCGTGATAACGGTGCTCGTCGCGCGACGAGAACTGCAGGTTGCCGTTCAGGTACAGCCGCATGTCGTCGTGCCACTGCGTGAGCACGATGCGCTGGTACGGCGTCGTTTCCGAATAGATCGTCTCGTCGCCGTACACGCCGTGTTCGGCCCAGTGCGTGATGCGGTCCGACAGCGCGAAGCCGGCGACGAGCAGCCCGATCACGAGCGCCGCGCGCATCAGCTTGCCGCGCACGTTGCGGATCTCGTCGCGGAACAGGTGGGTCGTCCACAGTGCGACGAATGCGTTCAGGATCCCGAACAGGAAGCTCGTGCGCAGCAGGCCGAGACGCGGCGCGAGCACGAGCGGGAAGATCAGCGACACGGCGAGCGAGCCGAGATAGTCGAAGGTCAGCACTTCGCTGACGGTATGGCGGAACGCCTGGCGCCGCTGCTGGAACGCGCGCATAACGAGCGGGATCTCCATCCCGATCAGCATGCCGAGCGCAAGCACCAGCGCGTAGAGCGCCGCGCGGAACGGCGCGGCGAGCCATGCGAACACCGCGAACAGCAGTGCGGCCGACACGCCGCCGAGCAGGCCGACGAGCAGCTCGATGTCGACGAAGCGGTCGAGCACGTCGTCGTCCTCGACGAACTTCGCGAGCCACGAGCCGATCCCCATCGCGAACAGGTAGCAGCCGATCACCGACGAGAACTGCAGGATCGAATCGCCGAGCAGGTAGCTCGACAGCGCGCTGCTGATCAGTTCGTAGCCGAGCCCGCACGACGCGAGCACGAGGATCGACAGGACGAGCGCACGCTTATGCAGCATGGGATGTCCGTTGTGCAGCGGTCGTCAATGTGGATATACTGGCGCGGATTTTCGTGGGGCGGCCATCCGTCTGCCGGCCCCGCGTGGGCCGGCCGGCGACGGGGCGGTGAACCGAGCACAAAATCCGAGGGAAAGAATGAATAGTGCCTATCTCTATGCGGTTCATTTGCTGTCGGCGTTCGTGCTGCTTCTCGTGTTCGCGGCAGTGTACCTGAAGGTCACCCCGTTCGACGAACTGGCGCTGATCCGCGACGGCAACGCGGCCGCGACGCTGTCGTTCGGCGGCGCGCTGATCGGTTTCTGCCTGACGCTCGCGTCCAGCATCGCGCACAACTCGACGCTCGGCGAAGTCGTGATCTGGGCCGTCGGCGCGATGGTCGTGCAACTGATCACCTATGCGGCGCTGACGCGCCTGATACCCGGCATGAATCATGCAATCGAGGATCGCAATGTCGCGATGGGCGGCCTGATGGGCACCGCATCGCTCGTCGTCGGCATCATCAATGCCGCCTGCCTGACCTGACGCGCCACGCGTCCGAGGAGACCGACATGAGTCTGGGTTCATTCATCCGCAAGCAGTTCATCGACGTCCTGCAATGGACGGAAGACACCGACGGCGTGCTGGCATGGCGCTATCCGATGGAAGACCAGGAAATCCAGTACGGCGGCAAGCTGACCGTGCGCGAAACGCAGGTCGCGATTTTCGTGAACGAAGGCAAGATCGCCGACGTGTTCCAGCCGGGGCTGTATACGCTGGAAACGAACACGCTGCCGGTGCTCACGTACCTGAAGAACTGGGACAAATTCTTTCAGTCGCCTTTCAAGTCGGACGTCTATTTCTTCAGCACGCGGCTGCAGCTCGGCCGGCGCTGGGGCACCGCGCAGCCGGTGACGATCCGCGACCGCGAATTCGGTTTCGTGCAGGTGCGCGCATTCGGCATCTACTCGTACCGGATCGTCGACGCGGCTGCGTTCCACCGCGAGGTCAGCGGCACGCGCGCGCAGTACACGGTCGACGATCTCGAACAGCAACTGCGCAACCTGGTCGTGACCGCGATGAGCACGACGTTCGGCTCGGCCGACGTGCCGTTCGTCGACATGGCCGCGAACCAGTCGCTGCTGTCGCAGCGCATCGCCGACGCGCTGGTGCCGGTGTTTACGCGCTACGGTCTCGCGCTCGACGCGTTCGCGGTCGAGAGCGTGTCGCTGCCGGCCGAGCTGCAGAAGGCGCTCGACCTGCGGATCGGCGCGGGGATGGCCGGCGATCTTGCGCGCGCCACGCAATACCAGACCGCGCAGGCGATTCCGCTGGCCGCGCAGAACCCGGGCGGCATCGCCGGTATCGGCGCGGGGCTCGCCGCGGGCGCGGCGATCGGGCAGGCGATGGCCGGCCAGATCGCGGGCGCCGCGCAACCGGCGCCGGCTGCAGCACCCGCAGCACCAGCGCCCGCAGCGCCGGTGGCCGCGGCTCAGCCGGCCGCGCCGGCCGACGGCACCGATTACGTGCAGCGGCTCGAACAGTTGAAGGCGCTGTTCGACAAGGGCCTCGTGACCGAAGACGAATATTCGCGCGCGAAGGCCGAGATCCTCGCGAAGCTCACGCGGTAAGCGTCGCGCATGTTCAGCACTTCGTGCCCCCAGTGCGGCGCGCCGGTCGAGTTTCGCTCGGCGGCGGCGGTGATGGCCGTCTGCGCGTTCTGCCGCAGCACGCTGCTCAAGCGCGGCACCGACGTCGAACGCATCGGCGAGCTGGCCACGGTGCTCGACGATGCGTCGCCGATCCAGATCGGCACGGCCGGCCGCTACGGCAAGCGCACGTTCACGGTGCTCGGGCGCATCCAGATGACCTACGACGCCGGCGCGTGGAGCGAGTGGTATGTCGTGTTCGACGACGGCGCATTCGGCTGGTTGTCGGACGCGTCGGGCCAGTACGCGGTCACGGTGCGCGAGCCCGACGATGCGTCCGGCGGCGCGTGGCCCGCATTCGGCACGCTCGAATCGGGCATGCGGATCGACCACGGCGGCCGCGCGTATCTCGTGTCCGACGTGCGCACCGCGCACTGCACGGGCGGCGACGGCGAACTGCCGTTCCGCGTCGATGCCGGCTGGGAGGCGCGCGTCGTCGACCTGCGGACCGGCAACGCGTTCGCGACCTACGACTATTCCGACGCCGATTCGAACGGCGGGAGCCCGGCCGTCTATTCGGGCGAGGCGCTGGAATTCGATGCGCTCGCGTTCACGGGGCTGCGCGATATCGAGACCGATACGCGCGAGAAGCGCGGCGCGGAGATGGTGCCGTTCGCGTGCCCGAGCTGCGGTGCACCGTTGTCGTATGCGCCGAACGTGGCCGACTACGTCGTGTGCGGCAGTTGTCACGCGGGCGTGCAGTGCACGGTCGAGCAGCAGACCGTGTTCGCGGCGCAGCGCAAGCTCGAATCGGTGAAGGGCGCGCTGGAGCTCGGCGCGATCGGCACGTTCGACGGCGTGAAGTACACGGTGATCGGCATGATGCGATGCCGCGTGCCGGGCGACGAAGAGACGTGGGACGAATACCTGCTGCTGAATCCGAAGCGCGGCTTCCTGTGGCTCGTGCAAAGCGAAGGGCGCTGGGAGCGCGTGCAGGTGCTCGACCATTGGCCGACGATCGGCAGCGAATCCGACGTGCTCGACGGCGGCAAGACGTACCGGCTGCGTGAGGAATACGAATCGGAAGTCGTCTACGTGGTCGGTGCGTTCAACTGGCGCGTGCAGGTGGGCGATCGCACGTCGATCATCGACTACGGCTGGCAGAAGGACAAGCTGACGCGCGAGCGCAGCGCCGCGGAGATCGTGTGGTCGCGCGCGCGGCCGCTGTCGGGCAGCGCCCTCGCCGAACGCTTCGGCACGCCGGCGCTCGCAACGGCCGCGGCCGCAGCGGGCGCCACCGCGTCGACGGGCCTGTTCGGCGGCAAAAGCCCGCACAGTTTCGCGCCGCTGCCGTGGGTGTTCAGCGCGCTGCTCGTGATCTTCAACATGGGCACGCTGTTCTCGTTCAGCGGCCGTACCGTCTACGTGCTGGTCGGCCTGCTGGTGCTGTGGCTGCCTGAATGGCTGTGGAAGGGCTTCGCATCGGACGGGAGCAACTCGTGATCCGGTACATCCTCTACGGCATCTACGGCCTGATCGTCGTCACGCTGTTCAGTTGCGCATCGATCGGCGGCAGCGGTTCGGGCGGCGGCGGCTGGGGCAGCTCGTCGGCGCGCAGCGGCTACTCGTCGTACGGGTCGCACAAATGACCGCGCGCGACGGGATCGCGCCGCCGCGTGCGACGCTCGGCTCGCACGTGCTGGCCGACCTGGCCGGTATCGATGCGGCGCTGCTGCGCGACGCCGCACGGCTCGAAGCGATCATGACCGACGCGGCGCAACGGGCAGGCGCGCGCGTTATCGGCGCGCATTTCCATCATTTCGGCGGCGAGCATGGCGTGACGGGTGTCGTGCTGCTTGCCGAATCGCACATCACGATCCATACGTGGCCCGAGCATCGCTTCGCGGCCGTCGACGCATTCATGTGCGGCGCGGCGCGTGCGGCCGATGCGGTCGATGCGATTGCCGCCGCGCTCGGCACGCAGGCGCAGGTCCGGCAGCAGGTGGCGCGCGGTGCTGCATTGACATGAGCGAGCATCGCTCACCTGTTACCGACATGCGTAAAAGAACGGGAATCACCGCATTGCTCGGCGTTGCGTTCTTCACCGGCAACGTTGCCGCGGAGTTGCCGTCGAAGCCGCCCGGGCCCGTCGTGATGGTCCACTTCGACTACTACGAGAAGGACCGGGCGCGGCTTCATGCACTCGAACGCCGGCTGGATCGCGCGGCGAGGCAGGCAGGGGCGGGCGAACTTGGCGAGACCGAACTGCACCGCGACGGCAACGACGGTTATCTGTACCTGTATGGCACCAGCGCCGATCGCTTGTACGCAGTGGCGCGCCCGATCCTGAAATCGTCAGGATGGCTGAACGGTATGGAAGTCACGTTGCGCCGCGAATCGGGTGCGGAAACGTTCTCGATGGGCCGGGGCGGAGCACGCTAGCGTTCGAACCGGAACGTCGACACGCTGTGCAGCGTCGCGTCGTCGGTGCCGACGATGCCCTGCGTATTCGCGACGGCCGCGCGCTTGCCGTTGCTCAGCACGGCCCAGTAGCATTCGCCGCCGGCCGCGTGGAAGCCGGTTTCCGGATCGCTGATGCCGCACGTGATCGTCGCTCGCATGCCGCGCCAGCCGGTGCCGGAGAAACGTTCGACTTCCTGCGCGGTGCCGCGGCCGTATGTCGTCATCCACTTGCCGTCGTCCTGCTGCACGAAACCCGCTTCCTTCTCCGCGACCGGCTCCAGCGCGCCGTCGACGATCTCGAACGCGATGAAATAGGTGCTGTAGGTCATGTTGCGGCCGACGATCGCGACGCAGCGATCGCCACCGATTTCCGGGCACGGCTTCTTGACCTGCCGGTTCGCGAGGTACTCGAACGAGATGCCGAGCGCCGGGTCGCGATAGGTTTTCCAGCCCGCGTGCTTGACCTGCTTCAGCGCCGCGGTGCGGTCGCGGTAGGCGGTGGCGATGCAGGCGGCATCGGCGCACGCGTCGCGCTGTGCGAGCCACTCGCGTTGCGAGCGGATCACGGCCTGCTGGTCGGCGGCGATGCCGATCGCTTCGTAGTAGGCGCTCGACAGTGTGTTGTCGGCCGATACGAGTGCCTTGTCGCCGCAAATCAGGCGATCGGTGCGTGTCTTTGCACGCGTGCAGTCGATGCTGTCGGCGTGGGCCGACAGCGAGAGGCCGATGGCGGCCAGGGTGAGACAAAAGCGAATGCCGAACACGGACGTCTCCTCATCGGGTTGGAGCAGTGGCTGCTACGCAGCCGTCACGTAGTGCCGCGGCGCGCGCGATTCGAGAAGCTTCGAGCCCGCGCGCCGCACGATCGCGTCGCAATCAGCGATTGATTTGGTCCGCCGAGATCAGTTCGGCCACCAGCACCTGCGCCGGCCCCTGCAGGTAATACTCGTGTTCGAGCGGTTCCCGCAGCTTCATGAACGTTTCCGAACCGACCTGCATCGTCTCGCCCGCATGCATGCGCGCACCGCTTTCCAGCAGGTAGTGCATCACGTTGTTGAAGATGCCCGAATAGCGTTCGCCTTCGTGATGGCCTTCCGCGAGCGCCGCAAAATCGGGCAGGCCGAACACGTCGGCGCCATAGGTGCGCATCCACACGCCATCGACGCCTTCGACCTCGTATTTCACGAAGCCGCAGAAGAACAGGTTCAACGGAATCTCGCGCAGCACTTCGAGGCTCTCTGCGCCGAGTTCCTTTGCATCGAAGACGACTGCCGGCAGCGACGTGTGCGCGTGTTCGTTCAGCACCGCGAGGCCGTTCTGTTCGGCGAGCGCGCCGGCGACGGCCACCAGCGCGACATACTGGTCGAGCGGGTCCGCTTCATGTCCGGCGTAGTAGAGGATCACGTGGCTGCGGCTCGCGCGCACCCGCTGTTTCAGGTCCTGCCCGTAGTGGGCGGGCGCGACGCATGCTTCCAGCGCTTCGGACGGATAGGGCGCATCGAAGCCGACCAGCCGGACGACGTGGTTGTCCCAGCCGGCGAGCCCGAATACCTGCTCCAGCGTGGGCTCGGTTTCGACGCGCGCCTGCTTCATGCTCGGATGGTATGCACGCAGCGCGGCCGTCAGCGACGCGATATCGACCTGCAGCGGCCCGTCGAAGACGACAGTCACGCTCAGCGGATGCTCGATGTCGGATGCCGCGACCAGCGCGGCGGGGTTTTCGGGTTCTTCCTTGCGGCCAAAGAATCGGGATATCAGGCTCATTGGATTGTGTTTGTGTCGATGCCGTTTCAGGGAGGAGTGCCCTGTTCTCTCGGTCAGGGTTCGCCGTCAGGGTGACGGCCGCCCGTAGTTTCTCCGGGTTCGGCGAATCTGGCAAATGCCCGGCGACGCGGCCATGGCGCGTTCGAACGCATCAGGAGGAAGACGGCGCGGACACGCCGGACCGCGCCGCGGTGCGTATCAGCGCGGCAGCGCTTCCGCTTCGGCCCAGCGCTTGAACGAATCGAGACGCCGACGCGTCTGCACGAGATAGAACGCGCCGATCAGCGGTTCGAGCAGCCAGCGCAGCCAGGACGGCTGAGCGCGGAAGTTGTACGTGAACTTCACTTCGGTCGAACCCGGCGTGTGTTCGGTGAAGTTCCAGCTGCCGCTGAAGCGTTCGAGCACCTTCGGCCCTTCGACCATTTCGACCGCGGCGACCTGCGGCGGACGGTACGAGATATAGCGCGACACCATCGTCGCCCCCGACTGGCTGCGGCAGAACGCGTCGACGCCGACGTCGGCCGTCGTTTCGTCGAGCAGATAGGCGTCGCTGAGGAAGCTGTCCCACACGAGCCGCCGCGCGTAATCCTGCGACCACGTGAAGAGGCGTCTGCGATCGACGCCGACGGTTCGGCTGACTGAGATCCTCATGATGGCGGGCGCAATGGCGCTGATTGGGATGAAATCGAGTGTACCCCGCCAATACCGCGCATTTCTTCAGACTTGGTCAAGTCGAGCGTGTGCTCGATTGACGCACTCCGGGATTTCACCTAGGATTCATTCCAACCCTTCGGGAAAGACCCGAAGCGTTTCAATCTCTTGAGGGAGCCTCATGAGTACGCAACAGAACCGGCGCTTCGACGCGCTTGTTTTCATTGGTCGTTTCCAGCCTCCGCATCGTGGTCACCTGAACGTGCTGAAGTCGGCACTGAGCCGGGCCGAGCGCGTGTGCGTGCTGATCGGTTCGACCGACAAGCCCCGCACCATCAAGGATCCGTTCTCGTTCGACGAGCGCCGCCAGATGCTGGCTTCGCTGCTCGACGCGTCCGAGCGCGACCGCGTGACGATCGCGCCGTTGCAGGATTCGACGTACAACGACGGCGACTGGGTGCGCTGGGTGCAAGACGCCGTCGCGTCCGCGCTCGGCGATGTCGGGCAGCGCAAGGTCGGGCTGATCGGCCACGAGAAGGACGCCACGTCGTACTACCTGCGGATGTTCCCGCAATGGGAGCTCGTCGACGTCGATGCGACCGAAGACATTTCCGCCACCGAGATCCGCGACCAGTATTTCGCCGAACGCACCAACAGCTTCGTGCAGTGGGCCGTGCCGGAACCCGTGTTCGGCTGGCTCGAGCGTTTCCGCACGCAGCCGGAATTCGCGCAACTGAAGTCGGAAGCCGAATTCATCGCCGCGTATCGCAAGGCGTGGGCGGCCGCGCCGTATCCCGTCACGTTCGTGACGGTCGACGCGGTGGTCGTGCACTCGGGTCACATCCTGCTCGTGCGCCGCCGCAGCGAACCGGGCCGCGGCCTGTGGGCGCTGCCGGGCGGATTCGTGAACCAGGACGAGCGGCTCGACGCGGCGTGCATCCGCGAGCTGCGCGAGGAAACCGGCCTGAAGCTGCCGGAGCCCGTGCTGCGCGGCTCGATCAAGGATCGCCAGGTATTCGATCATCCGACCCGCTCGCTGCGCGGCCGCACGATCACGCACGCGTGCCTGTTCAACTTCCCGACCGGCGAGCTGCCGCGCGTGAAGGGCAGCGACGACGCCGACAAGGCGCGCTGGGTGCCGCTCAACGAATTCGCACCGATGCGCAACGTGATGTTCGAGGATCACTTCGACATCGCATATCACTTCCTGGGGAAGCTGTGACCCGCTGATTCCCCGCATTCCGGTCCGCCGCGACAGACGCGGCGGCACTTCAACGGCCTAGAGGAGCTCTAGCCATGCAAAACGATCTCGGCGGCTTTGCCGCGGTTCTCGCCAATCCGATCCTCAATACGGACTCGTACAAGGCTTCCCACTTCCTGCAATATCCGCCCGACGCGTCGGCGATGTTCTCGTACGTCGAATCGCGCGGCGGCCGCTACGACCGCACGCTGTTCTTCGGCCTGCAGATGCTGCTGAAGGAATATCTGTGCAAGCCGGTCACGCACGCGATGATCGACGATGCGCGCGATTTCTTCACGGTGCACGGCGAGCCGTTCAACGAAGCAGGGTGGCGCTACATCGTCGAACGCTACGACGGTTACCTGCCGGTGAAGATCCGCGCGGTGCCGGAGGGTTCGGTCGTGCCGGTGCACAACGTGCTGATGACCGTCGAATGCGACGATCCGCAGGTGTTCTGGCTCGCATCGTATCTCGAGACGATGCTGCTGCGCGTCTGGTATCCGGTCACGGTCGCGACGCGAAGCTGGCACCTGCGGCAGACGATCCGCCGTTTCCTCGAAAAGACCGACGACGACCTCGCGCAACTGCCGTTCAAGCTGCACGACTTCGGCGCGCGCGGCGTGTCGAGCGCGGAGTCGGCCGCGATCGGCGGCGCGGCGCACCTCGTGAACTTCATGGGCTCGGACACGGTGCTCGGCGTGCTGGCCGCGAACCGTTTCTATCGCGAGCCGATGGCGGCGTACTCGGTGCCGGCGGCCGAGCACAGCACGATCACGTCGTGGGGGAGAGAAGGCGAGGCCGATGCGTACCGGAACATGATCCGCCGCTTCGGGCTGCCCGGCGCGATCGTGTCGGTCGTGTCGGACTCCTACGATCTGTTCGCCGCGCTCGATCTGTGGGGCGGTGAACTGAGGCAGGCCGTGATCGATTCGGGCGCGACGCTCGTCGTGCGTCCCGATTCGGGCGACCCCGTCAAGATCGTGATGCAGACCGTGCGCGCGCTCGACGCGTCATTCGGCTCGACGTTGAACGGCAAGGGGCGGCGCGTGCTGAACCGCGTACGCGTGATCCAGGGCGATGGGGTCGACGAGCTGTCGATCGACGCGATTCTTTCCGCACTCGACGACGCGGGTTATGCGGCCGGCAATGTCGTGTTCGGCATGGGTGGCGCGCTGCTGCAGCAGGTGAACCGCGATACGCAGCGCTTTGCGATGAAGTGCTCGGCGATTCGGCGCGGCGGCGTGTGGCACGACGTCTGCAAGGATCCGGCCACCGATCAGGGCAAGCGCTCGAAGAAGGGGCGGCTCACGCTGCTGCGCAATCGCCGCACCGGCGAGTACCGGACGACGACGCTGCCCGTCGCATGGGACGATCGTGCGCTGGAAGGCGAATGGGACGAGGCGCTCGAGACGGTGTTCGATACCGGGCGGCTACTGGTCGATACGTCGTTTGCCGAGGTGCGGGCGAGGGCGCACGCGGGGGAGGTTTGAGGTAGGGGGCGGGGCATCCCGCCGCGCTGCGGCAGGCTTTCATCGTTCACCGGCCAGCACGCGTCCGCCGGCATCCGCCGGCAACCCGCCACGCTCCGCCGCCCGCACCGCCTCCATCGCCCGCGCCAGCGCGTCGAACACCGCCGGTCCCTTGCAGCGCGACACGTTGAAGCGCAGGTACGACGTCGCGCTGCGCGACACGCTGAACACGTTGCCGGGCGCCAGCACGACGTCGTGGTCCAGCGCGTGGCGCGCGACGCGCGCGGCGTCGAGCCCGTCGGGCAGTTGCGCCCACACGAACAGGCCGCCGCGCGGCTCCGTCCAGATTCCGAGCCCGGCGCGCGAGAGGCGCCGGATCGTTTCGCCCATCGCGTCCGCGAGGCGCGCGCGCAGGCTGTCGAGGTGACGCCGGTACGTGCCGTCGATAAGCAGCCGGTGCACGACGTTCGCGCCGATTTGCGCGTTGCCGAACGACGTCGCGAGCTTCAGGTCGACGAGCGCCTCGATCCATTCCGGGCGCGCGGCGACGTAGCCGCAGCGGATCGCGGCCGACAGCGTTTTCGAGAAGCTGCCGATCGACACGACGCGCGACAATCCGTCGAACGCCGCGAGGCGCGGCGCGGGCGTGCTTTCGAAATCCGCGAAGATGTCGTCCTCGACGATCAGCAGGCCGTGCTCGGCCGCGAGCGTCAGCAGCCGGTGTGCGACAGGCGGCGCGAGCGTCGCGCCGGTCGGGTTGTGCAGCGCCGCGTTGGTGATGTACAGGCGCGGCCGGTGCTCGGCGAGCACCTGCTCGAAGCGCGCGAGATCGGGCCCGTTCGGCGTGTACGGGACGCTGACGATCCGCGCGCGATGCGCGCGCAGCAGCGCCTGGAAGTTGAAGTAGCACGGATCGTCGAGCACGACGGTATCGCCCGGCTCCAGCAGCAGGCGGCACACGAGGTCGAGCGCATGCGTGCCGCCGTCGGTCAGCATGATCTGCGCGGGTTCCGCGTGGACGCCATGCTGCGCGAGCCGCCATGCGAGCTGCTGACGCAGCGCGGACAGGCCGAGCGGTGTCGCGTAGTCGGTCAGCGCGTCGGATTCGTCGCGCGACACGGCGCGCAGCGCGCGGCGCAAGCTCTCGTCCGGCAGCCACGACGACGGCAGCCAGCCGCAGCCAGGCTTCACCGTCGTCGGCGCCGCCTCGAGCGATTGGCGCGACAGCCACAGCGGATCGAGTTCGCGGTCGAGGCGCGGGCCGAGATCGGCGAGCGCGAGCGGCGGCGCGTGGCCCGACACGTAGAAGCCCGAGCCGCGCCGCGCGACGAGCACACCTTCGCTCGCGAGCCGCTCGTATGCATCGACGACCGTCGATTTCGACACGCCGAGCGCGTCGGCCATCAACCGGATCGACGGCACGCGCGCGCCGGGCATCAGCGCGCGGCTCGCGATCCGTGCGCGCAACGTATCCATCACGGTTTCGACGCGCGTGCGCGACGGCGCGGGCGGAACGGGAATCGGGGCGGAATGGCTCATGGCGAAATGAACTGTACGGTCGGTTGTCCAGTACAGTTTGTCCGGATTGTATTGGGGTGTAGCTTACGCGCTTTTCGCGGGCGGCGGATCATCGGTCATCCACCTTTCCCCGTTCAGGATTCCCCGTGCAAAAGACGACCGACGGATGGCTCAGCGGCCTGCTGGGCGTGATCATCTTCAGTGGCTCGCTGCCTGCGACGCGTGTCGCGGTGCAGGGGCTCGACCCGCTGTTCCTCACGTTCGCGCGCGCGACGATCGCCGGCGCGCTCGGCCTGCTGCTGCTCGTCGTGCTGAAGCAGAAGCGGCCGTCGCGGGCCGAGGCCGTGTCGCTGGCGATCGTCGCGCTCGGGGTCGTGGTTGGTTTCCCGTTGCTGACGGCGCTCGCGCTGAAGCATGTGACGTCCGCGCATGCGATCGTGTTCGTCGGGCTGCTGCCGCTCGCGACCGCGCTGTTCGGCGTGTGGCGCGGCGGCGAACGGCCGCGGTTGCCGTTCTGGATCTTCTCGATCGTCGGCAGCGGCGCGGTGGCCGCGTTTGCGCTGCGCAACGGCGGCCAGGCGTCGGTGGTCGGCGATGCGCTGATGCTGGCCGCGATCGTCGCGTGCGGGCTCGGCTACGCGGAAGGCGCGCGCCTGTCGCGCGATCTCGGCGGCTGGCAGGTGATCTCGTGGGCGCTCGTGCTGTCGCTGCCGCTGATGTTGCCGCTCACGTGGCTTACGTGGCCTGCGTCGTTCGACGGCGTCGATGCCGCCGCGCTGTGGGGGCTCGCGTACGTGTCGCTGTTCAGCATGCTGATCGGCTTCGTGTTCTGGTATCGCGGGCTCGCGCTCGGCGGGATCGCGGGCGTCGGTCAGTTGCAGCTGCTGCAGCCGTTCTTCGGCTTCCTGCTGGCCGCCGGGCTGCTGCACGAGACGGTGCCGCCGGCGATGGTCGTCGTGACGGTCGTCGTGGTCGGCTGCGTGGCCGGCGCGAAGTACTTCTCGAAAATGGCGCCGGTGCAGCGCGCGGGGTGACGCGCGTTCCGTTCCGTTCCGCTCCGTGCCGTCGAGCGACGGCACGGAGCGGCGTGCTTACGCGACGTGCGCTACGCCATACTGCGAAGACAGGTACCGGCGGATATCGGCCGGCGAATCGATGAAGCGCCGGCCGTTGTGCTCGCGAATCGCGAGTGCGCCGTCCTTCGGCGCGTGTCCGTCGCCGAGCACGAGCACGGGCGCCGACTGGTTGTCCGCGCCGATCAGCGCGACGATCGGCTGGCGCGGCCGCGGCGCGTCGATGTATTCGACGTCGACGGCGTCGCGAAGCTGCGGGTAGAAGCTCAGCAACCCTTCGACGGAAACGGAATCGCCACAGTAGAACGGACCTTCGGAGTCCTTGAAAAAACCGGGGCGAAGAATGAACAGCGTGTCTTTCATGGTTGTCTCGCTATGTGAGAGGGACGAACGTTGAAGAAAACGTGATGCGGGGCAGCGTGTACTACGTCGCCGGATTTCAGGCTTCCGCGAGCGCGACGGCGCGCATTCTCGCGAAACCGGCAGCGAGGTCGGCGATCATGTCGTCGGGGTGCTCGAGCCCCGCGTGAATCCGCAGCAGCGGGCCGGCCGCCGCCCATTGCGTGGCGGTGCGATGGCGCGACGGATTGGACGGGACGATCAGGCTTTCGAAGCCGCCCCAGCTATACCCCATGCCGAAGCACGTCATTCCGTCGAGCAGCGCGCGCACCGCATCGTCGGGCTGCGGATGCAGCACGATGCCGAACAGCCCGCACGCGCCGGTGAAGTCGCGCTGCCACAGCGCATGGCCGGGGTCGCCGGGCCGCGCCGGATACAGGATTTGCGCGACCTCCGGCTGTTTCGCGAGCCATTCGGTCAGCGCATGCGCGTTGCGCTGGTGCCGCTCGAGCCGGACCGACAGCGTTCGCAAGCCGCGCAGCGCGAGGTACGCGTCGTCGCCGCTGACGGTCATCCCGAGTTGCCGGTAGAAGCGCGTGACCTTCGGCGCGAGCGCCTCGGTCGTCAGGATCGCCCCCATCAGCACGTCGGAGTGTCCGGCAATGTATTTCGTGGCGGCATGAATCGACACGTCGACGCCATGCGAAAACGACCGGAAATTCAGTGGCGTGCCCCACGTGTTGTCGAGCAGTACGACCGCGCCGTGCCGGTGTGCGACGCGGCTGATTGCCGGGATGTCCTGCACTTCGAAGGTCAGCGAACCCGGCGATTCGGCAAATACCGCGCGCGTGTTCGGCCGCATCAGCGACGCGATGTCGGCGCCGATGGCCGGATCGTAGTACGTCGTCTCGATGCCGAGGCGCGCGAGCGTCTCGTCGCAGAACGAGCGGGTCGGGTCGTACACGGAATCGGCCATCAGCAGATGGTCGCCGGGGTTCAACACCGCGAGCAGCGCGGTCGTGATCGCGCTGAGGCCGCTCGGCGTCAGCAGCGCGGCGTGCGCGCCTTCGAGGCGCGCGAGCGCTTTCTCGAGCGCGCGCGTGGTCGGGCTGCCGTGGCGTCCGTAGGCGAGCGGCGTGCCGCGCACCGCGTCGAGCGCGTCGGTGTCGTGAAAGAGCAGCGTCGACTGGCGGTACACGGGCGGGTTCACGGGCGAACCGGGCTGGCCGTGCGAGCGGCCTTCGTGGGCGAGTACGGTGTCGGTCGAATGCAGGTGGTTCAAGATATCGTCCTTTGAGGGGCAATCAATCAGTCGATCGAAGCGATGCGAGGCAGTCGCCGCGCGGTCAATGCAGGATCTTGTCGAGGAAGTCGCGCGCGCGTTCGGAGCGCGGCGCGGCGAAGAACCTGTCGCTGGCCGCGTCCTCGACCACCGCGCCCTGGTCCATGAAGATCACGCGATGCGCGACCTTCCGCGCGAAGCCCATTTCATGCGTGACGCATACCATCGTCATCCCGTCGCGCGCGAGCTCGACCATCACGTCGAGCACTTCGTTGATCATCTCGGGGTCGAGCGCCGAGGTCGGTTCGTCGAACAGCATCGCGACCGGGTTCATCGACAGCGCGCGCGCGATCGCGACGCGCTGCTGCTGCCCGCCGGACAACTGCCCCGGATACTTGTGCGCGTGCGCCTTCAGGCCGACGCGATCGAGCAGCTTCATGCCGTTCTCGACGGCCTCGTCCTTGCGGCGGCCGAGCACCTTGATCTGCGCGAGCGTGAGGTTCTCGGTGATCGACAGGTGCGGAAACAGCTCGAAGTGCTGGAACACCATGCCGACGCGGGCGCGCAATTGCGCGAGTTTCGCGCCGGGATCGCCGAGCCGCGTGCCGTCGACGGTGATGCTGCCTTTCTGGAACGGCTCGAGACCGTTGATCGTCTTGATCAGTGTCGACTTGCCGGAGCCCGACGGCCCGCACACGACGACCACTTCGCCTTTCGAGACCGCCGCGCTGCATGCCGAGAGGACCTGATGCTTGCCATACCATTTCGATACGTTGTCGAGCGTAATCATGTTCTGTCCGTCGTTGATGTTCGGGATGAAGGTCCGGCACGCGCTCAATGCGTGGACGGCAGCGCAAGGCGGGTCTCGACGCGGCCCTGAAGCCGCGTGAGCAGCGTGCTCAGCACCCAGTAGATCGCGGCGGCGGCGAGATAGAGCGGCAGCGGCTGGAACGTCGCGGCAATCACTTCCTGCGTCGAGCGCAGCAATTCGGTGACGGTGATCACCGAGACCAGCGACGTGTCCTTGATCAGGCTGATCAGCGTATTGCCGAGGCTCGGCACCGCGAGGCGCAGTGCTTGCGGGCAGACGATGTAGCGCAGCGTCTGCACGTGCGTAAGGCCGAGGCTGTGCGCGGCCGCCCATTGCCCGCGGCCGATGCCGAGGATCGCGCCGCGCATGCTCTCCGACAGATAGGCGCCCGCGTTGAGCGTCAGCGTGAAGATGCCGGCCGTCGTCGGATCGAGCGTGATGCCGAGATCGGGCAGCCCGTAGTAGACGACGAACATCTGCACGAGCAGCGGCGTGCCGCGCATCAGGCTCACATAACCCTGCGCAAGCGCTGCCGCGAGCCGGTTGCTGCCGATGCGCATGATCGCGATCACGAGCCCGACGACGAGGCCGAGCGCCATCGACGCCACCGCGAACTTCAGCGTGAGCGCGGCGCCCTTGACCATCACGGGCAGCGTATGAACGACCAGATCGAGTGCTTCCATCACGTGTCTCCTGATTGTGTGCCGGACGGCCCGCGCGTTCGTGCGCACGGGCTCGGGGCGGGCTGCGTTATTGCGTCACCGGCTTGGTCGTGTCCGTGCCGAACCACTGCATCGAGATCTTCTTCAGCGTGCCGTCCTGCTGCAGCGACGCGACCGCATCGTCGATCGCCTTCGCGAACTTCGGATTGCCCTTGCGGAACGGGATGCCCATCCGGTCCTCGCCACCCGCGAGCACGGAGCCGGGGCGCAGCGGCAGGTGCGAGTTCTTGATCAGGTAGCTCAGCATCAGGCGATCGTTGACCGCCGCGTCGATACGGCCCGCCGCGAGGTCGCGCAGGTTTTCCGGCGTACCCGGATACACCTGCAGGTCGATCGCGGGCACGGTCTTGACGAGGTCGACGTAGTTGCTGCCCATCGTCACGCCGACCTTCTTGCCCTTCAGTTCGTCGAGCGACTTGAACGCGCGCATGTCGTTCTGCCGTTGCAGCAGTTGCGCGGACGAATACACGTACGGTGCGCTGAAGTCGAGCGCCTGCTGGCGTGACGGCGTGATCGCGACCTGGTTGACGATCACGTCGAACTTGCCGGCCTGCAGGCCGGCGAGAATCCCGCTCCATTCGGTCGTGACGAATTGCGGCTTCACGCCGAGGCGTGCGGCGACGGCCTTCGCGACGTCGACGTCGAAGCCTTCGAGCTGGCCGTCGGCGTTGCGGTAGTCGAACGGCGGGTAGGTGCCTTCCAGCGCGATCTTCAGGACTCCGGCCTGCTTGACGGTGTCGAGCAGGTCCGCCGCGTGCGACGTCGTGGCCGCGATGCAGAGGAGGGCGGCGGCGATGCCTTGCTTGAGCGTCGGGGTGAAGTGCTTCATGGTTGTCTCCTTGGTTGTTGTCGAAAATTCAGGGTGTGCGAAGCCGCGGCGACGGGCGGCGTCGCCGTGAGCGGGAAAGCGGTGGAGCGAGTGGCGGCGCGTGTCGTTTGCCGCCGTGCGCGATGTCGTGCGTTACGGCATGCGTGCGCGCGCGGTGGTCGATCGGCGCGAATGCGGATGGAGGCGCGAGAAGTGCGAGCGGTCGCAGAGTGATGCGTGAGCGGGCCGCGCGGCATACGTGTCGAACGTGTTCCGGTGCGCGGCGAAGAGTTCAAGCATGTTGTTCATGATTGCCCGTGCGGCTTTGCGAGAGTGGTGGACCGGGTGCATCGACGATGCGCATCCGGTGACGCGAATGCTGAGCGACTGAGGGCAATCTTAGGTTTGTCAAAAAGGAAAGTGTTTCCAAAGATGCACGCACTTTCTACGCGCCGTGGAATGTTTTTCTCTGCGTGCGAAAGGTGGCGCAAGCGATCTGCTGCGGTTGCGCATGATGCGAAGCATCAGGTGCTACGGTGCGATCGTGCGGTTGCTCCGGGCCGCGACCGGGTGAACCGGCGGCACGCCGAAAAGCAAAACGGCCAGGCTTGCCGGTAGCGGCAAGCCTGGCCGTTGGCCTTCGTCACGCCGAAAGCGCGTTACTCGAACGTCTCGAGCGCGAGCAGTTCGCCGATCGTTTGCCGGCGGCGGATCAGCCGCGGCGTGCCGCGATCGACGAGCACTTCCGGCGCGAGCGGCCGGCTGTTGTAGTTCGAGGACATCGACGCGCCGTATGCGCCCGCGTCGTGCAGGAACAGCAGGTCGCCGATCTGCGGCTGCGCCAGCTTGCGGTGCGTGACCACGCCGCCCGCGTCCTGCGTGAACACGTCGCCCGATTCGCACAGCGGCCCCGCGATCGCGAGGTCGACGAGCGGCCGGCCGGCGGGCAGCGCGCCGTCGTGCGTGTGCACGGATACCGCGTGGTAGCTGCCGTACATCGACGGGCGCATCAGGTCGTTGAAGCCCGCGTCGATCAGCACGAAATCGTGCTTCGGCCGGCGGTTGACGGCCTGCACTTCGGTGACGAGCGTGCCGGCTTCGGCGACGAGGAAGCGGCCCGGTTCGATCTCGATGCGCACCGGGTGGCCGAGATGCCGTTCGATCCGCTTGCGCGCGGCATCCCACTGGCTGAAGTAGTGACCGACGTCGACACGCGGCTCGCCGTCGCGATACGGAATCGACAGGCCGCCGCCGGCCGAGATCGCGTCGATGTCGTGGCCGAGCGATGTGACGAGATCGACCATCGCATCGCACACCTGCGACAGGTGGCCGTAGTCGACGCCCGAGCCGATGTGCATGTGGATGCCGACGAGCTTGAGCCCATACTGGCGCACGATCTCGATCGCGCGCGGCACGTCGTCGATCCAGATGCCGTGCTTGCTTTGCGGGCCGCCGGTGTTGGTCTTGTTGCTGTGGCCGTGCCCGAAACCGGGGTTGACGCGCAGCCACACGCGGTGGCCCGGCGCGTGCTCGCCGATGCGCGCGAGCATGTCGAGCGAACCCGCATTCACGGTCACGCCGTGCTTCAGCACGGCCGCGAGCGTCGGGCGGTCGATCAGGTCGGCCGTGAACACGACGCCTTCCGGCTCGCCGGCCGGACTGAACCCGGCCGCGAGGCTGCGCTCGATCTCGCCGAGCGACACGGCATCGACGCACGCGCCTTCGTCGCGCATCAGCTTCAGGATATGGACGTTCGAATTCGCCTTCTGCGCGTAGCGGATCACGTCGAACTGGCGTAGTTGGGCGATGCGGTCGCGGATGACGTCGGCGTCGTACACCCACAGCGGGGTGCCGTATTGCTGCGCGAGCGTCGCGAGCTGGCGGGAATCGAGGGACATGGCGGATGAATCGGGTCGAATGAACGGATAGCGTGAATGATGCGCCTGTTCAGCTATACAGTAAAATGCCTGTTATTCGACATTCGATTCATTCCTGATATAGCTGATCATGCTCACGCACCGCCATATCGAGGTCTTTCGCGCGCTGATGGTCACCGGCAGCACGACGCGCGCGGCCGAGATGCTCTATACGTCGCAGCCGACCATCAGCCGCGAGCTCGCGCGGATGGAGCAGGTCGTCGGCTTCGCGCTGTTCGAGCGCGCGCACGGCCGGCTGCGGCCGACGATGGCCGCGCTCGCGCTGTTCGACGAAGTGCGGCTTGCCTATGTGGGGCTCGAACGCGTTGCGGCGACGGCCTCGCGCCTGCGCGAGTTTCGCGACGGCCAGCTTTCGGTGATCGCGCTGCCGGCGTTCTCGCACGCGATCCTGCCCGGCGCATGCCGGCGCTTTCACGCGGCCCACGCGGGCGTCAGCGTGTCGGTCGCGACGCAGGAGTCGCCGGTGCTCGAGGAGTGGCTGACCGCTCAGCGGTACGACCTCGGGCTGACCGAGCACGACGTCGCGCCGGCCGGCACGCTGCTGACGCCGCTGCTCGAAGTAGACGAAGTATGCGTGCTGCCCGACGGCCATCCGCTGCTCGCGCAGGATGCGATCGACCTGCTGGATCTCGCCGATCGCCCGTTCGTGAGCCTGTCGCTGAACGATCCGTACCGCATCCTGATCGACGAGGCATTTGCGCAGCTCGGCGTCGCGCCGCGCTCGGTGGTCGACACACCGTCGGCCGTGTCGGTGTGCGCGTTCGTGCGGCAGGGGCTCGGCGCCGCGATCGTCAATCCGCTGACCGCGCTCGATTTCGTCGGGCGCGACCTGCACGTGCGGCCGCTCACGCGGTCGTTCCCGTACAGGGTCAGCATGATCGTGCCCGAGCACCGGCCGAAGAACCTGCTCGTCGATGCGTTTGCCGACGCGCTGCGCGGCGAGGCGAAGGCGATCCGGCGCCGGCTGGCCGCGCACCTCGGCTAGCGGCGTCGTATGATGGCCGCTTCGCCGCCTTCGTCCTTGGAACCCTGTCATGACCGCCGCTTCGCCTTCCATCGAACAACCGACCCTCACCGGCGAGTGCATCGAACTGCGGCCGCTCGAAGCATCCGACCGGCAGGCGCTGCTCGATGCCGCCGCGGACGGCCAGTTGTGGAATCTGAAGGTAACGGTCGTGCCGAGTGCGGAGACGATCGACGCGTACATCGACACGGCATTGCAGGGGCGCACGGCCGGCACCGTGATGCCGTTTGCGATCGTCGATCGCGCGTCGGGCCGCGTGATCGGCAGCACGCGTTTCTGGAAGATCGATCGCAAGAATCGCAAGCTCGAGATCGGCCATTCATGGCTGGGCGAATCGGCGCAGCGCACGCGCGCGAATACCGAGGCGAAGTGGCTGCTATTGAGCTATGCGTTCGACACGCTGCACTGCGTGCGCGTGCAGTTCACGACCGACGAGCTGAACGAGAAATCGCGCGCGGCGATTCTGCGGCTCGGCGCTAAGCAGGAAGGGATCGTGCGTCACGAACGGATCATGCCGGACGGCCGCAAGCGCAATTCGGTGCGCTTCAGCATCATCGACGAAGAATGGCCGGACGTGCGTGAGCGGTTGATGGCGAAGCTCGCGACGTAACGCATGACGCGTGACGCGTGGCGTGCGGCGCGCGTATTCGCGGGTCGGCTGGTCAGACGCGCATCGCGCAGCCGGCAGGGGAGGCGGCTGCGCGACGACAGGGGAAGCGGTGCGCCGCGCACGAGGCGCGGCGCTGCATCGTTACTGCGCCGACGCGAGGTGGTGACGCTCCGCGAGTTTCTGCGCGTCCGCGTAGTGCTTCTGCAGGATCGGCAGCGCCTGGCGTGCGACTTCCTTCAGCTTCGTGTCGCGGCCCTCGGCGATTTCTGCCTGGAAGGCCGAGATCGCCTTCTGCTCGCCGGCGAGCGCGACCTGCTCGATATACGCCTTGTCGAACTCGGCACCGCGCAGGCTCTTGATGCTGTTCAGCACGGTCGTGTCAGGGTCGTTGGCCGGCACGTCGACGCCGCGCGGGCTTGCGGCGCGCATCGCCTGGATGATCTTTTCATCTTCGGTCGACACGCGTTGCGCGAAGGCCTTCACCTGGCTGTCCGACGTGCGCGAATCGGCGATGCGTGCCGCGTCGTGCTGCGTCGACACGGTTTTCGTGCCGTCCGTGATGAAGGCCTGGTCGGCTTCGTGGATGCGCGGCGCGGCAGCGGCCGGCGCGGCGGGTGCCGCGGGCGCCGGTTGCGCGGTTTGTGCGGTCGCGGTCACGGCGACGAGAAGCAGGCCGGCGGCAGACAAGGCAAGGCGCGAGATGTGGGGAAAGCGGTTCATGGGACCTCCTTTCGATCGGGGCTCTGGTTAAAAAACGGATGACGTGATCCGTAGCTGTGCGAGAGACCGGGCGCGCCCGGGCCGGATTCGACCGCCGCTCTGCCGCGGCGCCGGTCGAACTGTTTCCCGGCCCGACTGATTCTAGGAGAGCGGTCGGGTAGCAGGTGCAACCGTGCTGTGGTTTGTGTAACGGTTGGTAAGACGAAACGATGGGCAGGTGCGCGTACCGGTACTGCGTACCTGTTGCATGCGCGGCGGCGGCAATTTTTGCGCGTGTGCGTCGTGCGGGATGCATGTGTGCGTGTCATCTGCATTTCATCGTCGTGCGGTTGTTGCAGTGTCGTGCGCGTCGAGCGACGTGCGGATTCGAGCGTGCAACGCGCTCGAAAGCGTCACACGCGATCGAGCAGTGCGTCGAGGCGCGGCAGCAACGGCGTCGCGCAATGCGCCTGCAATGCGTCGGGTGCGGTGTAGCCCCACGCGACACCCTGGAATGCGATGCGCGCGCGTCGTGCGGCGTCGGCATCGCGGATTTCGTCGCCGACGTACAGCACTTCGTCGGCGCGCACGCCGGCCTCGCGAACGAGCGCGCGCAGGCGACGTGCCTTGCCGAACAGCGGAATGCCGCACGCGAAGGTGTCGACGTGGCCGCTGGCGCGCGGGCCGAGCCGGTCGCGGACGATGTCCTCGCTGTTCGACGTCGCGATCGCGATGCGGATGCCGCGCGCGGCGAGCGCGTCGAACGTGTCGTCGACGCCCGGGAACAGCATCACTTGCGCGACGCGCGGCCGCATCAGGCGGCGCATGTCGATCGTCACGCGCGGCACTTTCCACATCGGCACGTCGAGCGCGCGGATGATGTCGCGCGCCGACATGCCGCGCAGTGCCGGGCGCAACTCGGGCGTGGCATCGCGAAAGCCGTGCAGGCGCGACGCTTCCGACAGCGCGGCGAGAAAACTGTCGAGCGAATCGGCGAGCGTGCCGTCGAAGTCGAAGGCGATGAGGCGGTAGGGCATGTGGC
This sequence comes from Burkholderia sp. BKH01, assembly GCF_025685725.1. Classification (NCBI taxonomy): domain Bacteria; kingdom Pseudomonadati; phylum Pseudomonadota; class Betaproteobacteria; order Burkholderiales; family Burkholderiaceae; genus Burkholderia; species Burkholderia sp. BKH01. Next base: position 27,444 of record NZ_JAOTQT010000005.1, on the reverse strand, counting down.
GATGTGGCGGATTGATCGAGCGGGCTACATCATCCACCGAAATGCGTGCGCGGGTAAGCGGGCGAATGCGGCGAGCTTTCGCGGTGGGCCGATATCCGGCGGCGAGCACCGGCATTTCGCCCGATACGCGCGCGTTGCCGTCCGGCGCGAGTCGAAGCGGGCGGCGGGCGCGGGGCGGGGCTACTCGTAGTGGTAGCGACAAGACACGATGGCGATCTGGAGGTCGTCAGCCTCGTAGACCAGGCGGTTCGTGTCGTCGATACGGCGCGACCAGAAGCCGGAGAGATTGGCCTTCGGCGGTTCGGGTTTGCCGATGCCTTCGAACGGTGTTCGCTGGGCTTCGCGAATGAGCTGGTTGATGCGCTTGAGCGTCTTGCGATCCTGCCCTTGCCAATAGAGATAGTCGTTCCACGCGTCGGAAGTAACGAGCACGCGGCGTACGCTCATTCGTCATCCTCGGCGAGCTTGTGTTCTTTCGCCTTGCCCTTGCGCAGTTGCGCGATCGAACGTTCGAGATGGGCGACGTTGGCTGGCGAGCGCAGCAAGTGAACCGTCTCCATCAGGCTGTCGTAGTAATCCTGCGACATGATGACGGCGTTCGGTGCATCGCGGCGCGTGATGAGCGTCACGTCCGCATCGTCGACAACCTGGTCGATGACGGTCTTCAGATTGCCGCGGGCATCCGAAAAATGAATCGTGCGCATGATTTGCCTCACTTGTACATATAACTGTACAAGTATGGCGCGATTGATAAATATGTACGGGTTGCTGTACAAGTTGCCAGGTGAGTGTATGTGGTTGCGCGCCACCATCCGGCAAGAGGACTCGCCTGCCGTGCAGCAGCGGCGTGGTAGTGCCGCTTGTAGCCCGCCGCACAGCGCGGTATCGTCGATGCTCCGCCTTCCGCCCCCCACCGGAGAACAGACGTGCCCGCAGCCACCCCCGCCACGCTGAGATTTTCCACCGACAAGCGCGAACTCGACATCGACGCGATCTTCGACTTCCTGCATCGCGATGCGTACTGGTCGCAGGGCATTCCGCGCGACGTGGTCGAGCGTGCGATCGAGGGTTCGCTGTGCTTCGGTGCGTATGTCGGCGACCGGCTCGTCGGGTTCGCGCGGCTCGTCACCGATCACGCGACGTTCGCGTACCTGTGCGACGTGTTCGTGCTGCCGGCCGAACGCGGCAACGGCTACGGCCGCGCGTTGATCGATCATGTGTTCGCGCAGGAGATGGTGCAGCGCCTGCGCCGCATCATGCTCGTGACGACGGACGCGCACGAACTGTACCGGCCGGTCGGCTTCGGGCCGTCCGCGAATCCCGAGCGGCTGATGGAGATCCGCCGCCCCGACATCTACGCGAAACGCTGACGCGCGGCGCAGCGCATACAATATGCGCTTTCCGTTTTTGCCGAAGAGAAGCACATCATGACCGAACAGGAAGCCGAACAGCTCGCGACGCATCGCCATTACAAGGGCGGTTTGTACCGTTACATCGGCGTCGCCCGCCATTCCGAAACCGAGGAATCGGTGGTCGTGTACGAGCATCTGTGGCCGCATGCGCGCGGGCTGTGGGTGCGGCCGGAAGCGATGTTCAACGGCAACCTCGAAGACGGCACGCCGCGTTTTCGCAAGCTGCGCGACTGAACTCGAGCGGGCGGCACTGGAGCCGGCGTCTAGCCGGCGCCGCCCGGCTTCTCGTGCGATGCGTGTTGCCGCAGCGCCATCGCGAAGAAGCGCCGGATTTCATCCATCAGTTCCGCGCGGGCCGACGCGAAATCGATTGCGCACCGGTTTTCGTGTGCGTAGCGCCGGCGCCAGTCGTCGGCCGCATGCCGCGCTTCGCGTGCACGCAGATCGTCGAGTTCGGGCGTGCGCAGCGCGTGATCGGCGATCAGCGTCACGCCGTCGCGGCTGACCTCCAGCACGCCGCCTGCGACGAGGAGGCGGCGGTGCTCGCCGGTCGGCGCATCGACGAGCGTCACGACGCCGGGCCGGATCCGCGTGAGCAGCGGCGCGTGGTGCGGGTAGATCCCCAGTTCCCCGCTTTCCCCCGGGACGACGACGAAATGCGCGTCGCCGGCATACAGCACCGCTTCCACGCTCAGGATGTCGAGCCTCATCGATGTCGTCATGCGCGCCCCCTTCAGACCGCCGCCGCGCCGGCGACGATTTCGCACAGCTCGGTGGTGATCTGCGCCTGTCGCGTCTTCTGGTACAGGTGCCGCAGTTCGCGCAGCACGCGATCGGCGTTGTCCGTCGCGGTCTGCATGCTGAACATCCGCGCGCATTGCTCGCACGCGTAATTCTCGACGACGGCCTGATAGAGCGTTGCCTCGACGTAGCGCAGCAGCAACGTGTCCACGACCGGTTTGGGCGCGGGCTCGTAAAGATAGTCGGATGCCTCCGCGGCAACGGCCGGCGCGCGGGTGTCGAGCGCCGCGATCGGCAGCATCGCATCGATGCGCGGCTCGTACGCGAGCGGGCTCGTCAGCCGGTTGTAGGCGATGTGCACTTCGTCGAGCTCGCCGTTGACGAACGCGGTCAGCGGCACGAGCAGCGCGCCGAGCAACTGGTCGAAGTGCGGCTCGGCGGCCAGGCCGCTCGCACGCGCCGCGATGGTCGCGCCGTGGCGCATCAGCGGCGCGATGCCGCGCGCGCCGATCACGCTCAGTTCGCAACTGACGCCGGCCTGGTCCCAGCGTTCGAGCGCATCCACGCATGCGACGAGCAGCCGCGCATTGAGCGGGCCGCACAGCCCGCGATCGGTGCTGACGACGATCAGGCCGATGCGGCGCACGGGATCGCGTCGCGCCATCAGCGCCGACACGTGGTCGGGCCGGTCGCGCAGCACGCGTTCGGCCATCGCCCCGATGCGCGCCGCATACGGGCGGAACTCGCGCGCGCGCCGCTGCGCGCTCGCCATCTTGGTGCGCGCCATCATTTCCATCGCCTTGGTGATCGTGCGCGTGGACGACGTACTGGCGATCTTCGAGCGGATTTCGCGTATGTGCATGGCAGAGTGGGCGTCGCGGCCATCCGAATGTCATCGTGTGGATTCATGCTATCGGGACTTCACCTGAAACGATTGACGAGCGTCAAACGATTTCGCCCGGTCCCGCACCAGAATCCGTTCACGTGATCCTCGCGAAGGGGTATTCGATGACCGATTTCCGCCAGCACCAGAAGTACGACGCGCTGATTGCACGTTGCCGCGCATTACGCCCGGTGACGGTCGCGGTCGCGCATCCTTGCGACGAGGTATCGCTGCACGCGGCCGTCGCCGCCGCTCGGGCCGGCATCGTCGTGCCCGTGCTGGTCGGCCCGGTGGCGCGCATCACGGCGCTTGCCGCGACGCTCGGCGTCGACCTGTCCGGCTATCGGCTCGTCGATGCGCCGCACAGCCACGCGTCGGCCGCGCGCGCCGTCGAGCTGGTGCGCTTGGGCGACGCGCAGGCGCTGATGAAAGGCAGCCTGCATACCGACGAGTTGCTGGAGGAAGTGGTGCGCGCCGATGCGGGGCTGCGCACCGGGCGGCGCCTGAGCCACGTGTTCATCATGGACGTGCCGACTTACCGCAAGCCGTTGTTCATTACCGACGCGGCGGTCAATATCCGTCCGACGCTCGAGCAGAAGGCCGACATCGCGCAGAACGCGATCGATCTCGCGCACGCGCTCGGCATCGCCCGGCCGAAGGTCGCGATCCTGTCGGCGATCGAGACGGTCAGCTCGAAGCTGCCGTCGACGCTCGACGCGGCCGCGCTGTGCAAGATGGCCGAGCGCGGCCAGATCACCGGCGCGCTGCTCGACGGGCCGCTCGCGCTCGACAACGCGATCAGCCCCGAAGCCGCGCGGCTCAAGCATCTCGGTTCCGCGGTCGCGGGCGATGCGGACATCCTCCTCGCGCCCGACCTCGAGGCGGGCAACATGCTCGCGAAGGAGCTGACGTTCCTGGCGAACGCCGATGCGGCCGGCATCGTGCTTGGCGCGCGCGTGCCGGTGATCCTGACGAGTCGCGCCGACAGCGAACGCACGCGCCTCGCGAGCTGCGCGGTCGCGGCGCTCGTCGCGGAGGCGGCGCGTGCCACGGTGGCATCCGTAGCTGCGCCGGCCGTTGCGGCCGACTCACACTGACGGGGCCGCGATGCGACATCCGGTGCTGGTACTCAATGCCGGCTCATCGAGCCTCAAGTTCTCGGTCTACGACACGCGCGAGGATCGTTCGCTCGACGCGGGCTTGCACGGGCAGGTCGAGAACCTGCATGGCACCCCGCATCTGTTCGTGGCCGACGCGCACGGCGCGACGCTCGCCGACAGCCCCGTCGCGCGACCGGGGCACCAAGGCGCGATCGAAGCGCTGCACGCGTGGTTCGCGGCGCACGTCGGGCGGGAGGCCGCGTTCGACGGCGTCGGGCACCGGGTCGTGCACGGCGGCCCGTATTTCACCGCGCCGGTGCGGATCGACGCGCGCGTGCTCGATGCAATAGCGTCGCTTTCGCCGCTCGCGCCGCTGCACCAGCCGCATCACGTCGACGCGATTCGCGCGGTCGCCGCGGTCGCGCCGAACCTGCCGCAGGTCGCGTGTTTCGACACGGCGTTCCATTCGACGGTGCCGGCGCTCGAACGGGAGTTCGCGTTGCCGCGCGCGCTGACCGAGCACGGGATCGTGCGCTACGGTTTCCATGGGCTGTCCTACGAATACATCGCGACGGCGCTCGCGGGGCTCGATCCATCGTGGGCGCAGCGCCGGACCGTCGTCGCGCACCTCGGCAACGGCGCGAGCCTGTGCGCGCTCGCGAACGGCCGCAGCGTGGCGACGACGATGGGGTTCACGGCCGTGGACGGGCTGCCGATGGGCACGCGCACGGGCGCGCTGGACCCGGGCGTGATCCTTTACCTGCAGCGTCACGAGGGCCGCTCGCTCGACGAGGTCGAGCATCTGATCTACGAGGAATCGGGCTTGCTCGGCGTGTCGGGCATGTCGAGCGACATGCGCACGCTGCTCGCGAGCGACGCACCGTCGGCCGTGCACGCGGTCGAGCTGTTCGCCTATCGCGCGGCCCGCGAACTCGCTGCGCTGGCCGGCGTGCTCGGCGGTCTCGACTCGCTCGTGTTCACGGCGGGCATCGGCGAGCACGCGCCGCGCGTGCGTGAACGGATCTGCAGCCGCGCGGCGTGGCTCGGCATCGCGCTCGACGACGCTGCGAACGCCGCCGGACTGCCGGTGATATCGAGCGACGCGTCGCGCGTGACGGTGCGCGTGATCCCGACCGACGAGAACCTGATGATCGCGCGGCACACGCGCCGCGTGCTGGACGACGCGATCCCTTCCACGCCGTATCCGACCCGGTGAAACCTTCGATGAAAGCGAGCGACACGTCTTCCCCCGCCGTCAGCGCCCCCGCGCTGCCGATGTTCTGGCCGATGGCCGCCGCCACGGCGATGTTCGCGGCCGGCTCCGAGATCGCCGCGCGCAATCTCCGTTTCCTCGCGGAAGAGGAGAAGCTGCATTTCGAAGTGCATCCGGCGCTGGCATCGACGAACCGGCCGTTGCTGGAACTGCGGACGATGACGTTTCGCGATTATTCGGCCGCGCCGGCGCACCGGCTGCCGACGATTGTCGATGCGCCGTACGCGGGGCACAGCGCGATGATCGCCGACTACCAGCCGGGGCAGAGCCTGATGCAGACGCTGCGCGAGCACGGCGTGACGCGCCTGTACCTGACCGACTGGCGCTCGGCCACCGAGGACATGAAGGATCTCGAGATCGACCAGTATCTGGCCGAGCTGAACGTGTGCGTCGACGAGCTCGGCGGCCGCGTGAATCTCGTCGGGCTGTGCCAGGGCGGCTGGATGTCCGCGATGTATGCGGCGCGTTTCCCGCACAAGGTCGCGAGCCTCGTGCTGGCGGGCTCGCCGATCGACACCGACGCGGGCGACGGCCCGATCAGGCGGATGGTGCACATGTATCCGACGTCGTTCTACGAGGAGCTCGTTGCGATGGGTGGCGGCCTGATGCGCGGGCGCTTCATGCTGCGCGGCTGGAAGAACATGCATCCCGACCAGCACTATCTTGCCGAGCACGTCGACCTGTACGAGCATCTCGACGATCCCGAATACCTGCGCAAGCGCGAGGTGTTCGCGAACTGGTATGAAAGCCCGATCGACCTGCCGGGACGCTGGTACCTGCAGGCGATCGTGCAGATCTTCAAGGAGAACCGGCTCGCGAAGGGCACGTTCGTCGCGCTCGGGCGCACGCTCGACCTGAAGGACGTCGCGTGCCCGGCCTATCTGCTCGCCGGCGAGGCCGACGACATCACGACGCCGGAGCAGGTGTTCGGCGCGCGCGACCGGCTCGGGACGCCCGCGTCGCGGATCGAGAGCCGGCTCGTGCCGGGCGGCCATATCGGGCTGTTCATGGGGTCGCGCACGCTGAAGACGGTGTGGCCGGACATCGCGCGCTGGATCGCGGCGCAGCGCTAGGCCGGCGCGGATCGACACGGGGGGCGGCATGACGTTGCGACACAAGCGGGGGCTCGTCGTCGGCATCGCGAACGAGCAGAGCATCGCGTGGGGATGCGCGCGTGCGTTTTGCCGGGCGGGGGCCACGCTCGCGGTGACCTGGCAGTCGGAGAAGACCTTGCCGCACGTCGAGCCGCTGTTCGCGCAACTCGACGCGCCGATCCGGATGCCGCTCGACGTCGGGCGGCCCGACCAGATGGCGGCGGTGTTCGACGCGATCTCGGAGCAATGGGGCACGATCGACTTCGTGCTGCATTCGGTCGCGTATGCGCCGAAGGCCGATCTCCAAGGCCGCGTGGTCGACAGTTCGCCGGAAGGCTTCTCGTTGGCGATGGATACCTCGTGCCATTCGTTCATCCGGATGGCGAGGCTCGCCGAGCCGCTGATGACGCGAGGCGGGAGCCTGATGGCGATGAGCTATCTCGGCGCGGAGCAGGTCGTCGCGAACTACGGGGTGATGGGGCCGGTCAAGGCCGCGCTCGAATCGAGCGTGCGGTACCTGGCCGCCGAACTCGGCGGCACGGGCATTCGCGTCAACGCGATTTCGCCGGGCGCGCTGCCGACGCGCGCGGCGTCGGGCCTGCCGGACTTCGACCGGCTGCTCGACGACACCGCGCGCCGGGCGCCGCTGCATCACGTGCTGGACATCGACGACGTCGGCGCATTCTGCGCGTTCCTTGCGAGCGACGGCGCACGGGCGATCACGGGCGGCACGCACTATATCGACGCAGGCATGCACATGCTCGGCTAGCGCGCCGGCGGCATGCGGCGTCAGGTTTGCGCGAATGCCTGCACGAGGGCCGGCGGCCCATGCCTGACCGTGACTTCAGGCGTGCCGTGCCATGCCGCGAGCTTCTTCACGGCCTTCGCGACGTCGGCCGCGAGCCCCGTGCCGAACCGCACGTCCGGCTCGACATGCACGGCCTTCAGTTCGAACGTGCCGAGCGTGCGATGCGCTTTCGCGTCGACGCGGCCGACCAGCCGGCCGCGATGCAGCACGGGCAGGCAGAAATAGCCATAGCGCCGCTTGTGCTCGGGCGTATAGCACTCGATCGTGTAGTCGAAACCGAACAGCGTCGATGCGCGCCGCCGGTCCCATACGACGGGATCGAACGGCGACAACAGCGTCGTGACCGTCGAGCGCAGCGTGTCGGCCGCGGCGGCCGGCAGCAATGCGTCGAGCGAGCGATGCACGTAGGCCGGCTCGTTCCAGTCGTCGATCTGCACCGGAATCAGGTCGCCCGCATCCGCGAGCCGCTCCAGCTCCGCGCGGTACGAACGGCGCGGCAACCGGTAGTAGTCGGCCACCCAGTCCGCGCGCACGACGCCGAGCGCGCGGCACGTGTAGTCGAGCAGCGTGGGCAGCACGGCGTCGCGCGGCGGCAGGTCGCGCATGTCGTCCCAGCCGGGCAGCACGCGCTCGCGCACGTCGTACACGCGCTGGAAATTGCGGCGCTCCGACACCATCAGGTCGCCCGTCGTGAACAGCACTTCGAGGTGACGCTTCTCGGGCTTGCGGTCCCACCAGCCGTTGCCTTTCGCGCCGTCCTCGCGAACGAAGTCCGCCGATCGCACCGGGCCTTCGTCGCGAATCCGCGCGAGCAGCCGCTCGATCTCATCTCGATTCCGCGCGTGCCACTCGGCCGCATATTTCCAGCCCATCCCCGACGGATCGAGCATCTTGTACCGCATCAGGCCGAACTGCTCGACCGGCAGGAAGCACGCTTCGTGCGACCAGTATTCGAACAGGCGGGCTTCGGCGAGATGCTCGTCGAGCCACTGCGGCGAGAAATCGCCGAGACGGCTGAACAGCACGAGATACGGGCTGCGCGCGACGACGTGGATGGTGTCGATCTGCAACTGCGCCATCCGGCGGATCGTGTCGAGCACGTCGGCCTTGGTCGCCTTGCGGCGGGGCGGCGTCAGCAGGCCCTGTGCGGCGAGATGCAGCGCGCGGGCGGCGGCGGGCGAGAGCGTAAGCATCGGAATGGCGGTGGTGGTGGCGGTCGGCGATCACTTTAGCGCGAAAGCGGCGCGCGCGTGCGACACGCCGATGCAACGCATCTGACAATGCTTGACAGATGCGTTTCGCAAGTTTCCCTATAGTGCAGAGCACGGCGCGACGACAAGTGCGCGCAACGATTTCGCTTCCGACGCACATACGTCCATGGCACGCAGGAAGCGAATCCGGGATTCTCAACCCCCATCGGGAGACCCGGAGCCCTGAGCGGACATCCATGCGGCTGAGCACCGGCCCCGTGTGGATGTCCGCTGATTTTTTTGTCTTGCCGGTTTTTCGCAGGCTGCCGCGCGACGTGCGATGCCGCAGCGCGCGGGACAGGCCGTTGTGTCTTGTCGCGCCGTCACGCGGCGAACCGAAGTGCTTCCCGCTTATTGCCGCTTGCCGCGCGCGACTTCGTCGCCGGCGCCGGGCGGCAGCCGCCGCGTGATCGGAATCGATGCGAACGAGCACAGCCCGACCACGACGAACGCCGGCCAGAAATCCGACCACACCATCGTCTGGTGGCCCTGCAGCCAGTGCGACACGTGCAGCACGATGCCTGCCACCGTCACGCCGAGCCCGAGCGACATCTGCTGCACGACGCTGCCGAGGCTCGTCGCGCGGCCCGCGTCGCGCGGCGAGATGTCCGCGTAGATCATCGAGTTCAGGCTCGTGAACTGCAGCGCGGGGAAGATGCCGCCGACGAGCACGATCAGCCAGATCGCCCAGGTCGCCATGCCGGGATGGAACACGCCATAGGCGGCGATCGCGAGCCCCGCGAATGCCGCGTTGTAGATCAGCACCGTGCGAAAGCCGAAGCGGCGCAGCGTATGCGTGGCCGTCGAGCGGCTGACCGCGCCGCCGAGCGCGGACGCGCACGTGATGAGCCCCGAATGGAACGCGCTCATGCCGAGCCCTTCCTGCAGCGCGAGCGGCAGCAGGAACGGCACCGCGCCGAGGCCGATGCGGAACAGCGACCCGCCGACGACGCTCGCATGGTAGGTCGGGATCTTCAGGAAGCTGAGGTCGAGCACCGGCCGCTCCTTGCGGCGCGCGTACGGCACGTAGAGCGCGAGCAGCGCGATGCCCGCCACGCACATGACGATCGCGTTCGAGCGTGAGGTGAGCGAGCCGTCGAGCAGCGTGAGGCCCATCAGCAGCGACGCGGCGCCGCTTGCCGACAGCAGGAAGCCGAACCAGTCGAGCGGGCCCGGATCGGGCTCGTGCGTGTTCGCGATGTGCTTGCTCGCGAGATAGATCCCGTAGATGCCGATCGGCACGTTGATGAAGAAGATCATCCGCCAGTGCAGGTAGGTCGTGATGAAGCCGCCGACGAGCGGCCCGACCGTAGGCCCGAACAGCGCGGGAATCGCGAGGTAGTTCATCGCGCGCACGAGATCCGAGCGCGGCACCGCGCGGAAGATGATGATGCGGCCGACGGGCACCATCATCGCGCCGCCGACGCCTTGTATGAAGCGCGCGAACGTGAGCACGCCGAGGGAATTGGAGGCCGCGCACATCAGCGAGCCGACGACGAAGATGCCGATCGCGGTGCGGAAGACGGAGCGTGCGCCGAAGCGGTCGGCGAGCCAGCCGCAGATCGGGATGAACACGCCGAGCCCGACCACGTAGGCCGTGATCGCGATGTTCAGCGTGACGGGGTTGTGCCCGAAGTCCCTCGCCATCGCGGGCAGCGCGGTGACGATGATGTTCGCGTCGACGCTTTCCATGAACAACGCACAGGCAACGATGAGCGGTGCTAGAAAGACGGGCGACATGGGCTGGGCGCGCGGTAAAGACGCCATTATGCCCACAATGTGGTCGTTGCGTCACGTGCGACACCGGTTGTTCCGCATGTTGCAACAGTCGTTCCTGTTCCCGCGCGCGAAAGAAGAGACGACTGCGGCGCATGACACGACACATGACATCGCTCCGTCGCAGCGACCGCGAAACTTGCGTGCGGTGCGCGTTTCATGCGACAGTCGGACCCACTCGCAACACAACACGACGCGCATCGATCGACGGCCATCGAGACGAGCGCGCGCGCGAACGAGACCTCGTGCCGAGCCACTCACCATCGAAAGGAGGGGACACGCCATGACGTCACGTCGTGCCGCATCGATTGCATCTCGCTTTTCACGTCGCTTCTCGCGTCATCATGCGCCGCGTCTCGCACCGCCCGCGCCGCGTCTTCGCTGGGCCGCCGCACTGGCCGTTGCATATCTCGCCGTCGCCGGCTGCGCCGCTCAGGCCGACAATGCGAACCAGGCCGCCGCTCAGTCGGCCAGCCAGGCGGTCGCGCTTGCCGGCCCCGCGTCGGGCACGCTGCCGCCGCCGCCGAGCCAGCTCTACGGCGACCTGTTCGTCGCGGTGCAGACCGCACAGATCTATCCCGACCAGAAGACCTTCGTCGACGCGACGCCCGATACCGATCCCGCGACGATCGTGCAGTTGTATCAGCAACAGAAATCGCAGCCGGGCTTCTCGCTGAAGGCGTTCGTCGGCCAGCACTTCACGCCGCCCCCGGAAGGTGGCGTGACGCCGCCGCCGAACCAGACGCTGCGCCAGCACATCGACTGGCTGTGGCCGGAGCTCACGCGCACGAGCGTCACGGTGCCGCAGTACAGTTCGCTGATTCCGCTGCCGAAGCCGTACGTCGTGCCGGGCGGCCGCTTCCGCGAAGGCTACTACTGGGATACCTATTTCACGATGCTCGGGCTGCAGGTGTCGGGGCGCGAGGATCTCGTCGACGACATGCTCGACAACTTCGCGCATCTGATCGACACGATCGGACACATCCCGAACGGCAACCGCACGTACTACGTGAGCCGCTCGCAGCCGCCGTTCTTCGCGTACATGGTCACGCTCGCCGCGCAGGCCGAAGGTGACAAGGTCTACCAGAAATACCTGCCCCAACTGCGCAAGGAGCATGCGTACTGGATGCAGGGCGAAACCACGACGCCGCGCGGGCAGGCCGCGCGCAACGTGGTCGCGATGCCCGACGGCGCGGTGCTGAACCGCTACTGGGATGCGAGGGACACGCCGCGCGACGAGTCGTATCTCGAGGACGTGACGACCGCGAAGTCGGCGCCCGGCCGTCCGGCGAACGACGTGTACCGCGACCTGCGCGCGGGCGCGGAAAGCGGCTGGGACTACAGCTCGCGCTGGTTCGGCGACGGCAAGACGCTCGCGACGATCCGCACGACGTCGATCGTGCCGGTCGACCTGAACAGCCTGATGTTCCACCTCGAGACGACGATCGTGAAGGGCTGCACGGTGACGCGCGACGTCGCGTGCGTGACCGACTTCGCGGGGCGCGCGGCGCGGCGCGCGGCCGCGATCAACCACTATTTGTGGAACCGTCGCGGCTATTACGGCGATTACGACTGGCAGTTGCGCAAGCCGCGCGACGGCGTGACGGCGGCCGCGCTGTATCCGCTGTTCGCGGGCGTCGCATGGCCCGAGCGTGCGAAGGCGACCGCGCGCGAGGTGCGCAAGACGCTGCTGAAACCGGGCGGCCTCGCGACGACCACCGAGAATACCGGCCAGCAGTGGGACGCGCCGAACGGCTGGGCGCCGCTGCAGTGGATCGCGATCGACGGACTGCGTCGTTACGGCGAACCGGCGCTTGCGAAGGACATCGGCACGCGTTTCCTGTCCGACGTGAAGCATGTGTATGCAACCGAAGGCAAGCTCGTCGAGAAGTACGTGGTCGAAGGCGCGGGCACGGGCGGCGGCGGTGGCGGTGAATATCCGTTGCAGGACGGCTTCGGCTGGACCAACGGCGTCACGCTGAAACTGCTCGGGCTGTACGGCGAGTGACGCACGGCGCCTGCGGCGGGTTCGGCGCGCTGCAGGCGAGCGCACGGGACGGACTGTCGCGCAAGCGGCCGTCCGGCCCGTTTTCGTTTCCGCTTTCGTATGCGGCTTGCGTCAGAACGTGATCGTCGTGCGCACGCCGACCACCGTTTCGTCGCCGATGCGCGCACCCGCCGCGTTCGGGTTCGGGATGCCGCCGCCCGGACGGAAGAAGTGCTGCAGGTCGGCCTGCAGTTGCCACCACGGCGCGACCTGGTACTGGTAGGTCGCCTCGACGACGGTTTCTGCGCGGCGCACCGGATAACCGGGCGTCGTGTAGGTGCCGGTGTCGCCGTCCAGGCCGCGCGCATGCGAGCCGATCTTCGCGTAACCCACCGCGATGCCCGCGACGTCGTTGTCGCGCCCCTTGAACGGCGCCTTCAGCGTCACGCCTGCATTGGCGGCGAAATCGACGATATTGCGATCGCCCGGCGCGCCCATCACGCGCGCGAACACGCCGACCGAGCGCGGGCTGTCGTCCGACGGCCGCCAGACCATCTGATCCGCGACCGCATAGAACCCGTAGTTGCCGCGATGCGTGGCGGGAATGCCGTTGCTCGCCGGATTCGCGAGCGACAGGCCGTCGGTGCCGTAGCGCGGATCGTTCGCATGCTGCGACTGATACCAGAAGCCGAGCTTGTAGGTGCCCGGCAGGCCGGCCGGTTGCGGCGCCTTCGGGTCGGCCGGCGGCGCGTTCAGCGCGTACTGCACTTCGCCGATCACGAACGCGCCGCTGCGCAGGTTGAAGTTGGTGCCGTGTGCGTTCAGCACCTGAGCGTCACCGTCGGTGCGGCCGGCCGGATTGCCGTCGAATACGCCCACCATCGCGGTCCATGCGTCGGCCGGCTTCACGCGCAGCCGCACGCCGAGCGACGACAGCGGATACGCGGGGCCGCCGGACGGCAGGTCGGTGGACGGCAGCACCGGCCAGCCGAACGTGGCGTTCATGAACGTCGCCGCGTTCTGGCTCACCATGAACTCCTGGTCGACGCTCTGCTGGCCGACCTTCACGTCGACCTTGCCGTCGAGCAACGACTGCTGGTACCAGAGCTCCCACAGGCGCGTGGTCGAATTCGCCTCGATGCCGGTCGCGGTCTGCAGCGTCTGCAGGTAGCGCTGCGTGGCGTTGGTGCCGTGGATCTGTAGCGCCGACACGTTGAACGTGCCGCCCGGCAGGCCGATCGCCTTGCCGGTGTCGACGTTGAAGCCGAACTGCGTGAGCCCCTGGTAGGCGCCGCCGCGCTTCGTGCCGCCGGACGTGTTGTACAGGTACTCGCTGGTTTCCTGCAGGCTCAGCGTGACGCCGTGATCGCCGAGCAGGTCGCGCAGGCCGCCCATGTTGCCGAACAGGTTCGAGCGCTCCCACAGGCCGGTGGGGGCGGGCGCGGCCGCATCGGCGGCCTGTTGCGCGGGCGCGGCGGCGTCGCTCGCGCCGGCCGCCGGTTCGGCCGCGGCCGGAGGCGCCGATTGCGCGAACGCGGGCGCGGCGGCGAGCGACAGCAGCAGCGCGGCGAGCGCATTGACGTGCGGCTTGCGCAGAACGGGTTCGAGATGGTTCTTCATGCGGATTCCGTTGGCGATTTGATTAGTTAGACTGAAGAAAAGAATACGTGATGCGGGAAGCGTGGCGAGGCGGTCGCGCGGCGGCACATGGCGCGTGGCGCCCCCGCGCGTCGAGGGCTTACGGCAGCCAGCCGCCGACGCGCCACACTTGCGCGAAGCCGAGGCGCGAGGCAGCCGAGCATAGCAGCGCGGCGAGCGCGACCGCGGCCGCCATCGCGGCGACCAGTACGCAGTCGAGCGGGCGCGGTGCCGCCGGCATGTGGGCGAGTGCCGCACCGCGCCAGTTGGCGAGCGCGTGGGCGAGCGGCGAGAGGCCGGCAACGAACGAGCGGTCGCACGCGACGTGCACGATGCGCTTGAGTCTGACCGCGAACGATTGAAAGAACATGACGCTGCCTCCGTCCGGTCCGGCGGATGCCGGACGACATGATCGAGCGCGGGTGCATGACGCGGCCTGCGATCGGAGGTTGGAACATAACGGAGCGTGCGACTGACGAACCGGCGATGACCGGCCCGGGAGGAAGCGCGCTAACCCGGCGAATGCGAGCTAGCGGCGAAAGACATGCGTCTGGCTGCTATCTCGCGATGGCTTGGCCGGCCTGGACCGGCATCGAACTGCAACTAGAGCATGTGTCCACGGAGGGACTCCCTTGATGAATTGGGGCGGATTGTAGTCGCGACTTTTGCTGCGGTGCAAGCAAAAAACGCAGAAAAGACGATGCGTGTGGCGTGCGAGTCGCGCCGGCACGCGCTCGGCAAGCAGAGGGCGCTGCGGGGCGCCCGCCGTTGTTCGCAAGCATCGACGCGTGACCGCTTCGTGAGGTGTTGAAAGGTTTCGTCACGTCATTTCAAGGGCAAATCTTTCAGCGTCGCAAGGCGGGAGATTTATTTCGGGAAATGGGGTTTGGAGGGGTTGACTTCACTTTCGGGCGGTTCATAGAATTCGGCATCTTCATTCTTGGGGCCGCCGCCTTGGACGCCTGCAGTAGTCGATCTTCGAACGAAATTCCCGCCTGAGCGACCGACGTCCGCGCCTCATCGAAGCCGCCGTTTGTCCCCCGGGCAAACGGTGCGCGCAGCAGTATTCCGCAGCAACTCCCTACGTGCACCCTGATTCGCGCCGGTTAGCGTGATGCGTTTTCGCATGCGTTGTCCGGTTTCACCGCCGCCTGGCAGGCGGCCGCGTTCGCGCACGCCTCGTTCAGGCCCGCGAATGCCGGCCCGCACGCCGGACGGCGGTCAACCGTGTTCCCCGGAACACCGCACAGGAGCCGCCGTGAACGACAGTGACAGTTGTCCCATATGCCCGTTGCACGCACCGACCCATTTGAACCCGGGTCGCAGGGACACTCCGGCCGACTAGCCTGACACGTTGTTCAGGCCCCGGACTGGCCCCGCGCCCACCACGCGGCCGGCACGCCTGCCGTCGCCGCACGGAGCCAGACCATGAACTTCGGCCTTCTGCTGTCGAACTTTCCGCACGTCACGGAATCGCGCAATCACTACGACACGATGCTGACGCTCGACGCCCGTCCGCGGGTGTTGTCCCGCCTGTTGAACCAGTTGAAATCGTTGATCCGCTGAAGCAGCGCCGAGCGCGCCTCGGCATGCGCACGCGCGGCTGCCATCGAGCGGCCGCCCCGCGCGCATTCCAAGGTCACACGCTTATCGAATAACCATTAGTCGTACGGAACGAATCATGTCCACGCCATCCAACGTCTCTCCACCGATCGTCGCGGAACGCAGCGCCGTGCTCGACGAAGCCCATGTCGGCGACATCCGCGGCGCGCTCGGCACGATCGCGCATCACGACACCGCCGCGCGCGGCACATGGTGGGCGCGGCTGCGCACGCTGCTCGCGATCATCGGCCCGGGCCTCATCGTGATGGTCGGCGACAACGACGCAGGCGCATTCGGCACCTACACGCAGGCCGGCCAGAACTACGGCACGACGCTGCTGTGGACGCTGCTGCTGCTCGTGCCCGTGCTGTACGTGAACCAGGAAATGGTGCTGCGCCTCGGCGCGGTCACGGGCGTCGGCCACGCACGCCTGATCTTCGAGCGCTTCGGCAAGTTCTGGGGCGCGTTCAGCGTGATCGACCTGTTCCTGCTCAATGCGCTGACGATCGTCACCGAGTTCATCGGCATTACGTTCGTGCTCGATTTCTTCGGATTGCCGAAGGTGGCCGGCGTGTGCGTGGCCGCCGCGCTGACGATGGCCGCGGTGAGCACCGGCGATTTCAGGCGCTTCGAGCGGTTTGCGATCGGGCTGTGCGTGCTGAGCCTGCTGCTGGTGCCGGTGCTCGTGTCGATCCACCCGCCCGTCGCACAGATGACGCGCGATTTCCTCGTGCCGAACTGGCCCGCGCACGCGAAGCTGTCGGACGTGATGCTGCTCGTGATCGGCATCGTCGGCACGACCGTCGCGCCGTGGCAGCTGTTCTTCCAGCAGAGCTACGTGATCGACAAGCGCATCACGCCGCGCTTCATGAAGTATGAAAAGGTCGACCTGTGGATCGGCATCGCATTCGTGCTGGTCGGCGCGGTCGCGATGATCGGCTTCAGCGCCGCGCTGTTCGGCGGGCATCCGGAAGCCGGCAACTTCACCGACGCGGGCGGCATCATCGCGGGCCTCGAGAAGTATGCGGGCCGCACGGGCGCGACGCTGTTCGCGGTGGCGCTGCTCGACGCGTGCATCATCGGCGCGGCGGCCGTGTCGCTGTCGACCGCATATGCGATCGGCGACGTGTTCAAGATCCGCCATTCGCTGCATCGCGGCGTATCCGACGCGAAGGGCTTCTATCTCGTGTACTTCGGCATCGTCGCGGCCGCGGCCACGCTCGTGCTGATCCCGGGCAGCCCGCTCGGCCTGCTGACCGAAGCCGTGCAGACGCTCGCGGGCGTGCTGCTGCCGAGCGCGACGGTGTTCCTCCTCGTGCTGTGCAACGACCGCCAGGTGCTTGGGCCCTGGGTCAACTCGACGAAGCTCAACGTGTTCACGGGCGCGGTGATCTGGGTGCTCGTGCTGCTGTCGATCATCCTGACCGCGTCGGTGATGTATCCCGACATCAGCGGCGAAGCGATCGTCGACGTGCTGGTGGGCGGCACTGTGCTCGCGATTGCCGGCTATCTCGCGACGGTGCTGATCCGCCGCAACAAGCGCGTCGTCGAGCCGGGCGTCGATCGCTCGCTGCGCGACACGTGGCGCATGCCGCCGCTCGACACGCTCGAGCCGCAGAACATGACGCTCGCAACGCGGATCTGGATGGCCGTGCTGCGCGGTTATCTGGTGATCGCGGTTGGTCTCGTGATCGTCAAGGTCGTGCAGATGACGCTGCTGAAGTAACGCGGATCGTCTGCCAGGAAGCGGCGCCGGACCCGGCACCGCGCCGCAACCCGACCATGCCGGCCCGCGAGGCCGGCATGTTCGTTTACACGTTCGCTTTGCGCAAGCGTCGCATCGCCGTCAGATCAGCTCGAGCTTCGACGTCAGGTAGGTGAGCTGGATCCGGTTCGCGACGCCGAAGCGCTTGCGCAGTTTGCGCAGGTGATAGTCGACGTTGTGCGCGCTGGTGTCGAGGCGCCGGCCGATCTCCTTGTCGGATGCGCCTTCGGCGATGCCGAGCAGCAGTTCCTGCTCGAACGGCGTGAGCCCGTTGACCGTACGCTCCCGCGACGTCGCGATCAGCTGCGGCGACGCGAACTTGTGCACCGACAGCCCGATCGACAGCGCCTGCTCGATCGTCGCCGGCGTGATCCATTCGCGCGTGCGGCGCGGCGCGGTGAAGCTCATGAACGCATGCAGCCGCGTGCCGGGCACGGCCATCGAATACATGATGCCGCTGCACATCCCGTCGTCCTGCATCGTCTGCAGGAAACCGTCGAGCGCGGCCGGCGTCACGCACGGGCCGGTGTCGCGCTCGCGGTGTTCGCGGCGCAACTGCTGCAGGTCCCACACGATCGGCATGTTGCATACGCGCGCGCCGAGCGTGCGCGGATCGACGTCGTGATGGTTGTGCCGCACGTAGTCGCCGCGATAGGTGGCCGGCGTGAACGCTTCATGCAGGTAGAGACTTTCGACACGCTCGCGCGCGAATTCGAGCGCGAAGTACGCGAACGTCGAGAAGCCTGTCAGGTGCAGCAGGCTCGTGACGATCCGGTTGCGCTCGGCCGTGCTCTGCGCATGTGTGAGCGTATCGGCGACGCCGAGCGTCGGCGCGTGCGGCTGCGCGACTTCGCCGCGCTTGGCGTCGTCGCACCAGACGACCTGCACGGTACGCTCCCGCAGCGCGTCCGCGCATGCGCTCAGCCCGCGCGACGGGCGGGAAAAGGTTGGGGCGACCGCTTCTTCATGCAATGCAATATCGGACATGAGCCATCCCTCGGAATCGACGCGCATCGCCTGGCGGCGGCCGTAACCTGTACGGCATTCGCGGCGGTGCGATCGAGCTTAGTTTTTGATATGCGCCGATCGTCATCCCTGACGAAACGCGGGGGCATTGTACAAAAAATGCCGGTGTGGGCGTAATATGCCGTAATACTAATTGCGGCGAAAGGTTCATATTCGCACGCATATAACGTCGACCAGAAAATCATAAAGAAAAGACCAGATCGTGACGGGGCGCAGTTTCACATATTGGGAAAGGGCGGGCTCCTCATGACACATGCTGACGGCGCACCACGCGTCGAGTGGTTTTCACAAGCCGATATAGCGGCGGCGGCCGCTTATTCGAACGAATATCAGGCAATCGATCGCGATATTTTTACCGGTATTCAAATTTCGCCCGGTAAAACCGACCTTGCTCCGACCGATTTCGCGCAATGCCATGCGCGATTGCGGCAAATCGGTTTCAGTACGCTCGGTTACGGCGCCTATGAAATGATCGGGCGCCGTATCCTGTGCGCGCATCTGCTGCGCGACCTCGCGCCGGCGACGTTCATGCAGCCGTTTATCGAAGGGATGCTGTACGAGAGCGACCCGCGGTTCGCGCAGGTGCGGCAGAGCGGCTTTCCGGTCGCGTGGCGGCTCGACGAGATCGAGTCGGCCGCGCAGGGCAGCGGCGACCGCAAGGTGCTGGCGCTCGCCGGCCATCTGCGCGCGCACGCGATGAACAGCGGCGTGATCTTCAGCCTGTCGGCGCCGCGCCTGGACCTGCGCGTCGCGGTGAACGTGACGTCCGAGACGCACGGCACCGAATGGATCGACGATCGCGTGATCGGCGGCGCGCTGGCCGTGAGCCTCGCCGTGCATCGCGTCGCGCTGCCGTTCCTGGAGGCGCGCATCGCGCGCATGCGCGGCTTCGCGCTCGGCGACGAGCAGCAGCAGGTGCTCGACCGCCTCGTGCACGGGCTGTCCGACCAGGAGATCGCGAGCGCGCTGCGCACGTCGCTGCACAAGGTCGGCCACCACATCCGTTCGCTGGAAAAACTCTTCAACGTGCAGAACCGCGCGCAGCTCGCGTACCTCGCCGCACGGCGTCTTCTGCCCTGACCTGACGCACGCGCGGGCGGCCCGCCGCGCGATGGAAGCGGTTCCGGCGATGCGTGCCCGAACGTGTCGCCGGGTTTCGTAGTCCGATCCGATCGCCTCCGGGAAACGCGCTTTCGCGCTACGAGGTGCATCCCTTTTTCCATCGGTTCGCGTCGCTACACTCGTCCCATTCAACGGTCCGTGCGGCACGGGGCAGGGTTGCCCGTGCCAGCCGGCGATAACGACGACAGGACACCGGCACGATGGCAGAACCGAAGGCGCTCCCCCGCGACTGGCAGCGGTTGTTTTCCGCTGGCCGCGGCGTGTCCGGACGGCGTCTCGGGGGCGCGTCGCCGCGCGCCGACCTGTTCATCGCGGTGTTCATCGTCGCGGTCGTCGCGCTGTTCATCCTGCCGCTGCCGCAGGCGGCGCTCGACGGGATGATCTCGCTGAATCTCGCCGTGAGCGTGGTGCTGCTGACGGTATCGACCTACGTGCCGTCGGCGGTCAGCTTCTCGTCGTTTCCCGCGCTGCTGCTGTTCACGACGCTGTTCCGGCTCGCGCTGAACATCGCGTCGTGCAAGCTGATCCTGCTGCACGCGAACGCCGGCCACGTGATCGACGCGTTCGGGCGGCTCGTCGTCGGCAACAACGTCGTGGTGGGCGGCGTGGTGTTCCTCGTGATCGCCGTCGTGCAGTTCATCGTGATCGCGAAAGGGTCGGAGCGGGTGGCCGAAGTCGGCGCGCGCTTCTCGCTCGACGCGATGCCGGGCAAGCAGATGAGCATCGACGCGGACCTGCGCGCCGGCATCATCAGCGCGGACGAAGCGCGCGAGCGCCGCGAGAAGCTCGAGCAGGAATCGCAGATGCACGGCGCGATGGACGGCGCGATGAAGTTCGTGAAGGGCGACGCGATCGCGGGTCTCGTGATCGCGTTCATCAACATCGTCGCGGGGATCGCGGTCGGCACGCTGATGCACGGGATGGATATCGGCGCGGCGCTGCAACGCTACGCGATCCTGACGGTCGGCGACGGAATGGCGTCGCAGATTCCGTCGCTGCTCGTGTCGATCGCGGCCGGCATCGTGACGACGCGCGTCGCGACACGCGATGCGCGGCAGCGCCAGCTTGGCGAACAGCTCGGCGAGCAACTGGGCGCGCATCCGCGTGCGCTGCTGATCGCGGCGCTGGTGCTGGCCGGCTTCCTCGTCGTGCCGGGCTTTCCGAAATGGTCGTTCGCGCTGATCGCGATCGGCCTCGGCGCGTTCGCGTTCTCGCAGATCAGGCACAAGACGACCGCGCCGAGCTTCAACCTGATTCAGATCGCGGGGCGCGTCGGCACGGCCGACGACGGCCAGCCCGCGAAGGTGTCGCATGCGGCGGGCGTTACATCGCTGATCGCGGTATCGCTGTCCGACGACCTGCGCACGAGCCTGAACCTCGCGCAACTGCAGGCCGCGCTGTCGAGCGCGAAGGCGCGCGTCGACGCGGACATCGGCACGGTGTTCCCGCGCATCACGCTGAACGACGACGAGGGTGCGGCGGCCGGCACGTACCGGATCTACCTGCAGGACGTGCTCGCCGCGCACGGCGCGCTGAAGCCGGGCTGGCTGCTGTGGGACGGCGTCGCGCCGCTGCCCGAGCGCGCGGAGCGCCAGCCGGCCGAGGCGTTCGGCCCGTTCGCGACCGCGTTGTGGATCAAGCCCGACGGCGCCGCGCCGGACGGCAAGTGGCTGTCGAGCGAAAGCGCGCTCGCCGCGCACGTCGAGCAGATCGTGCGCCAGCATGCGGACGAATTGCTGGGCATTCAGGAGACGCAGGCGCTCGTGCATCTCGTGCGCCGCGAACACCCCGAACTCGTGGGCGAGCTGACGCGGCTCGTGCCGCTGCAGCGCGTGACCGAAGTGCTGCGCCGGCTGCTCGCCGAACAGGTGCCGATCCGCAACCTGCGCGTGATTTTCGAGAGCCTGATCACGTGGGCGCCGAACGAACCCGACGACGTGATCGCGCTGGTCGAGCTCGTGCGCGTCGACCTGCGCCGGATGATTACCGACCGTCATGCGGGCACGACGCGCCAGCTGCGGGTCGTGCTGTTCGAGCAGAACCTGCAGGAGCGGATCGAGAGCGCGGTGATGCGCACGAAGCAGGGCAACTTCCTCGCGCTGTCGAGCGCGATCAAGCAGGACATCGGCGAGCAGGTGCGCGCGATCGTGCAGGCCGCGCAGGCGGCCGGCCCCGGCGGCCACGGCAACGCGCAGGGCGCGGCGCGGCTCGCGGTGATGGTCGCGCTCGGCGCGCGTCGTTACGTGAAGACGATCCTGCAACCGATGTTGCCCGAGTTGGCGGTGTTGTCGTACCAGGAGGTCGAGGAGGACGTGCAACTGCACACGATCGGCTGGGTGAAGAACCCGCCGGACGACGGCACGGTCGGTGCGGGCGCCGACGTGCGCGTGCCGGGAGCCGTGCAATGACGAGCTCGACGATCCTCGACCTGACGCGCCAGGCGCTGATGCTCGTGCTGCTGCTGTCGCTGCCGATCGTGCTGATCGCCACCGTCACGGGCCTCATCGTCGCGATCCTGCAGGCCGTCACGCAGGTGCAGGACGCCAACATCGGCATCGCGGTGCGGTTGATCGCCGTGATGGTCGCACTCGTGCTGCTGTCGGGCTGGCTCGGCGGCGAAGTGCTGCGCTTCGCGCAGCAGGCGCTCGAACGCATGTTCGTTTCTTCCACAGGAGTCCTTTGATGCGTCGACGCGTCGCCTCGATCCGGTTTCAACCGCGCAGCCTGCAACGGGCCGCGCTTGCCATGTGCGCGACCGCGCTGCTCACGGCGTCGCTGTGCATGGCGCCCGTGCAGCCGGCCCGCGCCGCGGACCTGCGCTGGCGCAACAAGCCGTTCACGATCGTCGCGAACGGCAAGAAGATCGGCGACTTCATTCGCGAACTCGCATCGTCGCAGGGCGTGACGGCGGTAGTCGACCCGAAGGTCGACGGCGTGATCAGCGGCCGCTTCTCGGGTACGCCGCAGCAGACGCTCGATACGATCTGCTCGACCTACGGGCTCACGTGGTACTACGACGGCTCGTTCCTGTACGTCGATCCGGCCGACCAGTCGCAGACGCAGATGATCCCGATCCCGCCGAATGCATCCGGCGAAATCGGCCGCGCGCTGCAGGCGATGCAGATTCCCGACAAGCGCTACACGCTCGTGATCAACGATCGCGCGAACAGCGTGTACGTGGCCGGCCCGCGCCGCTACGTCGAGCTCGTGCGGCAGGCGGTCGGCTCGGTCGGCGATCCGTCGGCGAACGGCGCGCATGCGGACATCCGTGCATTCCGGCTGAAGTACGGCTGGGCGTCGGATTTCACGATCAACCGCTCGGGCAAGGAAGTGACCGTGCCGGGCGTCGCGACGATTCTGAGCCGGCTGTTCGGCAAGGGCGGCGGCACGAACGCGCTGCCGTCGAGCACGTCGCTCGGGCAGGCCGCGCGCCAGGTGAAGCTCGGCTCGGGGCTGACGATCGCGGTGCCGCGCCTCGATTTCCCCGATATCTCCGGCGGCCCGCGTTCGGGCGGTTATGCCGGCGACGGCAGCGCGACCAGCGGGTTCTCGCCGTTCGCGAACGCCGGCGGCGGCGACGCGCTGCCGCAGATCGTCGCCGATCCGGCGATCAACGCGGTGATCGTGCGCGACCTGCCGGAGAACATGTATCGCTACCAGTCGCTGATCAACCAGCTCGACGAGCGGCCGCGCATCGTCGAGATCAACGTGACGATCATCGACATCAACGAGGATTCGCTCGACAGCCTCGGGATCGACTGGCGCCTGCACACGACGCACGGCGACGTGCAGATCGGCAACGGCGCGAATCCGCTGAACGGCAACACGCAGTTCAACGGCTCCGGCAATCCGCCGCTGACGTTCGGCGTCGGCACGTCGGAAACCGGGCAGACGGGCACTTTCCTGCCGACCGGCATCGCGCTGACCGCATCGATCGGCGGCTCGCTGCGCAACTACCTGCTCACGCGCGTGAACGCGCTCGCGCAGAAGGGGCAGGCGCAGTTGCGTTCGAAACCGAAGGTGCTCGCGCTCGACAACACCGAGGCGATCCTCGAGAACCTCACGCAGTTCTACGTGCAGGTGCAGGGCTACCAGGATTCGTCGCTGTACAGCGTGACGACCGGCACGAGCATCAAGGTGACGCCGATGATCGTCGACGAGGCGATCCGCAACGCGGCCGCCGTATCCGGCAATCCGCAGAGCGTGATGATGTCGATCGACATCCAGGACGGCAACGTCGTGCAGGGGCAGGCCGTGTCGAACATTCCGGTGATCCAGCAGCGCAACATCGTCACCAAGTCGATGATCGACGAAGGCAAGAGCCTGCTGATCGCCGGTTTCAACGACGACGAGGTGAAGCTGAACAAAAGCGGCGTGCCCTGGCTGTCCGACATTCCGTTGATCGGCAACCTGTTCAAGTACACCGACAAGTCGGGCAACCACATGGAGCGGTTCTACCTGCTGACGCCGCGCGTGGTGACGACCGCGTCGATGTACGCGCCGGACGGCTCGCCCGTGAACCCGGGCGCCGACGGGCCGGCGAATCAGGAAGGCATGTCGATGTATCGGCCGCCGGACAACGACGTCGCGGTGCCGCTGACGCCGAAGCCGTTGCCCGGCACGAAGTTCGGCCCGCCCGCACTGCCGCCGCCGAAAGACGCGGCGTCGCAGCCGGCGGCGACGACCGCAGGAGCCACCCCCCATGTCGACGACCATCATTGATCCGCACGGCGACGGCGCATTGCCCGGCGGCGCGGGAGGCGCGGGGGCAGGCGCGGCCGCGCTCGCGTCGCCGTGGAACCTGTGCTTCCTGAGCGGGCCGATGTACGGCCGCACGATGTCGCTCGCGCGCGGCGCGAACTGGGTCGGCACCGCGGCCGATTGCGAAGTGATCCTGCCCGATCGCGAGATCGGTGCGAAACAGGTGTGCCTGCAGGTCGGCGCGCTCGCGGTGACCGTACAGAACCACGGCGGCGACGCCGGTGCGCCGGTGCTGTTCAACGACGAACCGCTCGGCGCGGGCCGCCGCTCGATGACGCCGCACGACGTCGTGACGGTCGGCTCGATCCGGCTCGGCATCGCGCGGCACGCGCAGGCGAGCGTCGCGGTGCCCGACGAAACCGACGCGCCGGACGCCGCGCGCGAGGCCGCGTGGCTCGGCTGGCTCACGGGCGGGCTGCGCCGCCTCGGCAGCCGACGGCTCGTGATCGCGCTGGTCGCGCTGTGGATCGGCGTGCTGCTCGGCGCGCTCGGCTACGGCTTCGTCGCGTGGTCGGGGCGCCTGCCTTGGCAGCACGAATCGGTGCTCGCGCGCACGCACCGGCTGCAGCAACTGCTGCACGCGTATCCGGAGCTGGCCGTCGCGCCGCGCGATGACGGCGTGATCGTGTCCGGCTACGTGAGCGACCCGGCCGCGCGAGAACGCGTCGCGCAGATCGTCGCGGGCGTCGACAACGCGGCGCTCGGCAACATCTACGTGGTCAGCGATCTGGTGGCGACCGCGCAGACCTATTTCAGCGATACGGCGCTGACGGTCGCGTATCTCGGCCGCGGCCGGATCGAGCTGACGGGCGCGGCCGCGCGCGCGCAGATCGAGCCGCGCATCCGCAACTACATGAAGGACGCGCGCCCGGCGCTCGAAGTGGTCGATCACGTGCGCGATGCCGATCCGGCCGCGCCGCGCACGACGACGACGCTCGGCGGGATGGCCGGCATTCCGGAGATCACGACCGTGTTCGCCGGCGACGGCGACCAGCGCTATATCGAGACGGTCGACGGCAGCCGCTATTTCGAGGGCGCGCGGCTGAAGGACGGGCCGACCGTCGTGTCGATCGGCGCGGACGAAGTGGTGTTCGAACGCAACGGCCAGCGCATCACGATGCCGCTCGGCGGCGCGTCGGCGAACGCGCCCGAGCAGGCGCCGGCGCCGCCCGTGGCGGCGCTCGCGAGCGGTGCGGCGGCCGGAGTCGCGCAGCCGGTGCCGGGGCCGACGCTGTTGCCGGACGCACCGCAAGCGGGTGCCAAGGCGGCCGGTGCATCGACGAAGGAGGCGGCGCACTAGCGCCGCGACAGGTCATGCGCATCGCTCGACAGGCGGTGCGCGCATTACGCGGGGCGTCGCATCGGTGCGGCGGCTCACGTTGCTGGCGGGGCATGGGGCTGCCGCCGGAAGGTGAATGAAGTTCACGTTAAGGAGCGAAACATGGGTACCCAGGCCGCAGGTGGTGCAACCAACACGAACCAGGTCCAGCAGCAGGCGGACGACCTGACCAAGACGCAGCTCGAACTGACGAAGATCAACTTCCAGGTCCAGCAGTCGACCGCGACGTTCGAAACCAGCAACGCAGTGACCGCGCAGGAGGGGACGGCGAACGCCCAGGTCGCGCAACACCTGAGCTCGGCCGGCCGCGCATGACGCCGGCCACCGGCCGCGCCGCGCGACGGCGCGCGCCGGGTTTGCCCGCGAAGGGCGCCCGGCCGCGGATGCGCGCGTGCCGGCCGGCTTGTTCCGGGCGGGCCCGACCGATCCGGTCCGGCGCCTGCCAGCCAAGGAGGGCATGGATATGTCAGTGACAGGCGTTGGCGCGGCGGCGCCGGGCGCGGCCGCGCTCGCGGGTGCCGCGCAGCAAACGGGCTCGGCGTCCGATCCGGCGCAGGTGCGCCAGTTCGATGCGTTGATGCAGCCGGGCGCATCGCCGGCTGCGGCGTCTTCGTCGGGCGTCGCGATGTCGCGCGCGCCGGCGGATGCGTCGCCGGCCGTGCAGATGACGCCCGCGCAGGCGAACCAGTCGTCGCTCGTCGAGCGGTTGCGGACCTACGGCAACGATCTCGACACGCGGTACGCGAACATCGACAAGCATCGCAGCGAAATGCTGACGTCGATGGCGGACAGCCGCAGCGATCCGATGATGACGATGGTGAAGGCGATGGATTTCCAGTGGACGGCGACCACCACGATTTCGGAATACCAGTTGAGCCTGTCGGTCGCGCAGGCGGCGAACGGCTTCACGCACACCGTGCTGAAGACGCAGGAGTGAAAGCGTGCGTGCAGGTTGAATTCGACCTCACGCACCCTGAAGCGGACAAACGATGACGACGATCGATTCGACGCCGCGCGCGCATGCGTGGCGCAGCCGGGCGGCGCGCGCGCTGCTCGCGGGGCTGCTCGTGCTGTTGGCCGGGTGCCAGAAGGAGCTGTACTCGGGCCTGTCGGAGCGCGATGCGAACCAGATGGTCGCGGTGCTCGGCGACGCGGGCATCAGCGCGTCGAAAGATAACGACGCGCGCGACACGTCGGACCGCAACGCATGGCTCGTGAGCGTCGCGGACGGCGACATGCAGTCTGCGCTCACGGTGCTGCAGGCGAACGGGCTGCCGAAGCCGAGTTATGCGAGCCTCGGCGAGCTGTTCCAGAAGCAGGGCCTCGTGTCGACGCCGGCCGAGGAGCGCGTGCGCTATCTGTACGGCGTGTCGCAGGACCTGTCGCGCACGCTGCAGGACATCGAGGGCGTGGTCGTCGCGCGCGTGCAGGTCGTGATTCCGGAGAACGACCCGCTCGCGGACAAGATCAAGCCGTCGTCGGCGGCCGTGTACATCCGCTACCGGCCGGGCGTCGACCTGCGCGCGATGGCGCCGATGGTCAAGGATCTCGTCGCGCACAGCATCGAAGGGTTGCAGTACGACAACGTGTCGCTGTTCCTGCAGCCGGCCGCCGCGCAAGCGACGCGCGTGGACGGGATCGGCAGCGCCGTGACCGACATCGTGCGGCTGCGCTCGCCGCTCGGCTGGCTCGTGTTCGCGCTGATCCTGCTGACCAGCGCGGTGATCGCGCTGTCGGCCGCGCGGCGCGGGATGTTCGGCGCGCGGCTTGCCGGCCTGCTCGGCGCGCCGCGCGGCGCCAATGGCGGGAACGGAGGGGCCGGGCATCCGGCGTCCGCGCAGCCGGCCGGCGGCGGGCTGCGCACGCC
>NZ_JAOTQT010000059.1:0-1182 GCF_025685725.1 Burkholderia sp. BKH01 | reverse complement strand
GGTAAATTCGAGCGGACCAAGCCGCACGTGAACGTTGGTACGATTGGTCACGTTGACCACGGCAAGACGACGCTGACGGCAGCGATCACGACGGTTCTGACGAAGAAGTTCGGCGGCGAAGCGAAGGCGTACGACCAGATCGACGCGGCACCGGAAGAAAAGGCGCGCGGCATCACGATCAACACGGCACACGTCGAGTACGAAACGGCTAACCGCCACTACGCACACGTCGACTGCCCGGGCCACGCTGACTATGTGAAGAACATGATCACGGGCGCGGCACAGATGGACGGCGCGATCCTGGTTTGCTCGGCAGCAGACGGCCCGATGCCGCAAACGCGTGAGCACATCCTGCTGGCGCGTCAGGTTGGCGTTCCGTACATCATCGTGTTCCTGAACAAGTGCGACATGGTGGACGACGCTGAACTGCTCGAGCTGGTCGAGATGGAAGTTCGCGAACTCCTGTCGAAGTACGACTTCCCGGGCGACGACACGCCGATCGTGAAGGGTTCGGCGAAGCTGGCGCTGGAAGGCGACACGGGCGAGCTGGGCGAAGTGGCGATCATGAGCCTGGCCGACGCGCTGGACACGTACATCCCGACGCCGGAGCGTGCAGTTGACGGCGCGTTCCTGATGCCGGTGGAAGACGTGTTCTCGATCTCGGGCCGTGGTACGGTGGTGACGGGTCGTGTCGAGCGCGGCATCGTGAAGGTCGGCGAAGAAATCGAAATCGTCGGTATCAAGCCGACGGTGAAGACGACCTGCACGGGCGTTGAAATGTTCCGCAAGCTGCTGGACCAAGGTCAGGCAGGCGACAACGTGGGTATCCTGCTGCGCGGCACGAAGCGTGAAGACGTGGAGCGTGGCCAGGTTCTGGCAAAGCCGGGTTCGATCACGCCGCACACGCACTTCACGGCTGAAGTGTACGTGCTGAGCAAGGACGAAGGCGGCCGTCACACGCCGTTCTTCAACAACTACCGTCCGCAGTTCTACTTCCGTACGACGGACGTGACGGGCTCGATCGAGCTGCCGAAGGACAAGGAAATGGTGATGCCGGGCGACAACGTGTCGATCACGGTGAAGCTGATCGCTCCGATCGCGATGGAAGAAGGTCTGCGCTTCGCAATCCGCGAAGGCGGCCGTACCGTCGGCGCCGGCGTCGTCGCCAAGATCATCGAGTAA
>NZ_JAOTQT010000058.1:0-1560 GCF_025685725.1 Burkholderia sp. BKH01 | reverse complement strand
GGCCCAAATCCACTACAGCCTGGATTACCTTCAGACGATCGAGTTCTCGCATGTTCAATGTCACCAGTGCTGTTCGGTGCATCGCCGGCTCCATGATCTGACGGGGAGCCGGCAAGCTTACCGAGGTCCAAACGCGACATTTCTTATATGGTCGCCTCCCATTTGCAAGGCGATTTTGATCGTGGCGAGGAGGGTGGTTGCGGACTTATATCCGGACTCGATTGCAGGACGTGCCTGCCGGCCCCGATGGATTTCGCCGCAAGGGTCCTAATCTAACTAACGGACTCGAGATCCGAGAAATGTCTCAGGCTTGCCCTTGCGCGGTCCAACCTGTCTTGCCATCGTTCAATATCACCAGTGCAACCATGGATGAGTTTGATGTTCGTTTATCGGGTCTTTAGCTCGGTAGCGCCGCCGCTGGTTGGTAAGTTCGTCCGTAAGCCAGCAATGCCCAGATCGTGCGGGCCATCTTGTTCGCCAACGCGACGGCGACGACATTCGTCGGCCGTCGTGCCAACAGATCCCGCATGTGCGCCGGCAGATGCTTCGAACTCGAGATCACGGCTCGTGCGCCGTGAATCAGCAGGGTCCGTAGATAAACGTCACCGCGTTTGCTGATTCCGCCGAGCTTTACTTTGCCGCCGGAGCCGTTCTGTCTCGGCACAAGGCCCAGGTAAGCCGCGAATTCCCGTCCAGACCGGAAGGTTCTCGCTTGGCCAATCACCGACACGGCCGCAGTTGCCGTCAACGGACCCACGCCCGGGATTTCCGAGATCCGCCGGCAGGCTTCGTCACCTCGTCGCCACTCGATAATGCGCTGCTCGATGCGCTGGATCTGGTCATCAAGCAGGTGAAGCCGAGACAGTTGATCACACAGGCTATCGATCAGCATTCCCGGCAGTTGATCGGTTAGCGTCGCGATCGCCGCTTGCGCGGCCTGGATCGATGGACGTCGACCTTGTGGCAAGACGACGCCGAATTCATAGAGCAATCCGCGCAACTGGTTAACCTGCATGACGCGGATCCGGACCAGTTGCTGGCGCATCCGGTGTAGCGCCAGCATCGCCTGTTGGTCCGCCGATTTGACGGCAACAAAGCGCATGCCGGGGCGCAGAGACGCCTCCCAGATCGCCGCCGCGTCCGCGGCGTCGTTCTTGTTCGACTTGACGAATGGGCGCACGAACTGGGCAGCAATGAGCCGTACTTCGTGACCAAGCGCTATTAGTTGACGGGCCCAGTGGTGGGCACTGCCGCAGGCCTCCATGACGATCCGGGCTGCTGGCCGATTGGCGAAGAACGGCAGCATCTGGACACGCGTCAGCACTTTGCGGTGAATCGTGCCGTTTGGATCGACAAAGTGGATTTGAAAAACGCGCTTGGCCAGATCAATGGCTATCGTCGTGGGCTCCATGGAATCTCTCCTGAACGGAAGAACGGACAAAGCACTGTCGCACATCCATACCAGGAGCCCAGAATGCACGGTCAGGCTCTGGAACGGTCGCAGTGGCGGGAGGCGACCATTCCATCTAAAAAGCTACTACAATCAAAACGTTCGATAAT
>NZ_JAOTQT010000057.1:0-1692 GCF_025685725.1 Burkholderia sp. BKH01 | reverse complement strand
ACGACAGACCCGTCGACGTGGAAGTCGACAGCGAAGCCACCGAGCTGTTCGTCGAGCTCAGGCCGGTGGACAGCGAGCTGATGCCGGTCGAGGTCGACGTCGACAGCGAGGTGATCGAGCTATTAGCCGACGACAGACCCGTCGACGTGGAAGTCGACAGCGAAGCCACCGAGCTGTTCGTCGAACTCAGGCCGGTGGACAGCGAGCTGATGCCGGTCGACGTCGATGTCGACAGCGACGTGATGGAGCTGTTAGCCGACGAAAGACCCGTCGAGGTCGACGTGGACAGCGACGAAATGGCGCTGGTCGCGGTACCAACCTGTTGGGCAACCGAATAAAGCTGGCTGCCGTTGATCGCGTCGGTACTGGTCTGCGTCACCTGGCCGGCGGCGACGTTGGTGATTTGTCGCTCGTTGCCCGGGCTGCCGACGCTAACGGTGCCGACCGGCGCGGTGCCTGCGAATCCTCCGAACGTGACGCCGTTGACGGTCGCGCTGCTCGTGGGATTGGCCGCGGCTGTCTGCGAGTTGGCGCCGAGCGCGACGGAATTGTTGGTGCCGGCTGTGGCGCCGCTGCCGATGGCGACGGCGTCGGTGCCGGTCGCGACGCTGTCGGCACCGGTCGAGTTCGCGTGGAAGTACTTGATGCCCTGGCTGTTGATGTTGTTGATCGCCGAGCCGACGCTGTTGGCGGTCGACGTCGTGCCGTTCGCGTTGTAGGTCGTGTACGCCGGCGCGGAGACCGTCCCGGTCGTCGGGTCGTACGTGGAGCCGCCGCCGAGCGCCGATGCCGTGCTGTTGCCGAGGTTGTCCGTCTTGGTCGTGACCGTGCTCAGGCCGGTCGACAGCGAGCCGATCGAGCTATTGGCCGACGACAGGCCGGTCGAGGTCGAGGTCGACAACGACGTGATCGAGCTGTTGGCTGACGACAGACCCGTCGACGTGGAGGTCGACAGCGAGGTGATGGAGCTGTTAGCCGACGACAGGCCGGTCGAGGTGGAGGTGGACAACGACGTGATCGAGCTGTTAGCCGAGGACAGGCCGGTCGAGGTCGAGGTTGACAACGACGTGACCGAACTGTTGGTCGAGCTGAGGCCAGTCGACAGCGAGCCGATCGAGCTGTTAGCCGACGACAGGCCGGTCGAGGTCGAGGTTGACAGCGACGTGACCGAACTGTTGGTCGAGCTGAGGCCGGTCGACAGCGAGCCGATCGAGCTGTTAGCCGACGACAGACCCGTCGACGTGGAGGTCGACAGCGAGGTGATGGAGCTGTTAGCCGACGACAGGCCGGTCGAGGTGGAGGTGGACAACGACGTGATCGAGCTGTTAGCCGAAGACAGGCCGGTCGAAGTGGAGGTGGACAACGACGTGATCGAGCTGTTGGCCGAAGACAGGCCGGTCGAAGTCGAGGTGGACAGTGACGTGACCGAACTGTTGGTCGAACTGAGGCCGGTCGACAGCGAACTGATGCCGGTCGAGGACGACGTCGACAACGAGGTGATCGAGCTGTTAGCGGACGAAAGGCCGGTCGAAGTCGACGTCGAGAGCGACGTAATCGAGCTGTTCGCCGACGACAGACCCGTCGACGTGGAGGTCGACAGCGACGACACCGAGCTGTTGGTCGAGCTCAGGCCGGTCGACAGCGAGCCGATCGAGCTATTGGCCGACGACAGGCCGGTCGAGGTCGAGGTCG
>NZ_JAOTQT010000055.1:0-2687 GCF_025685725.1 Burkholderia sp. BKH01 | reverse complement strand
CAACGTGACCAATCGTACCAACGTTCACGTGCGGCTTGGTCCGCTCGAATTTACCCTTGGCCATTTTCGACTCCCAAAAGGAATTTCACAGGTTGCGCCGCGCGCAAACAAGACACTGACTTTTTACTGCTGGTGCCCATGGGCAGGATCGAACTGCCGACCTCTCCCTTACCAAGGGAGTGCTCTACCACTGAGCCACATGGGCGCTTTACGTTTCAACTTCGCGGTCTGGAGCGGGTGAAGGGAATCGAACCCTCGTCGTAAGCTTGGAAGGCTTCTGCTCTACCATTGAGCTACACCCGCAAGGGCCACTAACGATTCCCTACCGCTCACTGCGCTGATATCTTGGTGGAGGAGGTTGGATTCGAACCAACGTAGGCGTAAGCCAACAGATTTACAGTCTGCCCCCTTTAGCCACTCGGGCACCCCTCCGTAGAGAACTGACGATTATGGGGGTGCATCGCACTCCTGTCAAGCACATCCGGAAGATTATTTTCACTCTCTTCCTGACACTTGCCCTACCACCAATCTTCCGCCCTTGCCCGGCTAAGGCAAGCACAAGATATTGCCGATCGGCGCCACATCTTCGTCAGACTCCGCTTCCAACGCTGATCTGCATCTGCGCTAAAAACGAAAGACCGCCATCATACGACCTCTCGAGCACAATGCCAAGCGGGCAGACGCAAAATTTCCGCAAATTTCGTGCCGGTAGCGTCGGCGATTCCGCGGCCGATATCGCGAAGACACTATCGACGCGAACATGGACTACTCATCCAGGGACCGCCGATCGCCTGATCGCAACCTGGGCGCGGTACACTCGACGGGACTTTCACGCGCGCCCCGATTGCATCCGACACCTGCCCGCCTCCCATCCCAGCACGGAATCGTGGCCCCTCCCCCTGCCTGCCCCTACTTCGCCGAAAGGCGCGAGCCGTCTCGAATCGTCCGTCCGTTCCCCATACGATTCTTCATGCCCCAGTTCGCTGTTGTAATTGCCTTCATGGCTTTGGCCTCACACGCTGCCGATCCGGTAGATACCTCGCATTGCTCGAGCGCGATCGCAGAGATCCGCTAACAGGTTTGGCCGGCAGTCATGCTCGAGACTCCCGAACGAAGCCGCCGTGCTGGCTGACTATGAGCGGTGGAAACCTGCTCTCGTCCCCGGTTGCCTTCGTTCGGCGGGCATCGCGCATCGCCGGCGCGCGATGAGCCTGATGCGACCGCATATTTGTGGCTGTTCACCGATGCATCCGGCGTATCTCGTCGCGGCAGGCACCCGCGACGACTCTCCGCCGGCGGGGTCCGCCAGGACGGCATGCTGCGGCCACTACCTGGCAACGACATGCGGCGCCTGGCCACCGGATTGGCTCGCACCTGCGGTCGACGGCAGCGAGACGCACTTCGCATTGACGGATGAACGCCACACTGGAGACGCTCTCACGCGAATCCGACACGAGTCGGGCGATCCTCTACGCTTTGAACCGACGGGAAGCGCTCGCGCGCTACTGCGACGACGGGCACCTGGAAATCGATCACCTGGCGGTCGAGTGCGCGTTGCCCGGAGTGGCCATCGGGCGCCGAACTACCTGTTCGCCAGCGCGAACTCAGGTGGGAAGCGTGCTACCGCGATTTGCAGCCTGATCGGAACGGCCAAGCTCAACGGCATCGATGCAGAGGCGCATCTGCGCACCGGGCTTGCGCGCATTGCAGGACATCCGATTAACTGGATCGAAGGACTGCAGCTCTGGAAAATGACCTACCCGACATCGTAAGGCGATAATGCCGCAGGCTTTCCGTTCCCCGGAGATCAGATGGCGAAATCGTTCCAGCGCTTTACTCTGTACGTGCAGCTTCAACATATCGAGCCGCCCATCTGGCGCCGGATCGAGGTCGAAGGAACCGAGTCGCTGCGCAAGCTGCACCATATCCTGCAGGCGGCCTTCGGCTGGGAAGACACCCACCTGCACGACTTTCTGATCGACGGCATGACCTACGCCATGTTCGAGGTCGATGACGTGCGGGACTTCGCTGACCCGAACACAACTGCCGACGACCGTAAGTCTCGACTTCAGAAGATTCTGAAACCCAGCTCTCGCTTCCTTTACCGCTACGACTTCGGAGACGGCTGGGTTCACGTCATCGTCGTCGAGAAAATGGAAACCGTCGGGGGCGAACCGTGGGGCGCGGCCCAGGTCATCGACGGTACTCGGGCCTGCCCGCCGGAGGACGTGGGTGGCGCGACAGGCTACGAAGCATTCCTGAACACGCTATACGATGATCCGGATAGCGAAGAAGCCGAACATTACCGGAACTGGGTCGGCCCCGGCTTCGACGCCGAACTGTTCGATCTGCGTGCTGCCAATGCCACACTGCTGCGCATGGCTTCCAACCGTTGGGGAAACCGGTAACTCATGCCGCCAGGATGGTATCGACTCCATGCCTACGATATGGTCGCCGTCACGGCGGGAGTAGGTGAGTCGAGATGGTCATGGCAACTCGTGCCGCCACCATGTGGGCCGATCTGGTTGGCCTGAGCGCGTCTTGGCCGATTGCGCGGATGGGTTGCGCTGAGCTGCGCTGTCCTGATTAGCACCTTCGGCGCTCCAGCCCCACCTGCTCGTTGCTTTGCGCAGCCTGCATTTTGTCCGCGCCAATGCAAAAACCCCCGCCTGTTCGGGCGGGGGTTT